>NZ_JASKLY010000005.1:0-128694 GCF_030125545.1 Arthrobacter sp. zg-Y1219
CGCTCCCGTCCGGCCCAACGAACCCCACCCCCCCTATTGCAACAGGGGGCACTTCCCAGCGCTGGGACGCGCACCTTCTGCCATTTCGCGGGTGGAAACCGCTTAGAGCGAGGCGGCCAATTCCTGAACGCGGGGGAAGGCCGGCGGATTCACATGCGCCATTTCCTCCAGCACCCGGATCACCTGGCAGCTGTAACCGAACTCGTTGTCGTACCAGACGTAGAGAACGGCGTTCTTGCCGTTGGAAATGGTGGCCAGGCCGTCGACGATGCCGGCGCGCTTGGAACCCACGAAGTCGGTGGACACGACCTCCGGTGAATCGATGTAGTCGATCTGCTTGTGCAGGTCCGAGTTCAGCGAGGTCTCGCGCAGGAAGGCGTTGATCTCTTCTTTGGTGGTGGCGGTCTCGAAGTTCAGGTTCAGGATCGCCATCGAGACGTCGGGGGTGGGAACGCGGATGGCATTGCCGCTGAGCTTGCCCGCCAGTTCCGGCAGTGCCTTGGCCACGGCCTTGGCGGCACCGGTTTCAGTGATCACCATGTTCAGGGCGGCGGACCGGCCGCGCCGGTCACCGTTGTGGAAGTTGTCGATCAGGTTCTGGTCATTCGTGAACGAGTGCACCGTCTCGACGTGTCCGTGGATGATGCCGTACTTGTCGTTGAGGACCTTCAGCACCGGGGTGATGGCGTTGGTGGTGCAGGACGCGGCCGTGATGATCTTGTCATCGTCGGTGATCGCCTCGTGGTTGATGCCGTGCACGATGTTCTTGAGGCTGCCCTTGCCCGGGGCCGTGAGCAGAACGCGGGCAACGCCCTTGGCGCGCAGGTGCTGGGCCAGACCTTCTTCGTCGCGCCAACGTCCGGTGTTGTCGACGACGACGGCGTTGTTGATGCCGAAGGCCGTGTAATCAACGGTCGTCGGGTCGTTGGAGTAGATGACCTGGATCAGGGTGCCGTTGGCCAGGATGGTGTTGTTGGCCTCATCCACGGTGATGGTGCCGTCGAAGGCGCCGTGCACCGAGTCGCGGCGCAGCAGCGATGCACGCTTGACCAGGTCATTGTCCGAGCCCTTGCGGACCACAATCGCGCGCAGGCGAAGTCCCTGTCCGCCGCCGGCGTGGTCGATGAGGATGCGGGCCAGCAGGCGCCCGATCCGGCCAAAGCCGTAGAGCACGACGTCGGTGCTGGTGCGGTCGTCGGCGCCGTGCTTGCCGGCCACTCCGGACAGCTCGGCGCGGAGGAACTCGACGAGGTCCGTTCCGTTGCCCTCGGCCTTGTACTTCAGGCTCAGGCGGGCAAGGTCGATGGACGCCGCACCGAGCTCAAGCTCGGTCAGTGCCTGCAGCAGCGGGTACGTGTCGGAGACCGGCAGCTCCACTTCGTCGATCTGCCGGGCAAACCGGTGCGCCTTGAGGATATCGATGACTGACCGGTTGACCAGCGGCCGGCCGTAAACCGAGGTGACCACACTGTTTTCCCGGTACAGCCGCCCGATCAGCGGAATCATTGCCTCGGCGAGGGCCTCGCGGTCCATCCAGGTATCAAGGCAGGCATCGGAGAACTGGCTCAAAGATCTTCACATCCTTCTCTCAGCCGGCACTGCTTTGTGCCGGTTGGTCAACTCGCGTTCGCCCGGGCCCTGCAGCGGTGGCTGCAGAATTATCCGGCGTGCGACGTGTGTCCGAGGCTGCGGACATCCCGCGCCTCGGTCCCTCCAAGTGTATTAGGACACACGTGACGCACTTGCATGTTGCGCGAGATGTTAGTCACACAAAGGAGCTGTTACGGTCTCCCGGAAATGCGCTCACCGGTGTTTTTTCCGATGTTCTCCTCCGGAACGGGCTCCAGATCCTCCAGGTTCCGAATGCCGCGCAGCGGCCCGAACGCGGCCACGGCCGGAGCCAGGACGGCAATGGCCAGCCCGGTGATGATGGCTCCGCGGACACCCAGCGGATCCGCGAGTGCTCCGCCGATCACGCCTGCGACGGCCAGCATTCCCCACGTCACCATCCGGGAGGCGGAACCCAGCCGGCCCAGCATGCTTGGCGGGCAGACCCGCTGCCGGAAGCTGGTGCCCACCACCACGTTCATGGAGATGGCGAACCCGGCCAGGAACAGGCCGGCAAAACCGGGAACCAAGCCCCAGCCCGGCGTCATCAGCAGCAGGCAGGAATAGCCCAGCACCGCCGGGACCATCGAGAAGCGCCACACGGTGCCCGATCCCCAGCGCTCGGTGGCCCGCCGGACGGTCAGCCCGCCCAGGGTTCCGCCGAGCGCCGTGGAGGCCGTCAGGAAGCCCAGCATGGCTCCGGACTCCCCCAGGGTGCGCACCACGAAAATCACCATCAGCGATACAACGATGGCCCCGCCCAGGTTCCACAGCGCCCCGGCGAGCAGGATGGTCCGCAGAGGTGCCGTACTGAAGCTGTAGCGAAGGCCCTCCCCCATGTCACGGAAGATCCGGTTCCCGGCGCGCGGAACGGTTGCGGCTTCGGTGACCTTCAGGGTAGCCACCGAGCTCAGCGACGCCACCGAAGCCGCCACCTGCAGCAGGAGCGAATTCGAAGCGCCCCAGACCCCCGTGAGCCAGCCGCCCAGGCCGCGGCCGACGGCGTCTGCCGAAGCGGCTGAGCCCGTCATCAGCCCGTTGCCTTCGATGAGTTCCTCCCGCGGCACGGCCCGCGGGAGCAGCGCAGACTCGGCCAGCATGGAAAAAACGGCAGCCAGGCCGGACAGGAACGACACCACGAACAGCTGCAGGACGGTAAGCCGGTCCATCCAGAACGCCACCGGCAGGGACATCAGCACGGCTATCCGCAGCACCAGGGCCGCCATCACCACTGGTTTTCGGCGGTAGCGGTCCACCAGGGCGCCGATCGGAAGGCCGAACAGCAGCCACGGCAGGAATCCCACACCGGACAGGGCCGCGACGGCAAAGTCGGAAGCATCCAATTCCACGGCTGCGATCAGGGGAAGGGCGACCGCCGCCACGGAGGTACCGAAAATTCCCGCAGTCGACGAAAGCCACAACGCCCGGAAATTCGCATTGCGGAGCACCAGCGGCTGGCGTTTCGTTGGCGTCTGGGACATTGCCACAGAATAGTCCCGGAAACCGCGGGGCCGGGTTAATTGATGCGATCTTTCGCAAATCCTGTGGAAAACCCCGCGCCGGGCGCGCCGGCCTGTTGCCAGGGGAGGAACTTCCGGGGGATAAACAAGGATTTAGTGGGACGGGCTGGCCGATAAGCCGGGTTTTGTATCTCCGGTCCGTTACCGGGCCGGAGGCGGCAATCATCCATCTAGGGGCGCCGTTGCCGGCGCCCTCGAGCGGCCTACCCGAACACCTCGGGCGAGCAGCCCTCAAACGTGTCCTGTATGGCCTTGCTCCGGGTGGGGTTTACCTAGCCGTTCCGGTCACCCGGAACGCTGGTGGTCTCTTACACCACCTTTTCACCCTTACCGAAAGACAGTGGTCCTCACAGGGAGGACACTGCCGACGGCGGTTTCTTTTCTGTGGCACTGGCCTGCGGGTTTCCCCGAGTGGGCGTTACCCACCACCCTGCTCTGCGGAGCCCGGACTTTCCTCGGCGGCACCTTTAAAAAGGAACCAACGCGATCGCCTGGCCAACCCGTCCAGCCTCAATGCTACCGCCTAAATGCGGTTCTCCGGATTCTCATCGGCCGGACCGCGGGCCGGGGACGCGGGCGGGAAAGCGGACGCCGCGGCTCGCGTACGATTAATTGGTGCTGATTCTGCTGCCACCCTCCGAAGGAAAAACACCGGCCGTAACCGGTCCCGGCTTCGATCCCGACAAGCTGCACTTCCCGCAGCTCACCGATGCCCGCAAACAGGTGCTCGCTGCGCTGTCCGAGGCCAGCACCGCAGCGGAGGCCCACAGCATCCTGGGTGTCGGCCCGTCATTGGCCGCCGAGGTCCGCCGGAACGTTGTGCTCCACGAGGAACCCTGCGCTCCGGCCCACCGCATCTACTCTGGTGTGCTGTATGACGCCCTGGGCTACGCGGAGCTGACCCCCGCCCAGCAGCGCAAGGCCGACGACGCCGTCGTCGTCATCTCCGGCCTGTGGGGTGCGCTGGGCTTCAGCGATCCGATTCCGGCGTACCGGCTTTCCATGGCCGTGAAGCTGCCGGAGACCGGCAAGCTGGCGTCCTTTTGGAAAGCGCATCTGGCCCAGGCCCTTACCGAGCACGCGGCCGGGCATCTGGTGGTGGACTGCAGGTCCAGCACCTACGCTGCGGCTTGGGCTCCGGACCCCTCGACGGCGGCGGCAGTCAACGTCTTTCAGGTGCGGAACGGCAAACGCACCGTGGTTTCGCACTTCGCCAAGCACACCCGGGGCGAGCTCGCCCGGCATCTGCTCACCCGGGCCGGCAGCGACCCGGCCACTCCCGAACAGCTGCTGGCGGCAGCTCAGGAAAAGTGGGAGGCGGAACTGGTGCCGGCCACTGCCCGCAAGCCGTTCCAGCTGAACATCGTCCTGCCGGGCTAGTCCTGTTCAGCAGGTCCGTCGGCAACCAGCTCCACTTCGAACCCCTCGCCGTTTTCCAGGTAGGCGGCGTAGTGCTCCGGACCGCCCGCATGAGGATGCCGGTCGGCAAAGAGCAGCGTCCAGCCGTGGCTTGCCGCGCGCCGGGCGAGCAGCTCGACGTCGGCGGGCGTTCCGGCGCGGAACGCCAGGTGGTTCAGGCCCGGCCGGCGACGCTCATGGTTGGCGTCCGCCACGTCCGGCCCCGCTTCGATGACGAGATAGCTGTACTCTCCCTGCCATTTGGCCCCGGAATCCCACGCGTCGGTGCGCAGGTAGCCCAGCCGTTCCAGCAGCCAGCCCAGCGAGGCTTCGGCCGCCGGAAAGTCCCGAACCCAGATCTCGGCGTGGTGCAGCCGCCCCGACGGGGACGGCGCCGCGGCAGACGCCTGTTCGGCTGCCGGCTGCGCGGCGGTTGCCCCCGCTGCAGCGGTTTCCGGAGATGCCTCCGGAGATGCTTCCGGAGCCGGCGCGGCGTCAGCGAATGCCACACCGCCCTTGAGCGCCAGACCGCCCTTGTGCACCCACGGAATTCCGGCCATGCCGGCGTCCATGGCTTCGTTGGAGAGCCTGTCGGCGTCCTTGTTGATTTCACGCGGAATCCACTGGTACTTCACCCGGCGCGGATTGACGATCGCCCGCGCCTTCGCAGCCAGCCTCTGCATGTCCTCATGCTTGATCTTCCAGCGCCCGCTCATCTGCTCCACAACGAGCTTGGAGTCCATCTTGGCGAGGATCCAGCAGTCGGGATCGATCTCATGCGCCATTTCCAGGGCAGCCAGCAGGCCGGAGTACTCGGCCACGTTGTTGGAGGCCTTTCCGATGTACTCGGCTTTTTCGGCGAGGATGGCTCCGGTATCGGGGTCGCGCACCAGCGCACCGTAGCCGGCGTGCCCGGGGTTGCCGCGGGAACCGCCGTCGGCCTCCACAATCAGCGTGCGCCGGACGCCGCCCGCGGCCTGGCCGGCAGGTGATTCGGTGCCGGAAGGCGCGGCGGGAGCGTCAGACGGGTCAAACAGGGTCACGGATCAGCTGCCCCACTCAGCGGAACGCACCAGGATGCAGCCGGAGTCGGGGCAGAACACAATGTCGTCCTCGGCCGCCTTGCGGATGTCGGCGAGGTCTCCGGGGCTCAGCTGCATGCCGGACCCTTCGGAGGTTCCGTTGAACAGGCGCGCAGCGCCGATGCCGTTCTTGGCCAGTGTCTTTTCGTAGATTGCCAGCAGCGCCGGTTCAAAGGTGGCGGCCAGTTCCTCACGCTCGGCGACGACGGTGAGGCGTTCGGCTTCGATCTCGGCCAGTTCGGCGTCGCGCGCCTGCTCCAGCTCCGACACCTCGGCGTCGATGGCCTGTGCTGCCTGCCGGAACTGCTCCTCGGCGGCCTTGGCGGCCTCCAGGCGTTCCATGACTTCCAGTTCCACGTCTTCCAGATCGGAGCGCCGGCGCTGCAGTGATTCCATTTCGCTCTGCAGGGCGGTGAGCTCCTTGGAGGTGCCCATGCCGCTGTCCAGGTGTTTCCGGTTGCGCTCGATGCGGGCCACCACTGACGCGACGTCGGCCTCCGCACGGGTCAGTTCGCGGGTGACGTCGGCTGCCTCAGTGGAGGCGGCCACGAGCTTGCTCTGCGCCGCTGCCCGCTGCAGCCCAAGTTCCGCGATGGCCGAGTTGTCGCTGACGCTGCGAGCCCGGTTCCGGAGTTTACGAACGTTACTGTCCAGAGCCTGCAAATCGAGCAGCCGCAGCTGCTCCGCCGACGATGCTTTTGCCACCGAAAAACCTCCACCTATGACCGGACCAACCTGGCCGGTTCCTCCCCTAGCCTATGCCAAGGGCGCAGATCAGTTCAGCCCGGGGGTCAGCACAAAGTCCCATGGATCGGTGTTGGTGCCGCTGATTCGGATCTCCGCTGCGAAGCCCTGATCGTTGAGCACGTTCTCCAAGGCGTTGGCTGCGGGGGTCAACCACAGCCATTCACTGCCGAAATGTGAGACGTCGATCAGGTAGGGCCGTCCGTTGACGGCCGCTTCGCGGGCCTCGGATGCCGGATGGTGGCGCAGGTCGGCTGTGACGTAAACGTCAGCCTTATGCCGGCGCACGGCGTCGAAAAGGCTGTCTCCGGCACCGCCGCAGACGGCAACCCGGCGGACGAGGCCGTGCGGATCTCCGGCCACGCGGACGCCGCCGGCCACGGCGGGCAGGATGCTGAAGACCAGTTTGGCGAAGTCCGCCAGAGTGGTGGCTTCGGACAGCTCCCCCACCCGGCCGATGCCTTCCTCGGGCAGTCCGTCCTCGGCGGGAACCAGGGGCACGACCCCGTGAAGGCCGAACGCGTCGGCCAGGACGTCCGATACTCCGCCGACGGCGCTGTCGCCGTTGGTGTGCACTGTCAGCAGCGCGCATCCGCCTTCGATGAGGCGGTGGACGGCGTCGCCCTTGAATCCGGTGCCGGCCACCGAATGGACCGGCTTCAGGAACAGCGGATGGTGGGTCACCAGCAGGTCAGCACCCCAGTCGAGGGCTTCGTCGATCACCTCGGCGGTGGGGTCCACGGCAAAGAGAATGCGTTCGACGGCGCGGAACGGGCGTCCGGCCACCAAACCGACGGCATCCCAGCCCTCGGCCAGGGTTTCGGGCCACAGTTCCTCGGCGGCCAGCAGCACATCTCCCAGGGTGGGCACGGAGGCTGCCGCCGTTGCGGCCGGTTCCGTTTTTGCCGCGGACTCTGCCGTTACGGCCGGCTCCGTCGCTGCGGCGGACTCAGCCGCATCGGTTTTTGCCGCGGCGTGCTGGTCCGGTTCCGTTCCCGGTGCCGCCGGTTCGCTGCCTTCGGCGGGCTTGCTTGTTTCCATGGTTTCAGTTGTACCCGCTCGGCAACCCGCGCTCAATTCGGCCGTGCCGTGCCGCACCCGGTTCCCGGCGCGGAGAGCGGACGGTTCCCGGCACCGGGAATTCTTCCGGGCGTGCGCGCATTGATAGAGGGTATGAAGACCTATGTACTTGGCGGAGGATGCTTTTGGTGCCTCGACGCCCTTTATCAAAAGACCCGCGGAGTGACCGAAGTTGTTTCCGGTTACACCGGCGGGCAGACCGCCCATCCGGACTACCGCAGCGTCTGTTCGGGAACCACGGGCCACGCGGAGGTTGTTGCAGTGACCTTTGATGAGGACATTATTCCGGGTGAAGTGATCCTGGACATGTTCTTCATCTCCCACGACCCCACCACCCTGAACCGTCAGGGCTACGACGTCGGAACCCAGTACCGTTCTTCGATGTTCTATACGAACGAGACGGAGCGCGAGGAATTCGAGAAGGCCCGGGACCGCGCCCAGGCACACTGGGACAATCCCATCGTGACGGAAATCTCGCCGCTGCCGGAGTTCCATGTGGCGGAATCCGAACACCAGAACTTCTACGCCAAGCACCCCGAGGTGGGCTACTGCCAGGTGATCATCAACCCCAAGCTCGCCAAGGCGAGGAAATATTACGCCGAATGGCTTGACAACTGACTCTTGCACATGCTTGGCGATAGGCTTGAGCGGGCCCCGCTGCGTGTATTTACCAGCGGCGTTTGAGCCGCAAGGCTTCCAGAACACCCACAACGGATAGAGGACACACCATGGGACGGATTTACGACGACGTGACGCAGCTGGTCGGCGGCACGCCGCTGGTAAGGCTGAACCGGCTGACGGCAGGCCTTGACGCCGAGGTTGCGGTCAAGCTCGAGTTCTACAACCCCGCCAACAGCGTGAAGGACCGGATCGGCGTGGCCATCGTCAACGCCGCGGAAGAGGCCGGCGCACTGAAGCCCGGCGGCACGATCGTCGAGGGCACCTCCGGCAACACCGGCATCGCTCTGGCCATGGTGGGTGCCGCCCGCGGCTACAAGGTCATCCTGACAATGCCGGAGACCATGTCCACCGAGCGGCGCGTCATGCTCCGCGCCTACGGCGCCGAGATTGTCCTGACACCGGGCTCCGAAGGCATGCGCGGCGCCGTGGACAAGGCCAAGGAGATCGTGGCCAACACCGAGAACGCCATCTGGGCCCAGCAGTTCGCCAACGCTGCCAATCCGGAGGTCCACCGCCAGACGACGGCGGAGGAGATCTGGGAAGACACCAACGGCAAGGTGGACATCTTTGTGGCCGGGGTCGGCACCGGCGGCACCGTCACCGGCGTCGGGCAGGTCCTGAAGAAGCGCAAGCCCGGCGTGCAGATCGTCGCCGTGGAGCCCAAGGACTCCGCCATCCTCAACGGCGGCTCTCCGGGACCGCACAAGATCCAGGGCCTGGGTGCCAACTTTGTCCCCGAGGTGCTCGACACCGAGATCTATGACGAGGTCATCGATGCTTCGATCGAGGACTCCGTGGCCACCGCACGGGCGCTGGGCACGCAGGAGGGAATCCTCGGCGGCATTTCCTCGGGAGCCATTGTCTGGGCGGCCCTTGAGCTGGCCAAGCGGCCGGAAAACGCCGGTAAGCTGATTGTCGCCGTGGTCTGCGACTTCGGTGAGCGTTACATCTCCACCGTTCTGTACGACGACATCCGGAACTGAGACCCGTTCAATTCCCGGCTCCCACCGGGATCCGCCCGAGCAGAAAGTCCTCTGTGAGCCTGTTTGCACGCCTGCGTGAAGACCTCGACGCCGCGGCGTCCCATGACCCGGCCGCGCGCGGGTCGCTCGAGAACATTGTGATCTACTCGGGGCTTCACGCCATCTGGATGCACCGCCTGACCCACAGGATGTGGGCCCGGCCGGGGCTGCGTTTCCCGGCCCGGGTGCTCTCCCAGGCAACCCGCTTCGCCACCGGAATCGAAATCCATCCCGGGGCGACCATTGGCCGGCGCTTCTTCATTGATCACGGGATGGGAGTGGTGATCGGTGAGACGGCGGAGATCGGCAACGACGTCATGCTCTATCACGGCGTGACCCTCGGCGGGCGTTCCCTGGCCCGGATCAAGCGGCACCCCACCATCTGTGACGGCGTCACCGTGGGCGCCGGCGCGAAGATCCTAGGCCCGGTGACCATCGGCAAGAACAGCGCCGTCGGCGCCAACGCCGTCGTCGTGAAGGATGCTCCGGCCGATTCCATCATCACCGGAATCCCGGCCCGTTGGCGGCACCGCCATGTGAAAGAGACCCAGCCGGCCGTGGACCCGGCCGAGTACATCGACCCCGCAATCTACATCTGACGGTTCTGCCTCTGGCTGCTGCCCGGGCGTCCCGCCCGGACATTTGGCACCCACGGCAAAAGGCCGCCGGCACCCCTTGGATTTCCCAGGGTGCCGGCGGCCTTTTTTCTGTTCTGCGGGTGCTCGGTCTGCGGGTGCTAGTGGGTGTCCACCGCCGAGATCTCGGAGTGGTCACCGCTCCACAGCGTGTGGAAGGTCCCCTCGTCGTCCACGCGGTGGTACGTGTGGGCGCCGAACAGGTCCCGCAGGCCCTGGGTCAGGGCGGCGGGCAGGCGCTTGCGGCGCAGGCCGTCGTAGTAGGCCAGCGATGAGGAGAAGACGGGCACCGGGATGCCCAGCTGGACCGCAACGGACACCACACGGCGCCAGGCCGGCAGGGCGGCGGCAATGGACTCGGCGAAGGCCGGGGCCAGCAGCAGGTTGGCCGGTGCGGAGTCGCCTGCGTAGGCCTTCATGATGTCATCGAGCAGTTCCGCGCGGATGATGCAGCCGGCGCGCCACAGCGACGCGATCTCATCAAGCTTCAGGTCCCAGCCGTACGTCTTGGCGGCGCTGGTGAGCATGTCGATGCCCTGGGCGTAGCTGACCAGCTTGGAGGCGTACAGTGCCTGCCGGACGTCCTCCACGAAGGTCTCGGGCAGCTCAACGGCAGCTTCGCCGCCGGCAAGGATGCCCTGGGCCTCTTCGCGCTGGCCGCGCTGCGAGGACAGTGCCCGGGCAAAGACTGATTCAGCAATCGCCGACACGGGCGAGCCCAGGTCCAGGCCCGAGACCACGGTCCAGCGGCCGGTGCCCTTCTGGCCGGCGGAGTCCACGACGACGTCGACAAACGGCTTGCCGGTCCGGGCATCGGTGTGCGCCAGGACCTCAGCGGTGATTTCGATCAGGAAGGAGCTGAGCTGACCGGTGTTCCACTCGGTGAAAATCTTGGCCTGTTCGGCCGGCTCGATGCCTGCGGCTGAGCGCAGAAGGTCATAAGCTTCCCCGATGACCTGCATGTCGGCGTATTCGATGCCGTTGTGGACCATCTTCACGAAGTGGCCGGCACCGTCGGTGCCGATCCAGGTGCAGCAGGGCTTGCCGTCGTACGTGGCGGCGATCTTTTCCAGCATCGGACCCAGGGAGTCGTAGGACTCTTTGGAGCCTCCGGGCATGATGGACGGGCCCAGCAGGGCACCTTCCTCGCCGCCGGACACTCCGACGCCCACGAAGTGCAGGTCCTTTTCGGCCAGTGCGGCCTCGCGGCGGCGGGTGTCCTCGTAGTGCGAGTTGCCGGCGTCGATGACAATGTCACCGGCTTCCAGCAGCGGCACCAGCTTCTCGATCACCGAGTCAACGGGCGCCCCGGCCTTGACCATGATCAGGACCCGGCGCGGCTTTTCGAGTGAATCAACCAGCTCCTGCAGGGATTCGGTGCGGATGAAGCCTCCTTCGTCCCCGTGCGCGGACAGCAGTGCGTCAGTCTTCTCGATCGACCGGTTGTGAAGGGCCACGGTGTACCCGTTCCGGGCCAAGTTCCGGGCCAGGTTTGCGCCCATTACTGCCAGACCGGTGACGCCAATTTGTGCGCTCAAGTTTTCTCCAGAATTCTTTGGGGCCCCAGCCAGGGGCCACGGCGATCGGCGCTCACCCGCCGTCTTTACCCACAAGCCTATGCTTCAGGCCCGCCGGCCCGCCACACTGCGCCGTCCGTGTCGCCTGCGGCAGGCGGGGTGCCCGGGGTTCCGGTGGTTTCGAAGGAGTTGATGACGCTGGCTACGTCCTCCACCACCGAAACTCCGTCTTCCATCGTCTCGGTCCCGGAGGTCAGGACCACCACCGCGTACTCCGCTCCGCCGCTGCGGACGAATCCGAGGCTTCCGACGTTCCAGGTCAGGTCATCGTCCTGCAGCCAGCCGTTTTTCAGGGCGACTTCGGCGCCGCCGGCCGGCAGTCCGGCACTGATCCCCCACTGCTGGTCGGCCTCCACGTTTTCCATTAGTTCGACGGCGTATGCCTGCAGGTCGCTGTTGATCCAGTCCACGCCGTCGAGCACTGCGCGGGCGACCTTGAGCTGGTCCTCGACGCCGGTGGCATTGGCGCCCCAGATCTCGGCTGCCTGGGTTTCCGTCACGCCGAGCAGCTCATAGGTCCGGGACAGCTCCGGCGCACCTCCGACGGCCTGGTAAAGCGTGGTGGTGGCGTCATTGTCGCTGTATTCGATCATCATCACGGCGAGGTATTCCTCTTCCAGGGTCAGCTCGCGCTCCTGCTCGGTGGCCTGGCGCAGCAGGGTCAGCAGGATGGGAACTTTGACCAAGCTGGCTTCGAGGTATTCGGCGGTTGGGTTGTAGTACCAGGCCCGGCCGGTGGCGGTCTCGTAGACGGCCGCGGAGATTTCGGCGTCGGCCTGGTCCGCGTACTTGTTCAGCGCGGCGTCGAGCTGCTCGGCCTCATCCGCAGGGAGGGAATCGGGATTGGCAGGTTCCGTGGTGGCCTCGACCGGCGCCGGAGCTTCCTCGGCGGCCGGCAGGCCCGTGCAGCCGGCGGTGAGCGGGAGCAGCAGCGCGGCCGCTGCCGCAAGTGAGCGCCGGAGTGTAGTACGGGTAAAGGCTGTAGGCATGTCTGCACCCCCTGTTCCTGTTTGTACCTGAGGTTCGCGCTTGAGGGTTTGCGCTTGCAGTTTGCGCTTGCGTCGGTGAGCTGCGGTCCGGGTTCCGGCGGAATGCTTCTCTATCTGGATAGCAGAGAACTCTGTCCGAAAACTGTGTAGCCGCCGGCCTGCCGCGCAGGGCCGCCGCAGCCGGAACTGCCGCGTGGCGAACTTCACGGTTCGGGGCCTGCTGCGGTTCGGGGCCTGATGAAAACGGGGCCTGATGAAGACTGCGCTGTCCGCCGGCGTCACCCGGACCCTGCCGTGCCCGGGGCTGAAGCTGGCCGGTCCGTTTTGACTTCACCGGAGAGACCTGATTCCGTTGCAGGGCGGCTGGCCGGCTCATCGGGCCTCGGACTGGCCGTACGCAAACTGTGCCGGATGCCGCTTTCGCCGTTTCCTGCCGGCAGAACCTGCCGCCCCTTTCTCCTGACGGATTGAATCCGGGCGCCACACTTCAGCTTCCCCTTTTGCGCGGCCGCGCGCCGCTTATCCCCGTCCTCCGGACCCGGAAATCCTCGCTGCGGCATCGAGGCCCCTGAATCGAGGAGACATATGACACAACGGGTAGGAATCATTGGGGCCGGTCCCAGCGGAATGGCACAGCTGCGCGCCTTCGAATCGGCTCGCGCGCTCGGTGCTGAAGTTCCGGACATTGTCTGCTTCGAAAAACAGTCGGATTGGGGCGGCCAGTGGAACTACAGCTGGCGGACAGGACTGGACGGGGCAGGCGAGCCGGCGCATTCAAGCATGTACCGCCACCTCTGGTCCAACGGCCCCAAAGAATGCCTCGAGTTCGCTGATTACAGCTTTGACGAGCACTTCGGCCGCCCGATTTCCTCCTATCCCCCGCGGGAGGTCCTTTTTGACTACATCAAGGGCCGGGTCGAAAAGAGCGACGTGCGAAAGTACGTCCGCTTCAACACCGTGGCCCGATGGGTTTCCTGGGACGAGGAGGCGGCGGAGTTCACCGTTCAAGTGGAAGACCTGGTCACGGGCAACACCGAAACCCACGTCTTCGATACGCTGGTGGTCGCCATCGGGCACTTCTCCAGCCCTGTGGTCCCGGAGTTTCCCGGAATCAATACCTTCCCCGGCGAGGTCCTGCACGCGCACGACTTCCGCGGCGCCGAACGCTTCGCCGGCCGCAACATCCTCATGATCGGCAGCAGCTATTCGGCCGAGGACATCGGCTCGCAGGCCTACAAGATGGGAGCCAGCTCGGTCACCATCAGCTACCGCAGTCACGAACTTGGTTATGACTGGCCGGAGGGCATCGAGGAACGTCCGCTCGTGACCGGCTTCGCGGGCCGCACCGCGCAGTTCCTGGACGGCAGCACCAAGGAGGTGGACGCCGTCGTGCTGTGCACCGGCTACCGCCACACCTTCCCGTTCCTACCCTCGGAGCTCTCCCTGGTGTCCCGGAACGTCCTCTATCCCGCAGACCTCTACAAGGGCGTCCTGTGGCAGGACAACCCGAACCTGATCTACCTGGGCATGCAGGACCAGTACTACACGTTCAATATGTTCGATGCGCAGGCCTGGTACGCCCGCGACGTCATCATGGGCAGAATAACGGTGCCGACGGCGCAGGAACGCGCGGCGGACATCGCCGGCTGGCTTTCAGCGCAGGACGCACTGGTCACGCACGACGACGGCGCCGACTTCCAGACTGCCTACGTCCGGGACCTCATCGACCGCACCGACTACCCCGACTTCGACCTGGCCGCCGTCTCAGAGCTGTTCAAGGCCTGGATGCAGGACAAGCAGCGGGACATCATGGGCTACCGCGACGTCGTGCATCCTTCGGTGATCACCGGGACCATGGCGCAGCAGCACCATACACGCTGGATCGAGGCGATGGATGACAGCCTGGCTGCCTATTTGGCGCCGGCGGACGGGACTGCTGCGGCGGTTCCGGAGTCAGAATCCGGAGCGGACCGGCTCCCGGTTCCCCTTCCCGTGTCCTAACTGTCCGCTGCGGCCGGGAAACGCCGCGCCGAGGACCTGCAGACACAAACAGAAAACCCCGCCGTCCGGAACCGGACGACGGGGTTTTCGTTGTACCGCTGTACTTCTGCGGTGGGTCCTACCGGGATCGAACCGATGACATCCACGGTGTAAACGTGGCGCTCTACCAGCTGAGCTAAAGACCCTTTGTGACCGTTATGCCTTTCAAGATCTCCTTGATCAGCGCCGCATCACGAGGAATTACTTTACCGGACGGATGAGGATTTCTCCTAATCAGCGCCAAAATCGTGCGACAGGTCGGGCAGTTCCGCCGCCAAATACTCCAACGCGGTGGCCACTCCCGCCTCTATTTTCAGATCCGCGAGGTCATCCCCACGGGTGGATCCGCGGTTGATGATCACCACTGGCTTGCCGCTCTTGTGTGCGTGCTTGACGAACCGCAGTCCGCTCATCACCGTCAGCGACGAACCGGCGACCAGCAGCGCGTCGGCGGCGTTGAGCATGGCGAAGGCCGCGGCCACCCGGTCGCGGGGAACGTTTTCGCCGAAATAGACGAAATCCGGCTTGAGCAGACCGCCGCAGACGGGGCAGCCGGCCACCACGAAATCCTCGGTGTCCGCGACGTCCGCATCGGCGTCGGGCGCGATGTCGCCATCGAGCCGGGTGCGCTCCAGGAAGCCGGGGTTCAATTCCTCGAGTAACCGGGCCACGGTCTGGCGGGAATATCGGGTGCCGCAGTCCAGGCACAGGACGCGGTCAAAGCGCCCGTGCAGGTCGACGGCGAGGGCACTGCCGGCGTCGGCATGCAGCCGGTCCACGTTCTGGGTAATCAGGCCGGTGGTCAGGCCCCGGCGTTCCAAGCGGGCGACGGCGGCGTGGCCGGCGTTGGGGAGGGCGTGGCGCAGATGGTGCCAGCCAACATGGTTCCGTGCCCAGTAGCGGCGGCGGAGCTCGGGGTCCCCCACGAACTCCTGGTACGTCATGGGCTTGCGCGGCGGGGCTTCAGGTCCCCGATAGTCGGGGATGCCCGAATCCGTGCTCATGCCGGCACCGGTCAGGACAGCCAGGCGGCGACCGCCCAACAGCTGCACCGCCCGGCGGAGCAGGCGTTCCTCGTCGGGCGTGGGCGCAGGGGCCGACGGTGTCGGCTCCGAGCGGACAAATCCGGTGAGCCCCAGTCCGGGCCTTCCCTGCCCGGATCCGGCCTGTCCGGAAGAGACCGGTCCGGAGGAAACTTGTCCGGAGGAAGGTGAATCGAAGAACTGAGGTGCGTTGGTCATTCCGAAGGCATCTCCTTGAGTGCGTCCAGATAGGCCTGCAGGGGACGGGGAGTGCCGGGATCCGACCGGATCTCGGTGTGGATCAGGCCTCTACCATCGATGATAAAGGAGGCCCGGACCGGACGTCCCAAATCGGCGTCGAACGCCTGGTAGGCATCCGCCACCTGGCCGTGCGGCCAGAAATCGGCCAGCAGGTCGAAGGAATAGCCGCGCTGCTGCGCATAGGCACGCAGGGCGTATTTTGAGTCACAGGACACCGCCAGCAACCGGGCGCCCGCACGGGCGATCTCATCCCGGGCACCCTGAAGCTCATCCAGCTCTCCGGTGCACACACCCGAGAAAGCAAAGGGGTAGAACACGAGAACGACGGGTGTTCCCCGAAGAACGGACAGGGAAACCGGTTCGCCAAACTGATTGGGCAGCGAAAAGTCCGGCGCCGGCCGCTGCGGTGCAGCAGCCGGAACCGGACTTCGACGCAAAGCGGGTGCTACTTCTTGCGGCGGGCGACCAGGCGGGTTGCTGCCCAGTCGCTGCTGACCGCCGCGGATGTCGTGACGTGCAGGCCGGATGTAGGCGCGGCTTCCTCAATGTCAGCCGGGGGGACGTACCCGACCCGTCCGGATTTGGGGGTCAGGACCCAGACGACTCCGCCGTCGTCGAGGGTGGTGATGGAATCCACCAGCGCGTCCACCAGGTCCCCGTCGTCGGCCCGCCACCAGAGGATGACTCCGTCTACGACGTCGTGGTCCTCTTCCGTCAGGAGCTCGCTCCCCACCAAGTCCTCGAGGCCGTCGCGGAGGTCAAAATCGACGTCCTCGTCGTAACCGAATTCCTGAATCAGGTCTTGGTCTTTGAAACCCAATCTTCCCGCCACGTTCTTATCCGTGACGGCTTCGGCCTCGCTCACTTCACTCCTCCTGGTTGACTGCATAAATACAAGGGAATCACATATTTGGACGAGATGTGGTGTCTAGGACACAAGCCAACACCTTTTGTCCGCAACGTACAAGGTTCCGGCGGCAAGGTATCGCGTGTACGCCGGCGCCGGACAGCCAATAGCGAACGGGCTACGCAACAGCCACTCAGCGGGACTAGAGTGGAAGACATAGGCTCCGGAGGCACCAGCATCCGCACAGCCACAGTGCTCGTCCGGTGAAAGAACCGGATCCCCACAGACGTATTCGTGCAGACGCAATCTGTACATGAAAGAGGTTTGCCGTGGCCGCAGAAGACACAACGGACATCCTGAGCGGGTTAACCAACCAGCTTCCGGACCGTGACCCCGAGGAGACCGCGGAATGGATGCAGTCGCTGGATGAACTGATCCGTTCCCAGGGCACCGAAAGGGCTCAGTACATCATGCGTTCGCTGCTCCAGCGCGCCGGTGCACAGTCAGTGGGCGTACCAATGGTCACCACGACTGATTATGTGAACACCATCCCGGTGGACCAGGAACCGGAATTCCCCGGTGACGAGGAAGTTGAGCGCCGCTACCGCGCTTGGCTGCGCTGGAATGCCGCCATCATGGTGCACCGCGCGCAGCGTCCGGGAATCGGCGTCGGCGGGCACATTTCCACCTACGCAGGTGCTGCAACCCTGTACGAAGTGGGCATGAACCACTTCTTCCGGGGCAAGGACCATCCGGGCGGCGGAGACCAGATTTACTTCCAGGGTCACGCCTCCCCCGGCATGTACGCGCGCGCCTTCCTGGAAGGCCGCCTGTCCGAGGAAGACATGGACGGGTTCCGGCAGGAGAAGTCCCGCGAGGGACACGCCCTGTCCTCCTACCCGCACCCGCGCTCCATGCCCGACTTCTGGGAATTCCCCACGGTGTCAATGGGCATCGGCCCCATGAACGCGATCTATCAGGCCCAGTCCAACCGGTACCTGCAGAACCGCGGAATCAAGGACACATCGGATCAGCATGTCTGGGCTTTCCTGGGCGACGGCGAAATGGACGAGCCCGAGTCGCGCGGCCTGCTCCAGCTGGCTGCCAATGACAAGCTCGACAACCTCACCTTCGTGGTCAACTGCAACCTGCAGCGCCTCGACGGACCGGTGCGCGGCAACGGCAAGATCATGCAGGAACTTGAGGCATTCTTCCGCGGTGCCGGCTGGAACGTCATCAAGGTTGTCTGGGGCCGCGAGTGGGACTCGCTCCTCGAGAAGGACAAGGACGGCTCGCTGGTGGAGATCATGAACTCCACCCCGGACGGCGATTACCAGACCTACAAGGCCGAGAACGGCGGATTCGTCCGCGACCACTTCTTCGGCAAGACCCCTGAGACCAAGGAACTCGTCGCGAAGCTCACCGACGAGGAAATCTGGAACCTCAAGCGCGGCGGCCACGACTACCGCAAGGTGTACGCGGCATACAAGGCAGCCACTGAGTTCAAGGGCAAGCCGACTGTCATCCTGGCCCACACGGTCAAGGGTTACGGCCTGGGCACGCACTTCGAAGGCCGCAACGCCACGCACCAGATGAAGAAGCTGACCCTGGATGACCTGAAGGCCTTCCGCGATCACCTCCGCATCCCGATCAGCGACGAGGACCTCGAGCGCGATCCCTACCAGCCGCCGTACTTCAACCCGGGCGCTGACACTCCCGAGATCAAGTACATGCTGGAACGACGGCGTGAGCTGGGCGGCAACGTCCCGGAGCGCCGGGTAAAGCACGCCCCTCTGGCACTGCCCGGCGACAAGGCCTACGAGGTCGCCAACCGCGGTTCCGGCAAGCAGATGGCCGCCACCACCATGGCCTTCGTGCGCCTGCTCAAGGACCTGATGCGGGACAAGGAGTTCGGCAAGCGGATTGTGCCGATCATTCCGGATGAGGCCCGGACCTTCGGTATGGACTCGTTCTTCCCGACGGCGAAGATCTACAACCCCAAGGGACAGAACTACCTTTCCGTGGACCGCGACCTGGTCCTGGCGTACAAGGAGTCCCCGCAGGGCCAGATCGTGCACGTGGGCATCAACGAAGGAGGCTCCATTGCTGCGTTCACCGCGGCCGGCACCTCCTACGCCACCCACGGCGAGCCGCTGATTCCGGTCTACGTCTTCTACTCGATGTTCGGATTCCAGCGCACCGCAGACTACATCTGGGCGGCTACCGACCAGATGGCCCGCGGCTTCCTGATTTCCGCAACCGCGGGACGGACCACCCTGACCGGCGAGGGCCTGCAGCACGCTGACGGCCACTCCCCGATCCTGGCTTCGACCAACCCGGCTGTGAAGACCTACGACCCGGCTTACGGATACGAGATCGGGCACATCATGCGCCACGGTCTTGAGGAGATGTACGGTCCGGATTCCGAGGATCCGAACGTCATCTACAACATCATGGTTTACAACGAGCCGATCCTGCAGCCGAAGGCTCCCGCTGAGCTGGACGTCGAAGGAATCATCAAGGGCATCTACCTGTTGGCTCCGGCAAAGATCGATGGCCCGCGCGCCCAGCTGCTGGCCTCCGGTGTTGCAGTGCCGTGGGCCCTGGAAGCTCAGCAAATCCTGGCCGATGACTGGGGCGTTTCCGCCGATGTCTGGTCCGTGACGTCGTGGAACGAACTTCGCCGCGATGGCCTGGCCGCCGAGGAAGATGCCTTCCTGCATCCCGACGCCGAGCCCCGCGTGCCGTTCGTGACCAAGCAGCTGGCCGGTGCCACCGGTCCGATTGTCGCGACCACCGACTACATGAAGGCCGTTCCGGACCAGATCCGGCAGTTCGTGCCCAACGAATTCGCCACTCTGGGTGCCGACGACTTCGGGTTTGCCGATACTCGGGCCGCAGCACGCCGGTACTTCAAGATTGATTCGCACTCCATGGTCGTTCGGACCCTGGAAATGCTCGCCCGCCGCGGCGAGGTCGACGCCAGCGCGCCGACTGAAGCGATCAAGAAGTACGACCTGCTCAACGTCAACGCAGGAACCTCCGGCAACGCCGGCGGCGACGCGTAACGTTTGCTGATCTCCTGCTCGCAGGAGTGAAGAAAAGAACCGCCGCATCCGCGGCGGTTCTTTTCTTTTGTCCGGATCCTGACCTTTTGTCTGGATCCTGATCTTTTGCCTGGATCCTGAGGACCCTAGAAGGGTGGCGGGTCGCCTCCGTAGTCGTCCGGATCGTCTTGAGCACTTGGAGCACTCGGAGCACTCGGACCGCCGGGGGCGCTTGGAGCACTGGGGGCGCTTGGAGCGCCGGCATCATTGGCCCGTGATGGATCAACGCCCGTCGTGTTGCCTCCGCGATTCGCCTGGCCACCATTCGCCTTGATACCCGCTTGCAGTCCGCTGGCACCATCACAGGTTTCCTGAGAGCCCTTACCGGTTTCCCGGGACAGGCTCAGTTGCGGTTCCGTGCGGTAACACCTGCCGCCCGGCGAGGTCCACTCAATCACCCCGGGACGAGGCTGCCTGGCCTTCCAGAACCCTTCGGATTTGAACATGTGATGCCGCCGGCACAAATGCTCCAAATTGTCATGATCCGTCGGCCCGCCCCGAGCCCAGGGCTTGGTGTGATCGATCTCGGAAATCACCGCATTGGTCCGGCAACCCGGGAACCGGCAGGTCCCGTCCCGCACCCGCAGAACCCGCTTCAATCCGTCGGGGACCTTCCGCCGTTTCCCGACCCGCAGGATCTCCTCGGTGTCCGGATCGCGTTCCACCGGTGTCCATTTCATGGCCTCGCGGGCCATCCGCCGGGCCGTTACGGGGCTGATCGGTCCGTATCCGTTCAGTTCCGCCGGCTGGTCATCGGCGCCGAAGAGGGTTTCGGCGTTGATCAGCACCAGAATCTCCGTCCGCGCCCGGGGACCATGGCCAATCCGGCAGGACCCGGACCCCTTCCCGGAGCTGGAACCGGAACCGGACCCCTTACGACGGCCCTTGCCCCTCTTGCCGCCGGCACCCGCACCACTACCGTTGCCGCACTCGTCCCGGCATTCATGCTCGTGGCCGCCGAGCAAGTCCGTGAGGATATCCGTGCGCAACTGATCCACCGTGCGCGTGTCCCCGGCGGCCTGCTCACCCCGGGCCGCAACACTGAGCTGAGTAAAAATGGCTTGGGCTTTCTCGGCCGGCAGCAACGCCGAGAGCCAGGACATCCCGTCCGGCTCCGGCCGCACCCACACCGTCCGCTGCTCAAACGCCGTCGCCTGCCGCTGCACGATGGTTTCCGGATAGTACTGCTCCCGCAGCCGGTGCGCCTTCACCCGGAACTGGGTTCTGGTCTGGCCCGCAGCCAGACCCAGCAGCTCGGCCTCGAACCCGGGCAGCTCCGCCGGCACCACTCCCACACACTGCTCCACCAAGGTCTCGACGTGACCGTAACTGATCTGCCCGGCCTCCAACGCCTTCAGCGTGGCCGTGTTCCTGGTGCAGAGATCACCGGCCTGACTCATCAACGCCTTTCCCGTACCGGTAGGCACTCCCAGAATGGTCGCGGCTTCCTCCGCAGCGAGACTGAACGCCATCTCCGCGTCCCGCAACCCGGTAACGGATAGCGTCTCGTCCTCGTAAACGGTCTGCAGCCGGGACAGGACCCGAGCCTGCTGCGCCTGTGCCCACCGCGACAAATGATTGAGCCGGGCCAACACCGTCCCGGTTTGCTCCTCAGTCAACGACTCCACACCCTGCAGAACCAGAGAGCCGGTAAACCCATCACCCGGCTCACCTCCGGCCACCCCAGGCTCAGCGACAAAGACGAACCGACTGCAAGCTGCAGTCTCACCGCCAGTGCCGGGAGTCCCGGTCGAAGATCCGTTCTGATCCATGACTAAAGACTTTCACCCGGCACTGACATTTCGGGTTCTAAGAAAGTCCAAAAGGATCCCAAAACAGGCCAAAACGCCCCCATACAGGCCCTTATCCGGGCAATCAGATACCCGTCTTTTTCACCAAATTACTTGTATCGGCATCAGACCCGCCAATCGGATGAAGTGGGCGGCCAGCCAGCGCGCAAGCCAGCTCCGTTGGGTTCCGTGCCAGCTCCAGCCAGCGCGCCAGCCAGCCAGCCAGCCAGCGCGCCAGCCAGCCAGCGCAACCTACATCTCGGTTTCGGACACCAGATTGATGTGCGCCTGCATCGCTTCCGCCGCGGCCGCAGGGTCCCCCGCCTGGATGGCATCGGCAATCGCACGGTGGGATTCGAGCGACTGCTCCGGACGTCCGGGCTGACCCAGGGAAGCCAGCCGCGTTTCACGCACCAGCTCGGAAATGAACGTCATCATGGACGCCAAGATCGAGGAGTGCGCCGCGACAGCAACCGCCTGATGAAAGAGCTCATCTCCCTCGGTCCCGCGGCTGCCGTCAGCAATCTCAGCGGCCATGACATCAAGGGCGGCATTAACGGCAGCCAGGTCCTCGGAGGTGCGGCGCTCTGCGGCGAGCGCGGCCAGCTTCACTTCCAGGGTGCTGCGGGCCTCCACGATTTCCGGCATCCGGTCCCGGTGTTCGCGCAGCTCCCGCAGCACTGACGCCACACTGGGCCGATACACCAGGACGGCTCCGGTGCCGTGCTGCACATCAATGACTCCGAGCACCTCCAGAGCCACCAGTGCCTGCGCCAGTGTGGCACGGGAAACCCCCATGCGTTCGGCCAGATCCCGCTCCGCCGGGAGAAGGTCACCGGGACCCAAGCCTGTCGAGGCGATGAACCCCAGAAGCTGCTCCACCAGTCGCTCATACAGCCGGGGCCGTGAAACCCGAACAAACTTGCCGTCACCGCTGCCGGACATGGCCACCTCTCTCTACACTTCACCGGGCGTCCGCGCGGTCGGAATGAGTCTAGCCAGCAATTGACAAGAGGCCCAGAGTCTAAGAGGCTAGTCCAGTGGCGAATGTGGGGTCCGTCACACTTTTTGCACTCCGGCCGCCGACACTGGGCTGGGCCGGGATCTTCGACGTAGGGAACAACGATGTCCGCTCCAATCCTCTCCATCCTGATACTGGTGGCCATGTTCCTCCTGGCCACGGTACTGCCCCTGAACATGGGGGCCCTGGCGTTTGTCGGCGCCTTCCTGCTGGGCTTCGTCTTCCTCGACATGAGCACCGACGACATCCTGGCCAACTTTCCCGGCGGCCTGTTCCTGACGATTGTCGGCGTAACCTACCTCTTCGCCATAGCGCAGAACAACGGCACCATCGATCTGCTTGTCCGCGGAGCTGTTCGACTCGTCGGCAACCGGGTGGCACTGATTCCGTGGATCATGTTCGCCATTACCGCCGTCATCACGGCCGTTGGCGCCCTGTCGCCGGCAGCCGTCGCCATCGTGGCCCCGATCGCCCTCGGCTTTGCAGCCAAGCACAAGATCAACCCCCTGATGATGGGCATGATGGTGGTGCACGGCGCGCAGGCCGGCGGTTTCTCCCCCATCGCCGTGTACGGCGTCACGGTCAACGGCATCATCGGCGCAACGGACCTGGAGTCCAGCCCCTTTGCCGTGTTCATGGCCAGCCTGCTCTTCAACACGTTCATCGCCCTGATCCTGTTCTTCGTCCTGGGCGGCAGCAAACTGCGCAGCAGCACCGCGGGCGGTTTCGTGGAGCAGGTCGCCGAAGCACGGATGAACCTCAGCGCCGCAGGCCGCGCCGACGTGGCCTTCAAGGGCTTCGGCTCCGACATTTACGGCCCGCGTGACCCCGCCGGAGACGGCATCGGGGCCACCAAGACCCGCCGCGAACTGTTCCCGCAGATCGTAACCATCGCAGGGCTGATAGCTCTCGCCGTGATCGCCCTCGGCTTCAAGGTCGACGTCGGTTTTGTCTCCATCACCATCGCCATGATCCTTGCCCTGGTTTCCCCGCAGGCCCAGAAGGGCACGATCAACAAAATCAGCTGGACCACAGTCCTGCTCATCTGCGGCATGCTCACATTTGTTGGCGTGCTGCAGGAAGCGGGCAC
Source organism: Arthrobacter sp. zg-Y1219 (assembly GCF_030125545.1). NCBI lineage: Bacteria > Bacillati > Actinomycetota > Actinomycetes > Micrococcales > Micrococcaceae > Arthrobacter > Arthrobacter sp. zg-Y1219. Next base: position 23,515 of record NZ_JASKLY010000005.1, read on the forward strand.
CGTCGAGTACGTGTCCGACGCCGTCGTCGGCCTGGGCATGCCGCTGCTGGCCGCCCTGCTCATTTGCTACATCGGCGCCGTCGTCTCGGCCTTTGCCTCCTCCACAGCCATCCTCGCGGCACTGATCCCGCTGGCCGTCCCCTTCCTCGCCTCCGGTGAGATCGGCGCCGTCGGCCTCATCTGCGCACTGGCCGTGTCCTCCACCATCGTGGATGTTTCGCCCTTCTCCACCAACGGCGCCCTGGTGCTGGCCAATGCCCCCGAGGGCCTGGACAAGGACCGCTTCTACAAGCAGATTCTCAGCTACAGCGGAATCATCGTTGTCGCCGGGCCGCTGGTGGCCTGGCTGGTCATGGTGGTGCCCGGCTGGCTCTAAACAGCCGCCGGAGCTCCACCCCCCCACCGCCGCTACAGCACTCCAACCAGAAGGAACCCTCATGAGCACCACTGAAACCGCCCGCGGTCCGCTGGACGGCTACCTCGTCGTCGACCTCAGCCGCGCCCTGGCCGGCCCCCACGCCGGCATGATGCTCGCCGACCTGGGCGCGCGCGTCATCAAGGTCGAAACCCCCGGCACCGGCGACGACACCCGCAGCTGGGGTCCGCCGTTTGTCGGGCCCGACGACGACCAGCAGGCCACGTACTTCCTGTCCTGCAACCGGAACAAGGAATCGATCAGCCTCGACCTGAAGTCCGACGACGGCGTGGAGGTGCTCCGCGACCTGGTCCGGCGGGCCGATGTCCTGGTGGAGAATTTCCGTCCCGGCGTCCTGGACCGGCTGGGTTTCTCGCCGGAACGGCTGCATGAACTCAACCCCCGGCTGGTGATCCTGTCCATCAGCGGATTTGGCCATGACGGCCCCGAAGCCACCCGCAGCGGTTACGACCAGATTGTCCAGGGCGAGGCCGGCCTGATGTCGCTGACCGGCTCCGGTCCCGAGGACCCCCAGCGCGTCGGCGTGCCCATCGCAGACCTGCTCTCCGGCATGTACGGCGCGTTCGGCCTGCTGGCCGCACTGCTCGAACGCGAGCGCACCGGAAAGGGCCAGGTAGTCCGCACCTCGCTGCTGGCCGCCGTCGTCGGCGTCCATGCCTTCCAGGGCACCCGGCACACCGTCGCCGGCGAGGTGCCCGCAGCACAGGGCAACCACCATCCCTCCATCGCCCCCTACGGCCTCTTCTCCTGCCGCGGCGGCAAGGTCCAAATCAGCGTGGGCAGCGAGAAACTGTGGGAGACCTTTGCGGCGACCTTCGGCATCGACACGTCACGTCCCGAGTTTGCCGGCAACGCGCAGCGGGTCCGCAACCGGAACGCCGTGATCGCCGCGGTCGAGGAGGCCTTCGCGGAGTTCGACGCCGAACCCCTCCTGGAGAAGCTGCGCGCCGCAGGCATCCCCGCCGGCAAGGTGCGCACGCTCGATGAGGTCTACGAGTGGGAGCAGGTCCATTCGCAGGGACTGGTGGTCGACGTCGATCATCCCGTCCTGGGCAAGATCGCTCTGCCCGGCCCTCCCCTGCGGTTCTTCTCCGCCGCCGAAGGCACTGAGACCACCAACCGCGAGCACCAGGCCCCGCCGCTGCTCAACCAGCACGGCAGCGACATCCGCAGCTGGCTGGCCGGCAGCCAGGCGCCCGTGGCCGACAAGGCACCCGCGACCGACCAGGCGCCGACGGCCGATAAGGGAGTGGAAGCGTGAGCGTGCAGGCGAAGCCGCGGCGGCTGAACGCCCGCGGACTGCTGGATCTTGTGGTGGATCCGGGATCGTTCCGCTCCTGGGACGAGCCGGTGGCCTACACCGGTCACAGCGACGCCTACGAGGCCGACCTGGCTGCCGCGCGGGAGAAGACCGGAGAGGATGAATCGGTACTGACCGGTGAAGGACTGGTCCGGGGCCGCCGCGTCGCCCTGGTCGTCTGCGAGTTTGGCTTTCTGGGCGGGTCCATCGGCGTTGCCGCCGCAGACCGGCTGACCGACGCCGTCGAACGCGCCACCCGGGAAGGCCTGCCCCTGCTCGCCGGGCCGGCTTCCGGCGGCACCCGGATGCAGGAAGGCACCCTCGCCTTCCTGTCCATGGTCAAGATCACGGCAGCGGTGCGCCGCCACAAGGAGGCCGGGCTGCCGTATCTGGTGTACCTGCGCCATCCCACCACGGGAGGCGTCATGGCGTCCTGGGGCTCGCTGGGCCACATCACGGTTGCTGAGCCCGGAGCCCTGCTGGGCTTCCTCGGGCCGCGCGTTTACCAGTCCCTGTATGGGGAAGCCTTCCCGGAAGGCGTCCAGACGGCGGAGAACCTGCAGGCCCGCGGGCTGGTGGACGCCGTCCTGCGCCCGGAGGAGCTCGCCGAGACCGTTCACCGCGCCCTCTCCATGCTGCTCCCGGGCCCGGTCCTGCCGGTAACCGAACCCGACTCCCTGAACAGTGCACCGGCAGCAGTGCCGGCCTGGGAATCCATCACCATTTCCCGCAACCGGCACCGGCCCGGTGTCCGCCAGCTCCTGCATTTCGGCGCCTCCGACGTCCTGCCCCTGAACGGCACCGGGCAGGGCGAGAAGGATCCGGGCCTGCTGCTGGCGCTGGCGCGCTTCGGGCAGACCGCATGCGTGGTGCTGGGCCAGGACCGGCAGCGCGGATCGGAACAGCCCGCGCTGGGTCCGGCGTCCCTCCGGGAGGCGCGCCGGGGCATGCGGCTGGCCGAAGAACTGAACCTTCCCCTGTTGACGGTGATCGACACCGCCGGCGCAGCACTGTCCAAGGAAGCGGAGGAAGGCGGCCTGGCCGGTGAGATTGCCCGCAGCCTGAATGACCTGGTCGGCCTGAGCTGCCCCACGGTCTCGGTCCTGCTCGGCCAGGGTGCCGGCGGCGGCGCGCTGGCCCTGCTGCCGGCCGACCGCACCATCGCTGCGCAGCACGCCTGGCTCTCCTCGCTGCCGCCCGAGGGTGCAAGCGCCATTGTCTATCGGGACACACTCCACGGTGCGGAAATGGCCGAGGCGCAGGGCGTGACGGTGTCCGCGCTGGCCGCCCACGGCATCGTGGACCACATCGTTCCCGAAGAGCCCGACGCCGCCGCCGAAGCACCGGATTTCTGCCGCCGCATGGCCAAAGCGGTGGAATACGAGCTGGCGTCGCTTCGAACGGAGCCCGCCGCCGAACGGCTGACACAGCGGACCGAGCGGTTCCGCAAACTCGGATCGGTGGGCTGATCCCATACCCCGAGTTGTAGCCTTCACACAAAATGGTGCTTGATCCGCCGACACCGTAAACTCGCTTTATGCCAGTGACTCGCAGCACAGCCTCGCCCCAACCCGGGATGCGTGCCGATCCGGCGGATCCCACCACCGTGGAGCGGCTCAAAGCCAACATCGGAAAGCTCTCCACCGCCACCCTCAAGCAGCTGGACGTGTCACTGCCCTGGTATCGGGGCCTGCGCCCCGATGAACGCTCGGCCCTGGGCATGGTCGCCCAAAAAGGCATCGCCTCGTTCGTGAACTGGTACGAGCGTCCGGCCTCCCCCGCCTGGGTCCTCAGCGATGTCTTCGGCACCGCACCCACCGAACTCACCCGGTCGATCAGCCTGCAGAAGGCGCTGCAGCTGATCCGGGTGGTGGTGCAGGTGGTGGAGGACCGCGTTCCCGAGCTCGCCGACGACGACGTCCAGGGGCAGCTGCGCATCGCCGTCCTGCGCTATTCCCGGGAGGTGGCCTTCGCGGCTGCCGATGTCTACGCCCGCGCCGCGGAGACCCGAGGGGCCTGGGACACGCGACTGGAAGCCCTGGTGGTGGATGCCATCCTGCGCGGCGAGAGTTCGGACGCCCTGCGCTCCCGCATCGCCGCCGTCGGCTGGACCTCCACGGCCCGGATCACCGTAATGGTGGGCAGCTCGCCGTCGGACACCAATGCCTCCTTCGTCAACGAACTGCGCCGCGCCACGGCACGGCTCACCGAGGACGCCCTGGTGGGAATCCAGGGCGAACGGCTCATCCTGGTGCTCGGCGGCTTGGAGGACACCCCCGGCTCCTACGCCCGGCTTGCCGAACTTTTCGGCCCCGGTCCCGTCGTTTACGGCCCGCCCGCCGAGTCCCTGGTCGACGCCGGACCGTCGGCGCAGGCGGCATTCGCCGGACTCACCGCGGCCCGCGCCTGGCCGGCGGCGCCGCGCCCGGTGGCCGCCGACGACCTCTGGCCCGAGCGGGTCATGTCCGGCGACGACAGCGCCCGCCAGGCCCTGGTGCGGAGCATCTACCGGCCACTGCTCGGCGCCTCCAACGGCCTGGCGGAAACCCTTTCCGCCTACCTGTCGCTCGGGCATTCCCTGGAGGCAACGGCCCGGGAACTCTTTGTCCACGCCAACACGGTCCGCTACCGGCTGCGCCGGGTCTGCGACGTGACCGGCTGGGACCCGATGCTGCCGCGAGAGGCCTTCGTACTGCAGACCGCCCTCGTGGTGGGCCGCCTGGCGCCGCCCGGAAAAGCGGTCCCGGAGCGCCCGGCCACCCGCTCCTGAGCGGGTTGCATCCATCACCTTCCCTTGTAGACTTCCTACAACTGCTCACACAGAGCTTGGTCTACGCAAACACCCGGTATCTTCCCGACTCTTTGGAAAGCTTGATACGTGCTCGCTATTGTCTGCCCCGGCCAGGGGTCCCAAACGCCAGGTTTCCTTTCTCCGTGGCTGGAATTGCCCGGTGTCCGGGAACATCTCGAAGCCTTGAGCTCCCTCGCAGGTCTGGACCTGATCGCCCACGGCACGGTCTCCGACGAGGAGACCATCAAGGACACGGCAGTGGCCCAGCCGCTGATTGTGGCCGCCGGGCTGATGGCCGCACGGCTGCTGTTGCAGCCGCAGGCGCTGACCGCCTCCACCGTCGTCGCCGGCCACTCCGTCGGGGAAATCACCGCCTCGGCCCTGGCGGGTGCGCTCACCGAAGCCGACGCCCTCATGTTTGTCCGCGAACGCGCCAACGCCATGGCCCGCGCCGCAGCTGACACGCCCACCGGCATGAGCGCCGTTCTGGGCGGCGATCCGGACGAGGTGGCGGCCGCGCTTGCCGCCGCCGGCCTCACGGCAGCAAACGCAAACGGCGGCGGACAGACAGTCGCCGCGGGAACCCTGGAGCAGCTCGCCGCCTTCGCCGCCGCCCCTCCCGCCAAGGCCCGCGTGATTCCGCTGAAGGTAGCCGGCGCCTTCCACACCGCGCACATGGCACCGGCCGTGAGCGTCCTGGAAGCCCTCCGCCCGCAGCTGCGCCCGGCCGCCCCGCGCCCCACTTTGCTTTCGAACTACGACGGCGCCGCCGTCGTCTCCGGCGAAGCCAACCTCGACAGCCTGATCAGCCAGGTCTCCCGGCCCGTGCGCTGGGACCTGTGCATGGAGTCCATGGCCGCCATGGGAGTCACCGGAATGCTGGAACTGCCTCCGGCCGGCACCCTCACCGGCCTGGCCCGCCGCGGACTCAAGGGCCTGCCCACCCTGGCCCTGAAGTCCCCCGAAGACCTCGACGCCGCGCGGGAGTTCATCACCGAACACTCCTCCACGTCCGCCGCAGCAACAGCAGCAACCACCATTGGAGAAGGTAACGCGTGAGCACGCCCACCCTGAAGCAGTCCCCCGTCCACCAGTTCAGCCGCGTCCACGGCATCGGCGCCTTCCGCCCGGACGTCATCGTGAGCAACGAAGATGTCTGCCAGTGGATCGACTCCTCTGATGAGTGGATCCGCCAGCGCACCGGCATCGTCACCCGGCACCGCGCCGACAAGGGCACATCAGTGGTGGACATGGCCGAGGCCGCCGGCCGCGACGCCCTGCAGAGCGCCGGAATCGAGGGCTCCCGGCTGGGCGCCGTCATCGTTTCCACCGTCACGCATCCCTTCGCCACGCCGTCAGCGGCCGCCGAGATCGCGCACCGGCTCGGTGCCTCCCCCGCTCCGGCCTACGACGTGTCCGCCGCCTGCGCGGGCTACTGCTACGGAGTCGCCCAGGCGGATGCCCTGGTCCGCTCCGGCGCCGCCGAGTACGTGCTGGTGATCGGCGTGGAGAAGCTCTCCGACTTCATCGACAACACGGAGCGCACCATCTCGTTCCTGCTCGGTGACGGCGCCGGCGCCGTCGTCGTCGGGCCCTCCGACGCGGCCGGAATCGGCCCCTCCGTCTGGGGCTCGGACGGCAGCAAGTCCAGCACCATCGGCATGACCCATTCCATGCTGGACATCCGCGAACTGTCGCTGGCCGCGGAAACCGACGGCACCGAGGTCGGCGTGTCGGACGTCGCCGCCCGCGACGGCAAGCTGTGGCCGACCCTGCGCCAGGACGGCCAGAGCGTCTTCCGCTGGGCTGTCTGGGAAATGGCGAAGGTCGCCCAGCGCGCGCTGGACGCCGCCGGCGTCACCGCCGAGGACCTTGGCGCGTTTGTGCCGCATCAGGCGAACATGCGCATCATCGACGAAATGGCCAAGCAGCTGAAACTGCCCGAGTCCGTCATCATTGCCCGTGACATCGCCGACGCCGGCAACACCTCAGCGGCCTCCATTCCCCTGGCCACGCACCGGCTGCTGAAGGAAAACCCCGAGCTCAGCGGCAAGCTCTCCCTCCAGATCGGCTTCGGCGCAGGCCTGGTCTTCGGCGCACAGGTTATCGTTCTTCCGTAACCTGTGCGTCCCCCAACACCCCACCGTTCCGCGGTTGGACAACCCACGCCGGCTCCTGCCGGCGTCACGAGAAAAAGGAGCCAACATGGCTAGCAACGAAGAAATCCTGGCCGGCCTCGCCGAGATCGTCAACGAGGAAACCGGTCTGGCCCCCGAGTCCGTCGAGCTGGACAAGTCCTTCACCGATGACCTGGACATCGACTCCATCTCCATGATGACCATCGTCGTCAACTCCGAAGAGAAGTTCGGCGTACGCATCCCGGACGAAGAGGTCAAGAACCTGAAGACCGTCGGCGACGCCGTGGACTTCATTTCCAAAGCCCAGGCGTAATCCGCCGGCGGCCGCTGCCCTCGCCGGCGGCGGCCGCCGCGTCAGCGCAGTTTTGCAGTTCCCGCACCACCAACGTCTTCGAGAGAGTGAATCATGGCCCGCAAAGTAGTCATCACCGGTTTGGGTGCCACAACGCCCATCGGCGGAGATGTTCCCACCATGTGGAAGAACGCGCTCAAGGGTGTCGCCGGCGCCCGCACCCTCGAGGACGAGTGGGTGGAAAAGTACAGCCTTCCCGTCACTTTCGCCGCACGCGTCACCACGCCGGCCACCGACGTCCTCTCCCGCGTTGAAGCCAAGCGCATGGATCCCTCCACTCAGTTTGCCGTCGTGGCCGCCCGCGAGGCGTGGGCCGACTCGGGCATCGAAGACGTCGACCATGACCGGCTCGGCGTCTCCTTTGCCACCGGCATCGGCGGCGTCTGGACCCTTCTGGATGCCTGGGACACCCTGCGCGAAAAAGGCCCCCGCCGCGTCCTGCCCATGACCGTTCCCATGCTGATGCCCAACGGCCCCGCCGCCGCCGTCAGCCTGGACCTGGGCGCCCGCGCCGGCGCCCACACCCCGGTGTCCGCGTGCGCCTCCGGCACCGAAGCACTGCACCAGGGACTGGAGCTGATCCGCTCCGGCAAGGCCGACGTCGTCGTCTGCGGCGGTGCCGAAGCCGCCATCCACCCCATGCCGATGGCCGCGTTTGCCTCCATGCAGGCGCTGTCCAAGCGCAACGACGATCCGGAACGCGCCTCGCGTCCCTACGACAAGGACCGCGACGGCTTCGTGATGGGTGAAGGTGCCGGCGCGCTGGTGCTGGAATCCGAGGAGCACGCGCTGGCCCGCGGTGCGCGGATTTACGCCGAGCTGGCCGGGACCGCAGTCACCGCCGACGCGTACCACATCACCGCACCCGACCCCGAGGGGCTGGGCGCCACCCGCGCGCTGAAGGCCGCCCTGGCTGACGCCGGCGCGCAGGCCGAGGACGTGGTGCATGTGAACGCACATGCCACCTCCACCCCTGTCGGTGACCGGCCCGAGTATGCAGCGTTGAAGGCCGCACTGGGCGCCCACGTGGACAACGTTGCGGTGTCGGCAACCAAGTCCCAGACCGGTCACCTGCTGGGCGCTTCCGGCGCCGTGGAAGCCGTGATGGCAGCCATGGCCGTGTCCGACCGCCAGGCTCCGGCCACCATCAACCTGGATAACCAGGATCCGGAAATCCCGCTCGACGTCGTGACGTCCGCCCGGGCCCTGCCCGGCGGGGACATCGTGGTCCTGAGTAACTCCTTCGGTTTCGGCGGGCACAACGCCGTCATCGCCCTGCGCAGCTACTAGGCACCACCAGCGCCAACAACAGCAGCGCCAACAACAGCAGCGGCCGTTTCCCGAGGGAATCGGCCGCTGCTGTTATTAACCAGCTATGGTTTGTTTGCTTGTTGCGTGGGCTGCCCCGGCTAGTGGTCTGGCCGGCTGGTGTTCTGCCCGGCTATCCGACCTGGTGCAGCCAGCGGACGTTGGCGCCGTCGCCCGCGTACCGGAAAGGCTCCAGCTCGTCATCCCAGGCCTCCCCCAGCGCAAGGGAAAGCTCGTGGTAGACCGCCGAGGGATCCCCCGCGCCGTTTTCGTAGGCGTACCGGATGCGGTCCTCGGAGACCATGATGTTGCCGTGCACGTCGGTGGCGGCATGGAAAATGCCCAGCTCGGGCGTGTGGCACCACCGGCTCCCGTCAGATCCCGGGCTCTGGTCTTCAGTGACTTCGTAACGAAGGTGCGCCCAGCCGCGCAGGGCCGAGGCCAAGAGCGACCCGGTGCCCTGCGGCCCCGTCCATTCCAGCTCGGTGCGCAGCATGCCCGGGGCAGCGGGCTGAGGGGTCCACTTTAGATCCGTTCGCTTTTCCACGACGGATCCAATGGCCCACTCAATGTGCGGGCACAACGCAGACGGGGCGGAGTGTATGAATAACACGCCGTGGGCCATCACAACAGACATTCCATCCTCCATAGCTGTAGGTACGTCTTCCCCAACGACCTTCAGACCATGTTGAAATGCTCGTGCTGCCTGGTTAATTCAGGACCAGCCTGAAATCACCGCAAACTGCGCTTAGGTTTTTTCTGTGGCTTCCAATTCTTTTAAAGTCCTTCATCCGGTGCGGACTTAGCCTTATTGTGCCGCAAGTTTCTGGAATGCGCCAATAATCCTTTCCGGGTGTACCGGCGCGGAACACGGCACCGGTATCCGACCGTCCGGGGCACCGGGCGGGGCACCGATATCCGGCCGTCCGGGGCACCGGGCGGGGCACCGGGCGGGGCACCGGGCGGGCTCAGGCCCGGGGGTGCGCCTGCTGGTAGCTTGCCCGGAGCCGATCCACAGATACATGGGTGTAGAGCTGGGTGGTTGCCAGTGAGGAATGGCCCAGAATCTCCTGCACGGCCCGCAGATCGGCACCGCCGTCGAGCAGGTGCGTGGCGGCTGAGTGCCGCAGCGCGTGGGGCCCCGTAGCTCCCGTATCGCCCAGGGCCTCAAAGAGTCCGGCCACCACGGAGCGGACCTGCCGCTGGTCCACTCTGCGGCCGCGCTGCCCCAGAAACAGCGCGGGGCCGCTGTCGGCTCCGGCCAGAGCGGGCCTGCCGCGGCGCAGCCAGTCATCGACGGCCGCGGCCGCGGGCTGCCCATAGGGAACAGTGCGTTCCTTGTTGCCCTTGCCGATCACGGTCAGCGTGCGCCGGTCTGGGTTCAGGTCGTCGATGTCCAGACCGGTCAGTTCGCCCACCCGGATGCCGGTGGCATAGAGCAGTTCGACGATGGCCCGGTCCCGGACCGCCAGCGGTCCGCCGTCGACGGCTGCGTCGGCCAGAGCAGTGAACAGCTCGCCGATCTGCCCCGCGCGCAGCACCGCCGGCAGGGTCCGCTCCCGCTTCGGTGCCCGCAGCCGCAGGGCCGGGTCAGTGTCGATGAGCTCCTCGCGCAGCGCCCACCCGGTAAAGCTGCGGGCGGTAGCGGCCCGGCGGGCCAGTGTTGAGCGTGCTTGGCCGGCCGCACTGAGTTCCCCGAGCCAGCCGCGCAGGATTTCGAGATCTATCCCGGCCAGCGTCCGCACTCCCCCGGCGAGCGCATAGGTCAGCAACTTGGCAACGTCCCCTTCGTAGGCTCGCACTGTGTGCTCGGAACGGCCGCGCTCACTGGTCAGGTAGCGGCTGAACCCGCGCAGGGCCCGACTGAACTCCGCCGGCCATGCCCCGGCTTCCCCTGTGCCCGTGGGCTCACTGTCGCTCGAAGGTTTCACCCCTTTACTGTCCTCGCATCACGGCGCGACCTCAAGCAGGCACACCGGCGGTGCCGGCGCAATGCACGCGCAGGACGGCGGTGGCCTCGGATGACTCGTGGTCCAGCAGGAAACGCTTCGAGTCGATGCCGGCGGAGTACCCGGTCAGCGCACCCCGGGATCCGACCACCCGATGCGTGGGAATGACGATGTTCAGCGGATTGCGGGACAACGCTGCCCCGACACCGCGTGCCTTTGCGGCATCGCCGAGCCGTATGGCCAGCTCCTTGTAGCTGCAGGTCTGGCCGTACGGAATTGCCGACACCTCGGCCCAAACCCGGCGTTGGAAGTCCGTCCCGCGGGTGTCGAGATCCAGGTCGAAGCAGCAGCGGTGCCCGGCGAAATACTGCTCGAGCTGGCGTTCGACTTCCTCGAAGCCGTCTTCGACGATCCGGCCCAGCCCGTGATCGGCGGCCGGATCGGGAACCCCGGGGAAGACAGCCCGCAGGGCACCCTCGTCGGAGGCCAGGGTGAGGACACCCAGCGGCGTTACGACACTCTTATGGATGCGCATTGTGGTTCCTTTCGTGGATGTGCGGTGGAGCAATGGGTTCTTGGTGCTTTGGGGTCTTGGTGCTGCGTTGGATTTGCTTGGGTCTTTGCCCGGCGACGGCGACGGCTCATTGGCGGCTCCGTCGCCATGTCTCCGGCCCGTCGCGGACGGCAAGGTCTTCCAGTTCCAGCCGTGCCAGGCCGGCGCGGACCGCCGGAACCGACAGCCCGGCCACCGACGCAAGCTTGTCGACCGGTGATCCGCTGCGCAGCGGCAAAGCATCAAGGAGGAGGATGTCTTCGATCGTGAGCCCGTCATGCACCGCTCCGGGTTCGCCACGCTCCACTTCGGCGGAGGCTGCAGCCGATCCGATGGGACTGCCCAGTTCAACGACCTCGGCTGCGTCTGTTACGCAGACGGCGTTGCCGTCTCGAAGCAGCCGGTGGCAGCCTGCCGAGTTTGCCGAGTACACGGACCCCGGCACCGCACCGACCTCCCGGCCCAGGGCTGCGGCGTGGTGGGCAGTGTTCAGTGCCCCGGAACGCCAGCGGGCCTCAACCACCACCGTCACGGCGCTGAGCGCTGCGATGATCCTGTTCCGCTGCAGGAACCTCCAGCGGGTGGGAGCGGATCCCGGCGGCACCTCGGACAGCAGGAGTCCGCGCCGGGCCACCTCCCGCAGCAGGTCCTCGTTCCCTGCCGGGTAGTAGCGGTCCGCGCCGCAGGCCATCACGGCCACAGTGGGAATCCCGGCCGTTCCCCCGGTGGCCAGCGCCGCGCGGTGGGCCTGGGCGTCGATGCCGTAGGCACCTCCGGACACCACGGTCCATCCCCGCGTCACCAGCCCTGCTGCAAGATCTCCTGCCACTGAGGCTCCGTACCCCGTGCTGTCGCGGGAGCCCACGACGGCCGCCGTCCGGCGAAGCACGGGCATTCCAAGGCTCAGATCGCCGCGCACCCACAGGCACAGGGGCATGCCCAACCCCAAATCGCGTAGTGCTTCCGGCCACCGCGGGTCCTCGGGAACGAGCAGTTCACCCCCCAGACGGCCGATGGTCGCCAAATCGCGGTCCGGCGCCAGGTCAGGAACTCTCGGCGCCCACCGGCTCAGGGCTTCGGGCAGACTGCTGCCCCGCCCTGGGATGCCCGCTGCGGCCAGCTCCTCGGAAACTTCCCGGCGCAGCTCCTTCCCGGCGGACAGCGTTCCCGTCGCCACCCGCACCGCATCGGTCGGCCCCGCCGCCGCCACGAGAGCCAACCCAACGTTGTCCGATGGCTCGAATAACCGGGACAGCGCGGCCCGGCTGCGAAGCAATGCCGTCCGGTCCCCGCTCATGCCAGCGCTCCCTGCTGCCGGAACCCCAACGCCTGCCCGACGTCGTCGGCATCCGGCGAGTCATGCCCGGCAAGGTCGGCGACGCTCCATGCGACCCGCAGCACCCTGTCATAACCGCGTGCCGTCAGTGTCTGGCGGTCCATGGCGCGGTCCAGTGAGGAGGTGGCCTTCGGCGACGGCCGGAGGGCACCGCGGAGCAGGTTTCCGGCCACCTCGGCATTGGTTTCACAGCCCCAGCCCTTCAACCGCTCGTGCTGGATGCTCCGGGCGGCGGCGACCCGGCCGGCGATCGCGGCGCTTTGTTCGGCGCCGCCGTCGCCGGCCAGCTCGCGAAGGGACACGCGCTGAACGGTCAGCTGCAAATCCACCCGGTCCAGCAGCGGGCCGGAGAGCCGGCTGAAGTAGCGTCGGCGCTGTTGCGGAGTGCAGGTGCAGTCAATGCCCTTTCCAGAGGCCAGGCCGCAGGGGCAGGGGTTGGCTGCCAGCACCAGTTGGAACCGCGCCGGATAGCTGGCGGTACCGGCAGCGCGGTGCAGCTCGAGTTTGCCGCTCTCCAGCGGCTGTCGCAGGGCGTCCAGCACGCGCCGGTCGTACTCCGGAGCTTCATCAAGGAACAGCACACCGCGGTGGGCCCGGGACGCCGCACCCGGACGGGCAATGCCCGAGCCTCCGCCGATGATCGCCGCCGACGACGCGGTGTGATGCGGACTTTCAAAGGGCGGGCGCCGCAACAGCTGGGAACACGGCCGGCCGCCCCAGACCAGTGAGTGGATCGCGGTGACCTCCATGGCATGGGTGTCCGGAAGGTCCGGAAGCAGGCTGGGGAGGCGCTCGGCCAGCATGGTCTTTCCCGCTCCGGGCGGCCCGGTCATCAGGAGGTGGTGGGCGCCGGCGGCAGCAACCTCCACGGCGAATCGGGCCTCCGATTGGCCGGCAATGTCCGACATGTCGTGGAGCGGAACGGTCACTGCCGTCCCGTCGTCGAGGCTTCCTTCCGGGGTTTCGTCGGGAACCTGCGGCGGAAAGGACAGCCGGCCGGGATCGGCACCGAGAAAGGCCGCCACCTCCGCCAGTGACTCGAACCCGGTCACTTCGGCTCCGGGGACGAGGGCAGCCTCGGCGGCGTTGGCTGCCGCCACCGTGATTTCCGGATAGCCGGCGTCCACGGCCGCCATGACTGCGGGCAGGATGCCGCGCACCGGCCGCAGCCGTCCGTCCAGACCAAGCTCGGCGATGAAAACGCGGCGGCCGCTGCAGCGGATGTCTCCGGCGGCGGCAAGCGCGGCCGTGACGATGGCCAGGTCGAATCCCGACCCGCGCTTGTGTACGTCCGCCGGCATCAGGTTGACGGTGATCCTCCGGCGGCTCAGCGGCAGGCCGGCATTCTTGGCTGCCGATCGAACCCGGTCCTTCGCTTCGGTGAGGGAAGCATCAGGCAATCCCAGAAGAACGAAGGAGGGAAGCGTCTGACCGATGTCGGCCTCGACTTCCACCATCCGGCCGTCCAAGCCGACCAGACCCACACCATAGGTTCGTCCCAGCGTCACGGCGCCACCTCGCGCAGATGCTCGATCACAGGTGCGCCCACGCCGTCGTCGACCACCGATACGGCGTCCACCCTGAACGCTGCAAAGCGCCGGTCCTGGGCCTTCCGCCACCTGCTGGCCAGGAGGTAGAGACGGGCAAGCTTGGCCGGCGTGATGGCTTCGAGAGGATGGCCGTAATTCAGCGAGGAACGCGTTTTGACCTCCACGATGACCAGCGTCCCGTTGTCGATTCCCACGAGGTCGATCTCTCCGTCGGGGCAGCGCCAGTTGCGGTCGATGACCTCTATGCCGGCCGCGGTCAGGTAGCCCGCCGCGAGGTCCTCGCCGTGTCGTCCCAAGGTGTCTTTGGCTCTCATGGCTCCACCCTGCTCCTCCGGGCCGGGCGGTACGTTGCTTCTGCCGCAGGATGTGGATGAGCGTGCCCCGCCCGGTCAGCAGACCCGCATTGGGGAGGAACGATAATGCCCGTCCACGGCGGCAGGCTCCCTTAGCGGGCTGAACGGGCGGTCAGGGCGGAGAGATAATAACCTTCGATTTTCCGGACCACGTCACGGGCACGGCCCTTGAATAAGTGCGGAGAAAAGGTCACATCCCAGCCCCCGGACATGGCACGGCTCCACTGCAGCATGCCGGCTATGTCCCGCTGCGGGAGGGCGGCAAGTGCCTGCAGTCCGCCGCGGCCGTGCCTGAGCGCCGGGCGGGGAGCCGCCCGCCGCAGAACGGAGCCGGTGAACTTTCCCGCCACTGCTGTTGCCCTGGCCAACCGGATCTGTTCCGGGGTGAAGGACGCGAGGTACCCTTCATAGGATTTCAGGCGGATTCCGATGACTTTAGTCCCTCCGGGAGCCCCTTCAATCCGCCCGATGCCGACGGCCTCGAAATCTTCCCAGGGTATGAAGCCTCCGGAGTGGGGCTGAATGCCGTCCTCGGACAAGGTGAGGACAACCGGATCCCGCAGTTTCTTCCATAGGACGGCGCCATAACCGCCGCCAAAAAAGAGAACGCACACCAGCCCGATAATTTTGTTGCGCCACTCGGGGCTGAGACAGAAGAACAGCCCGATGGCGACGAAAAGCGCGGCTAGGAGTCCCATCCCGATCAGGCGGACCCAGGAAACCGGAAGGATCAGCGGTGCCAGTTTGGAAGCGCCCGGTGCAGCCGATCTTCCGCCGTCGTCGTCCCTCGTGTGCAGATGACGAGACCCGTCGCAATTCCGTTTGGCTTCAGTCATAAGTCTCCGTGCCTTTCCTGAACGCTTCCCTGTGAGTGGCTGACCACAACAGATGAACAATAGCAGCGAGAAAGAAGCACTAATTCCTTCTTTGCATTGGGCAACCTTTTTGGGCGATATGCAGGACGGATCAGATCTTGCCGTGATCTTGACACCATCTTGCGTCCGAGCTGAGGGTCCTCCGACAGGATGGGCGGACCCCCACATGACGACCCAAGACTTTAAAGCGCTTACCGAAGGAATTATGAAGAACGTCATGAAAACAACTGCGACTGCTGCTGCAGCCGCCCTTGCTCTCGGCGGCTTCTCACTAGCCGTCATTCAGCCGGCCACTGCCACCGGCGGCACCGCGCCGGAAACATCCACTACCGTCCGTCAAGACGTGGGTGCGTATCTTTACAAGAAGAACGACGAATCCAAGCCTGCCGCATGGGAAAACTCCGGCCCCCAGGATTTGCTCCAGGTCAAGGAGCACACGACAAAGTGGTTTGAAGCTGACGAAATCATGAGTCGGCTCCCAAAGGACATCTGCGGCCCGGATTGGGCCATCCAGCAGGACAAGCTGGATATCGACACCACCAGCCCCTTCAAGTGGCCCGAAACCATTACATATCCTGATGGCTTCGGTGAGGGCGCCACCCTGACTGATAACAGGCACGACGACCTCGAGACCTACGGCCCTGTGCCCGATTGCGAGCCGGATCCCAGCCCGAGCCCTACGCCGGACCCCAAGCCCACCCCGGAGCCCAAACCGATACCGGACCCGAGCCCTAGCCCGACCCCGGACCCCAAGCCCACCCCGGAGCCCAAACCGACACCGGACCCGAGCCCTAGCCCGACCCCGGACCCCAAGCCCACCCCGGATCCCGAGCCGACGCCGGACCCGACACCGGACCCGGAACCCAGCCCCAAGGCGACTCCCGAGCCGAGCCCGACACCGGCACCCAGCCCCACACCGAGCCAGACACCGCCTGCCGTAGTCGTCCCGCAGCCGACACCGCCGACACCGCCTGCACCGCCTGCACCTGCCCCGGTTACCCCCGGGCAGCTGCCGGACACCGGAGCTAATCCGGCCATGGCAGCACTGGCCGGAGCCGGAATCCTGGTTGCCGGTCTGGGCACAGCGGCCCTGGTACGGAACCGCCGTCGCGCTGATTCGGCCGATGCCTAACCTGCCGAGATCGAACCAGCGGATCGTCAGCTAGCGAACCGCAGACCTGAAGAGATTGTTCGGGTTGATGCGAACGGCCCCGAGGCCTTTCCCCGGGGCCGTTCGTATGCCCGCACTGCGGACGGCCCGCGGGGCGAACCACCCGCGGTGGATCGCCCCTCAGGCATCAGTGCGACCCCTAATAGACCACGGGCATGGATTCCAGCCGGACGTGGGTGAGCTGAAAGGCTCCGGCCCCGTCACCGGATCCAGGCAGGAATGCCGGCAGGACACCCGCAAAGGCACGGCTGAGGGTGATGTGCGGGCGGAGGCGGGATGCGAACATGAAATTGGGATCGGCAGCGGTGAAGGCCTCGACGTCGGCAATGCCGCAGCGGCGGAGGAACGCCGCCAAAGCGGCAAAGGCTGCGGCATGGGACTGCATCAGCGCTGAGGAGGGAAAGTACTCCAGCACCAGCGTCCGCCCGTGCCGTCCAAAGCGTGACAGAACCGCCGGCTCCAGCACGACCGGCTGCCCCGGCATCGCCGCCTCGGTTTCCGCGACGTAGTCCGCAAGCAGCACTTCGTAGTCTTCCCGGGCAATGCCGGTGGCAACTGAGACCACCGCGTAGACGTCCCGCACCTTGCCGAAATGGATCAGTGTGAGGTGCAGCTGCCGCTCGGAAACCCAGCGCGGCCGGCCGCCGTCGTTGATCTCCGGCAGCGCCGCCAGATCCTGCTGAAGCTTCATCAGGTGCGTCAACGACTCCGGGTCCGGCCGAAGCTGTGCGTAAAGGCGCCGGTTCCCGGACAGATACCCGGCCAGCGGAGAATCGGGAAGTGCCATTGGAGCAGTCTAAGGAGATGCGCGCCGAAGCGGCACCCCTGCCGCTAGGGTGTACCCATGCCATTCGACATCCCGCTTCTGTCCGACGGATCGCTGACGCTGCGGCCGCACCGCGCCTCCGACGTCGAGCCGGTGTTTCTGCGCTCCGTCGATCCGTTGACCCGCCAGTGGACCACCATTCCGCTGGACTACACGCGCGCGATGGCCGCGCACTATGTGGCAGCGATCTCGGTCGCGCAGGACGATGCGGTGTCCTGGGCCCTGGAGTTCGACGGCGCTTACGCCGGCTCGCTGGATCTGCGCTTCCAGGGGGCCAATTCGGGAAACCTGGGGTTTGTGACCGCACCCGCCTTTCGGGGCCGGGGTCTGATGTCCCGGGCAGTGTCGCTGGCCGTGACCCATGCCTTCGACGGCCTGGGCTGGGACGTGGTGACATGGACCGCCCACGCGGGAAACACCGGAAGCTATAAGACCGTCTGGCGCAGCGGGTTTCCTCCGCCGATTGCCGTTCCCCATTTTCTTGCCCACCGCGGCCGGATGGTGGAGGGCTGGATTTCCAGCCTCGCTGCCGAAGACCCGCGGCTGCCCACGGGGCTGTGGGCGGAGTGGCACGACGTCGTCGAACGGCTTCCTGCGGCGCCGGTCGAACTGACGGCGCCGCCGGCATGCGCGCCGGCGCCACCGACCGCACCGATCAAGGCACCGATCGAGCCGGCGCCGGCGCCGGCACCGTCGAGCCGCCGGCCCTAAACTTCGCCGGGGACGGCGGCCGCCCGTCGCAGCGTGCGGGCGAGCGTCAGCCCAGTTCGTCTGCCTTGGGAATGGTGAGGTCGTCGTTGCGGGTCAGTTCCTCCACGTTCACGTCCTTGAACGTGATCACGCGGACGCTTTTGACGAACCTGGCGGACCTGTACACATCCCACACCCAGGCATCCTGAAGCGTGAGATCGAAGTAGATCTCGCCGTCCGCGGAGCGTGCCTGCAGGTCCACATGGTTCGCCAGATAGAACCTCCGCTCCGTTTCGACTACGTAGCTGAAGAGCCCCACCACGTCCCGGTACTCACGGTAGAGCTGAAGCTCCATGTCCGTTTCATAGTTCTCAAGGTCTTCCGCGCTCATAATTCCATCATCCCCCAACGACGCTCTCTTGGTCTGCGGCATACGGTTCCGGACGCGATCCCAACTGCCAGGACATCCGGTGCAGGGGCGTGGGCCCGTGCGCGTCAATCGCCAACCGATGGGACGCCGTAGCGTAGCCCTTGTTCACTTCCCAGCCGTACTGAGGATGTGTCACAGCGTAGTCCACCATCATCGCGTCCCGCTCCACTTTCGCGAGTACGCTGGCGGCGGCCACGCTCAGGCACTGCATGTCGGCCTTGATCTTGGTGTGGACGGGCGCCAGGCAGCCGCCGTCGTCGTCGTTCGGAACGTCAAAGAGGCTGGCCTGGGGCGCCGGCGAGAGCCAGTTGTAGTTGCCGTCCAGAAGCACGACGTCGGGCGTCAGGTCCGAGCAGACCTGGTCCCAGGCGCGGGTTCCGGCCAGCCGCAGCGCAGCCATGATCCCGTGGAGGTCGATTTCGGCCGCGCTGGCATGCCCGACGCCCCAGCCCAGCGACCATTTCTTGATCAGCGGCACCAGGGTTTCCCGGTCGCTGACGGAGAGCAGCTTGCTGTCCCGCACGCCCTTGAGTGACCGGACCGTTGCCAGGTCCACGGCCACCAGTCCCACGCTGACCGGCCCGGCCAGGGCACCGCGGCCCACCTCGTCGCAGCCTGCCAGCACCTTGTGGCCGGCGGCGGCAAAGGACCGCTCGAACCGGAGCGTCGGGGCCTTGCTGCCGGTTCCGGTCTTCGGACGCTGGCGGGCTGGCGCAGCCGTCATTTCGATTCGGCCGGTGCTGAGCTGGAGGGCTCGGGAACGTTTTCGAAGACTTCCGGATAGCTGCCCACGAAGCCAGCGCGGTTCAACGGCCATGCGGTCACGGCCGCCTTACCCTCGATGTCCTCGACGTCAACGAAGCCGCCGCTGGGATCCTGGAGGTGTTCGCGGGAATCCGCGGAGGCGTTGCGGTGGTCGCCCATGACCCAGACCTTGCCCTCGGGAACCACGACGTCGAAGGCAACGTCCGACGGCGACGCGCCGGGGTAGATGTAGGGCTCGGTCAGCGGCTCGCCGTTGACCGTGATCTTGCCGTCGGCGTCGCAGCAGACGACGCGGTCGCCCTCGGTGCCGATGACCCGCTTCACGAGGTGCTGCTCCGAGGTGTCGGGAACCAGCCCGACAAAGATCAGGGCATCGCGGATCCAGGTTCCCGGGCCCTCGGTGGCCGGCGGGAGCTCCGGCAGCCAGCCCTTGGTGTCCTTGAATACCACCACGTCGCCGCGGTTCAGGTCAAAGGGTTCCGGGACCAGCAGGTTCACGAAGATGCGGTCGTTGATCTCCAGGGTTTCCTCCATGGAACCCGAGGGGATGTAGAACGCCCGGAAGAGAAACGTCTTGATCAAGAAGGACAGCAGCAGCGCGACCACAATGATGGTGGCCACTTCGCGCAGCCAGCCGCCAAAGCCGCGGTTTTTCTCGCTGCCCTTTTTCTTGCCGGCACTCTCATCGCCGGCGCTGTCCTTGCCGGCGCTGTCCTTGCCGGCGCCGTCCCTTTTGCCGGGGGCCGCCGCGCGCGGGTTCGCCGAATGGGCGCCGTGGATGCCGGATCCGGCGCTCTGGGTGGGCTCGTCCGGGACGTTCTGAGCCATATGCTTTCCTCTTACTTCGCCGTGTTCCACTCGGCTCCTAACTCTAGCCGCTCAATATCCGAACTACGCTCCAGCGGCCACAAGATGGCCGTGGCCCTGCCAATGACGCGCTCCTGCGAAATGAGTCCGCCGCCGGGAGCCCCCAGCAGGGACCGGGAATCGGCGGACCGGGACCGGTGGTCTCCCATCAGCCACAGCCGGCCGTCGGGGACAATGACGTCAAAGGACTTCTCGCTGGGAGCGTCTCCCGGATAAACGTATGACTCGTCCACCGGAGTTCCATTGACGGTCAACCGAGGCTCGTCCGCCGTGCAGCAGCTGACCCGGTCACCCGGAACTCCGATGACCCGTTTCACGTAGACAGTGTCGCTGCCGGCCAGGCCGACCCACCGGGCCAGGGACTTCACCGCTGTCACCGGGAGCGGATCACCGTTGTGCAGCGGAGCCAGGGATCCTTTGCCGTCAAAGACCACGACGTCGCCGCGCTGGATTTCGCCGGACCTGTAGTCGGTGCGTGAGACCACCACGCGGTCGCCCGGTTCCAGCAGCGGCTGCATCGACTCGGACGGTATGTAGTAGACGTCCACGACAAACGCGCGGACCAGCGCCACCAGCACCACAGCGGCGGCAAGGGCGCATAACACGAAACGCCAGCCCACAAACCGGGGCCGGCGTTTCATGTGCTTCCCGGGAGGGTCCGAAGATTCCCGGGAAGCGGATGCTGCGTGGATCAAGAAAGTTACTTGGCGGGACGTGCGTCGCGCTTTTCCTTGATCTTGGCTGCCTTGCCGCGCAGATCGCGCATGTAGTACAGCTTGGCGCGGCGGACGTCACCCTTGGAGACGAGCTCGAGCTTGTCGATGACCGGGGAGTGAACCGGGAAGGTACGCTCCACGCCGACGCCGAAGCTGACCTTGCGGACCGTGAAGGTCTCGCGCAGGCCATCGCCCTGGCGCTTCATGACGAAGCCCTGGAAGACCTGAACACGGGTGTTCTTGCCTTCGATGATGTTTACGTGAACCTTGACCGTGTCACCGGCGCGGAACTCGGGGATGTCTGAACGCAGCGAAGCTGCATCAACAGAATCTAGGATGTGCATTGTGTATCACTCCTGGTGGACGCCACAGGTCATCCACTTTGGTAACGGCAGGCAAGGATGCAGCGGTTACGCTGCACAGATGCTGCCGAAGCTAAAGACCGGCTGAGCCGAGGATTGGCTGCCGGCGTGCAGTCTGTTGGCCGCGCTCCCCCTGTGGCAGGTGCGGACCCAGATGACACAGTTATCTATTCTGCCATATCCCGCCAAACGCCACCAATCAACGGCGCGGCAGGATCCGGTCCTTCGTCACTTCGTAGCCCAGAGCTTCGAGCGCTGCCTTATCGGCTTTGTTCAGCTGCGCGGCGTCGAGCTTTTCCAGCAGGTCCGGGCGGCGTGCGGCGGTGCGCTGCAGCTGCTGCTCGCGGCGCCACTGGGCGATTTTACCGTGGTTGCCGCTGAGCAGGATTTCCGGCACATCGCGGTCCCGCCAGGACGAGGGCTTCGTGTAAACGGGGTATTCCAGCAACCCGTCGGAGTGCGATTCCTCCACCAGGGATTCCGGATTGCCGACGACGCCGGGCACCAGGCGGCCGATTGCCTCCACCATGGCCAGGACGGCGACCTCTCCCCCGTTGAGCACATAGTCGCCGAGGCTGACCGGGCGGACATCGAAATGCTCTCCGGCCCACTCCAGCACGCGTTCGTCGATGCCCTCGTAGCGGCCGCAGGCGAAGACCAGGTGCTTTTCTTCGGCCAGCTCATAGGCCATGGCCTGGGTGAAGACCGCACCGGCCGGCGACGGAACAATCAGCACCGGGCGTGCGGCTTCCTCTTCGCCGGCGACGGAGGCCAGTGCCTGCGCCCACGGTTCGGCCTTCATCACCATGCCGGCGCCGCCGCCGTAGGGGGTATCGTCCACGGTGCGGTGCCGGTCCGTGGTGAAGTCGCGCAGGTCGTGGACGTTGAGGTCCAGCAGGCCATCCTGCCGGGCCTTGCCGATCAGCGACAGGTCCAGCGCGGCCAGGTACTCCGGGAAAATGCTGACTACATCAATGCGCACTTTAGCGGCCGGCCTCGCCCGAAGCGCTGTTCGGCGCCTTGTCCGCTGCCGTCGCCTTGTCCTGCTTCTCCGGCTTGTCCTGCTTCTCCGGCTTGTCCTCGGGCAGGTTCAATTCGAAGAGGCCCGGGGGCGGGGTGATCAGGACGTAGCCGCCCTCGACGTTGACCTCGGGCACGATGGCTTCCACAAACGGAACCAGGACCTCGCGGCCCTGCGTGTCGTCTACGACAAGCAGGTCCTGCACGGTCAGGGTGCGCAGGCCGCTGACGGTGCCGACGACGTCGTCGCCCACCTTGGCCTGCAGGCCCACCAGCTCGTGCTCGTACCAGCCCTCGGCGTCGTCTTCGTCGTCCAGCTCTTCGGTGTCGACGGAGAGCATCGCGCCGCGCAGTTCTTCGGCGCCGTTGCGGTCAACGACCTCATCGAAGCCGAGCAGCAGGATGTCCTTGTTCCACCGCGCGCTGATGACCGTGAGCGGACCCTTGGACGCGGGCTCGACGGTGAGCTCGGTTCCGGGTACGAAGCGGTCCTCGGGGGCGTCGGTCATGACCTGGACGGTCACTTCGCCGCGGATGCCGTGCGGCTTGCCGATGCGTGCCACCTGTAACTGCATGGGGGGTCTCCTTGTATTGGTGCGGCGTAGTTTGGTGCGGTGGGATGGGATGGTTCGGCACCGACGTGGTGCGGGCTTGCGAGGGGGCGGTCCTGTTGGCGGTCCTGCCCGGAAACACATCCGGCCCCTTCACCATTATCTGGTGCAGGGGCCGGATGCCGTGAACTGCGTTCAACTGGTAATGCTATGAAGAAAGTGCTGGAACTGACGATGCAGTCCGGCCGTGCCGCGGATGTTCAGCGGCGGCGGTCGGTATCCACTACATCGACGCGAACCGGTTCGCCGTTCGCCAGGGCTGCAATCACAGTGCGCAATGCACGTGCGGTCCGTCCCTGGCGTCCGATGACGCGGCCCAGATCGTCCTGGTGAACGCGCACCTCGAGGGTTTCCCCGCGGCGGTTGCTCTTGGCGGAAACCTTGACGTCCTCAGGACTGTCAACGATTCCGCGGACGAGATGCTCCAGCGCTTCGGCCAGCAAGTTACTCAGCCTCAGCCTCTGCGGAAGCCTCGGGAGCCTCGTCCTTCTTGGCCTTCGGGGTGATGGCCTCGGGAACGATCACTGACTTCTTTTCGGGAGCTACGAAAGCTTCCTTCGGGGCCTTGACCTGAAGGGTGCCTTCCTGGCCCTCGATGTTCTTGTACTTCTGCCAGTCACCGGTGATCTTCAGCAGAACTGCGACCTGCTCGGTGGGCTGGGCGCCGACGCCGAGCCAGTACTGGGCGCGGTCCGACTTGATGTCGATGTACGACGGGTTCTCGGTCGGACGGTAGAGTCCGATTTCCTCGATGGCACGGCCATCGCGCTTGGCACGGGAATCCATGACAACGACGCGGTAGTGTGCTGAGAACTTCTTGCCAAGGCGCTTAAGGCGAATCTTTACGGCCACTTTTGTGGTCACTCCTGATCTGAAAAGGGGCGAACCCGAACTTCTGCTCCCGTGGGGCGGGCCATAACGTTTGGGTTCAAAAAGGACAAGATGCATGCACGGAGAGAGGGGCCGCGCAGATCGAGTACCTGACCATTGTGCCAGATGACTCCTTGTTTGGCGACTCGGGGTTTGGCGCGTCGGGCCGGGCGCTGTCCGCCACGGGTTCCCCCTCCATGGGCCCCTCCGCACTACCCCACGGTGACGCGAAGGCGGTTGCGCCAGGGATCCTCGAAGCGCAGCTCGGCACCCGTGTGGTGACTGGAGATGCCGGCGAGCTTCAAGCGGTCAGCCAGCCCGGCGACGTCGTCGGCCGTCGGCACGGTCAGGAGGACTTCACCCAGGCCCAGCGTGTCGCGGCGGGGGCCGGCGCCGCGGCTGTTCCAGACGTTCATGGCCATGTGGTGGTGGTAGCCGCCGGCGGATACAAACAGTGCCTGCCCGTGGAAGCCGGCAGTGCGTTCAAAACCCAGGGTGTCCACGTAGAAGGCCGCGGCGGTGTCGGTGTTTCCCACCTGGAGGTGGACGTGGCCGACGCCGGCCCCGGCACCGCGCAGTCCGGCCAGCGCCTCCTCGGTGAGGTGTTCCCGGAAGTAGGTTTGCGGGGAGAGCGCCAGCGAGGCCATCCGGACCTCGCGGCCGGTGGCGGTCTCGTCCCAGTTCCAGACGTCCCGGGGCTTGTCGTAGTAGAGCTCGATGCCGTTGCCCTCGGGGTCGGTGAAGTAGAACGCCTCACTGACCAGGTGGTCCGCTGACCCGACGAAAGCCGCAGGATCAAACTGCGCCGCGGAGGCCACCGTGGCGGCCAGATCCGCCTGCGTTTCGAAGAGAATGGCGGTGTGGAACAGGCCGGCCTCGCCGCGCGAGGCCACCTGCAGTCCCGGCGCCGGAGCGAGATGCACCACGGGGACGCGGCCGCGACCAAGGTACTGGCCGCCGTCGGCTTCAGCCACAATGTCCAGGCCGAGCGCACCCTGGTAGTAGGCGGACACCTTCGCCAGATCGCCGACCTTCAGCATGACGGTTCCCATCGCGAGGTCGGCGGGAAGCAGGTCGGAGGGATTTACTTGAAGGTTCATGTAATGAGTTTAGTTGAAGGTTCAGGTAAAGCCAAGCTGCGGAGAGTTCGCTTGGGGACAAGTTCCTGCCGCTTTCCTCAGCTTCACTTCCTGCGTTCTACGACAGCTCGCGCTTCCGCACCGCATCCCTCTGCGGCCTGGGCAGGCCCGTCTGCAGGCCCGCATGCCCCCTGGGGCTTCTTCATATCCGGAAGCTGGCCCGGAACCTCACAGTTACCGTCTTTGGGATCCTCCCCAAGCTTCGCTCCGCGGAGATCGGTACGAGTCAGATTCGCGTTCCTGAGGTCAACGCCACAGAGGTACACGTTCCGCAAGTCGGCATCCACAAAGCTCGCGTTCCCGACCTCCGCACCCGTCAGATCGGCCCCGACCAGATTAGCTGCCCGAAAATCGCTAATGCTCCCCTTGTTATCGGTCAAAATAACATCGCGCATTTCAGCTCCGTTCAGGTCAGCAAACACGAAGTTGGCTCCACGCAGGTTGGCATCGGTCAGCATAGCGACGGACATGTTCTTACCGCGAAACCGATAGCCGGTCAGATCAAGAAGTTCTGAGGGATTACCCGGATCCATCGGTCGCACAAAGCCGGTCAGATCCGGGGATATCCCGATGGTGAAGCGGATATTCTCTCGTTGGGCTCGCAGATCCCGGTCTTCGGAGATCGCTTGAACGGCGAGCTGGAGGACGAGAATCGCCAGCGCTATTGCCACGCCGGTTCCCAGGGCGATTGCCAAACCCGCCCGCACTTCGTCATGGGGTTCTCCCGCAAACGAGTGAATTCGCCACAACGTGATCGCCAGTGCAACGACCAAAAGTACTTCCACGACGGTAACAAACAAGACGAACCAAAGAACATTATCGACTGGTATCAGTTTCCACGACCGTTCAGGGGCAACGAGCGGCAGGATGAACTCGAATATGATTGTCACGATCAGCAACAGCCCGACCGCAACAATCAGAATGCTCAGCCATCGTATAGTCACAGAACGATTTGGCTTTTGACCGTTCACCGTCTTTCTCGCTTTCTGACCTCCCGCTCGCTCAGTGATTGGTCTCCTCCTAACGGAGACGAAAGACTGCGCTTGGGGAACCCGTTGCCTTGTTACGGCGACGGTTGCCGCCGCCCCCCTTGGTGAAGATCCGAGGTGGGCAGTATGCGGCGTCTTGCAGCCTTTGACAACACTTGGAAGACGATGGAGCGCGATCAGGCACCAGTGGAGTTCACGGCGTGATCTTCGAACACCGCATGGACAGCTCCGTGCCTGCCTCTACGCGGTGAATCGAGTCGACAGGTTCAGGTCCTCGACACGATCAGTTCGGCGAGACTTAGTTCGAAGGCACAAGCTCAATGCGCATCGCGACCCGCTCCCCCAGCGCATCCAGGCCGATTTCCTTCTCGTGCTCCCGCAGGGCCTGCAGTTCGCCGCCGGGCTCGGCCACCGTCCCAAAGCCGCAGCTGGCGTAGAACGGAGCATTGAACGGCACCCCGGCAAAGGTGCAAAGCGTCATGGAGGTGTATCCCTGACCCTTCGCCCATTCCAGGGCAGCTGAAACCAAAGCGCGGCCGAGCCCGGCGCCGGCCGTGTCGGGATGCACCGAGAGCTGCTCCAGATGTGCCTGCCCGTCCACTTCCTCGAGCCGCGCGAACCCCACGGGCGGAGTTCCCGCCACCAGAAGATGCAGGGCGGAAGCCAGGTCGGCTGCGGAACCCGGAGGCGGCAGCGGATCGGCTCCCGGCCCTGAGTCCCGAACTCCGGCCATCCCTGCCAGCAGGCTGTCGGAGGCCGCCTCCAGCGCAGGCAAAAGGGCCAGATCCTCAGCTCCGGCTTCCCTGATGACAGGGACCGAGCGGCGCATCAGCGGTCTCCCGCTTCCACCCGGCTATGCGCGGCGAGGAACTCCCGGATCTCGCGCTTGCCGGTCCCGGTGTCCTGCGGCCGGTGATTGCCGCCCACCTGGAGGTGTTCGGCTCCGGTGGAGACCAGGAAATCAGCCACCTCTTCGTACAGCGGTTCCCATCCGCCGGTGAGCACCAGCGTGGGCACGCCGGGAACAATGTCCAGCGGCGCCTCCCAGGGCGGTGTTTGCAGCCGAAGCCGCGCAGCGGACCGCCGGGCAGCTTCATCGGCCGGAGCGGAATGGCCCGGCCGTGCGGCGCGGCCTGCGGCTGCCGCCTCGACTGCGAAGACACGGCGGACAAATGCGCGCTCAAAATCCTCGTCGCTCATCTCCGGTGCGGCGTCGAAAAGCGGCTGCAGCAGTTCCCGGTGGGCGGCGGTGGCCGGAAGGTCGAGGGTCAGCGAGAACACTGCCGGCTCGCACAGGATCAGGGAATACACCCGCGCCGGATCCCTCAGTGCCGCCAGCATGGCCGGAATAGCGCCTGCCGAGTGCGCCACCAGGTGGCCGCCCTCGCCGAGTGCCTCCCGGATTATTGCGATATCGGTTTCCAGATCCGGCGCCAACGGCTCCGCGACGTCGTCGAATCCGTGTCGCTTGATAAACAGGCAGTCATAGTCCAGCGCCAGCCCGTGCTGCCGCGGCCAAGCCGTCGCGCCGAAGCTGCCGGCGCCGTGCACAAACACCACTCGTTCCAAAGGCATGCGGGACTCCTAACGTCCAAGAATTCCGGAGAAGCCGCCCACAGGCGGCATCATCCGACGGGTCGGCGGCGGCACAGCCGGTTCGCCCGGCGTGCTGCTGCCGTCCACCAGTTCGGTCACCGTGCCAAGATCCAAAGCTTCCAGTGCGCCGGCAACCCTGCGGGCGACGGCCTCGCCCAGCACAGCGGCGCAGTCCGGCACCGGCACAAAGCGGGCTTCCCGCTCACCGCCGCCGGCGGTGAACCCGGCGACCGACGTGGCCAGCTCCCCGCCGTCGTACACAAACGCGATGGAGTCACCCTGGCTGCCGGGCCTGGCCGCGCCGGGGCTCGCACCGGCCTGGATGTAGTCCAGCACCAGGACGCGGCCGACGCCGAGCTCCAGTCCCAGCGTCCCGGCAACGATGCGCCGGGACGCGGAGCGCGGATCCTCTGCGCCCAGGACGACGCCGCCGGGAAGATCCCAGCTGCCGGAGCCGGAACGCAGCAGCAGCACGCGGCCGTCGGTGCTGCGGATCAGGACGGCGGCGGTGGTGCTGCGCTTGAACACGGATCCGTAAAACCCGCTCAGTCCCTGTGCTGCCACACTGGCCTCTTCCCTGGGTTTGCCTCGCCGGTGGACCGGCCGGATCCGGCTGAATCCGCTTTAAACAGGCACCGCCGGACAGAGGTCCGGCGGTGCCTGTGCGTAATCCGTTACTTGCCCAGGAACTTTTCGAAGCCCTTGGGAAGGTTCAGCGAGGACGGGTCGAAGTCCGCGTCCTGAGCGCCGAACGCACTGCCCGTGGGCAGCGCCTTGCGGGCACCGGCACGGCGGGCCTCCGCCTCGGCCAGCTCCTGCGCGGCCTTGGCCGGGTTTCCGGAACGGGCCTTCTTCTTGCCCTTGGCTGCCTGCTGCTTCTTGCGGCCGCCGCTGAAACCGCCGGGGCCGGCCATCCCAGGCATGCCCGGCATGCCGCCGCCGGCTGCCATCTTCTTCATCATCTTCTGGGCCTGCACAAAGCGTTCCAGCAGGCCGTTGACCTCGGAAACGTGCACGCCGGAACCGCGGGCGATGCGGGCGCGGCGGGAACCGTTGATGATCTTCGGCGCCACCCGCTCATGCGGCGTCATGGACCGGACAATGGCTTCGACCCGGTCGATTTCGCGCTCGTCGAAGTTTTCCAGCTGCTCACGCATGCCGGCGGCGCCGGGCATCATCATGAGCATCTTCTTCATCGAACCCATCTTGCGCAGCTGCTGCATCTGGGTCAGGAAGTCGTCCAGGGTGAAGTCTTCCTGGTCGGCGAACTTCTGCGCCATCCGGGAGGCTTCGCCCTTGTCCCAGTTCTGCTCGGCCTGCTCAATGAGCGTCAGGACGTCGCCGAGGTCCAGGATGCGGCTGGCCATGCGGTCCGGGTGGAAGACCTCGAAGTCGGTGAGGCCTTCACCGGTGGACGCGAACATGATGGGCTTGCCGGTCACCGACGCCACGGACAGCGCGGCACCGCCGCGGGCGTCGCCGTCGAGCTTGGTCAGCACGACGCCGGTGAAGTTGACGCCCTCGTTGAAGGCCTGCGCCGTGTTCACGGCGTCCTGGCCGATCATGGCGTCAATGACGAAGAGGACTTCGTCCGGGTTGATGGCGGCGCGGATGTCGGCGGCCTGCTGCATCAGTTCGGCGTCCACGCCCAGGCGGCCGGCGGTGTCCACGATGACGACGTCGTGCAGCTTGGTGCGTGCCTCTTCGATGCCCTGGCGGGCAACAGCCACCGGATCGCCGGTGGCGGACTCGAACTCGGAGCTGACGCCCGGGTGCGGTGCGTAGACCGGCACGCCGGCGCGTTCGCCGTTGACCTGGAGCTGCTTGACGGCGTTCGGCCGCTGGAGGTCCGCGGCGACGAGCAGCGGGCTGTGGCCCTGGCTCTTGAGGTGCTTGGAGAGCTTGCCGGCGAGGGTGGTCTTACCGGCACCCTGCAGGCCCGCGAGCATGATCACCGTGGGCGGGTTCTTCGCCAGGCGCAGCCGGCGGGTCTCGCCGCCGAGGATCCCGACGAGCTCCTCGTTGACGATCTTGACGACCTGCTGGCCCGGGTTCAGTGACTGCGAAACCTCAAGCCCGAGGGCACGTTCCTTAACGGAAGCGGTGAAGGCGCGGACCACGGACACGGCGACGTCGGCGTCGAGCAGCGCGCGGCGGATCTCGCGGACTGTGGCATCGACGTCGGCTTCGGTGAGTTTGCCCTTGCCGCGAAGGTTCTTGAAGGTTGTAGTCAACCGGTCAGACAGTGAATTGAACACGTGCCGCGCACTTCTTTCGTCAGTTCTTCGCCATGTTTGGCAGGCCCAGCTGTTAAGGGTACCAAGGCAGGTTGGGTAATTGCCGCAAAACCCTTACCAGTTCCGCACCGCCGATGGCACGCTGGAGCCATGAGTGAAACTCCCCCACTGCGGACCCTGCTTATTCTCGGCGCCACCGGTGATCTTGCGGAGCGCCTGCTGCTGCCCGGGCTGGCGCGCCTGATCGGCAGCGGACGGGCACCGTCGGACCTGGCGGTGGTCGGTTCCGCCTCCCGGGACTGGACCGACGCCATGTGGCAGGAACGGTTGCAGGAGTCCTTTGCGGCCGCGCGCGGCGAGGCCGACGACGCCGGGCGGCAGGCGCTGGATACCACTGTCCAAAACGGCAGCTATCTGCGGGTGGACCTGCAGGATCCGGCCCAGCTGACCGAGGCCATCCGCGGCCTGGCCGCGCCGCTGGCCGTGTACTTTGCGCTCCCGCCGGCCGTTACGCAGTCCACGGTGGCGGCGCTGAAGCCCGGAGATCTGCCCGACGGCACCCGCCTGGTGCTGGAAAAACCGTTCGGCAGTGATGAAGCCTCGGCCCAAGAGCTGAACCGGCTGCTCGCAGCCCTGCTGCCCGAGGACGACGTATACCGGGTGGACCATTTCCTGGGCATGGCCACGGTGATGAACATTCTCGGGCTGCGCTTTGCCAACCGGATCCTGGAGCCGGTGTGGAACAACTTGCACATCGAGCGCGTGGAGATCGTCTTTGACGAGGAACTCGGCCTGGAGGGACGGGCAAAGTACTACGACGGCGCGGGCGCACTGCGGGACATGATCCAAAGCCATCTGCTGCAGACCATGGCCGTGATTGCCATGGGAGCCCCGGCAACCCTGGGCGAGCGGGACGTGCGGGACCTGGTGGCCGCCACCCTGCGGGCGGCGTCGGTCCCGGCGGACTATGCGAGCAGCACCCGACGGGCGCGGTGGGACGCCGGGGAGATCCACGGCGAGGGGATCCCCGCGTACGCCGACTCCCCCGGAGTGGACCCGGACCGGCACACCGAAACCCTGGCGGAAGTGGAAATACGGATCGACAATGACCGCTGGGCAGGAGTGCCGTTCATCCTGCGCTCGGGCAAGGCCCTGGGCAAAAACCGGCAGGAGGCCGTGGTGACCTTCAAACCGGTCGGCCATCTGCCCACCGGTTTCACCGGCGCGGCGGGCGAGGGATCCCGGCTGCGGATCTCCTTCACTCCGGCCCGGCTGGAACTGGAACTGAACGTCAACGGACCGGCCAGCGTTTTTGATTTGGAGCGCACCGGCCTGACGGCACCGATGCACAAGTCCGCACTGACGCCGTACGGCGAGGTGCTGGACGGCATTCTTTCCGGTGATCCGCTGGTGTCGGTGCGCGCGGACATCGCCGAAGAATGCTGGCGGATTGTGGATCCGGTGCTGCAGGCCTGGGCCGACGGCGACGTGCCGCTGGAGACGTATCCGGCCGGAACGGCAGGTCCGCCCGACTGGAAAACCAGCCGGGCGGAGCCGTGATGTGACAGCGATCAGCGGGCGACGGCCGAGGCCTTAGAGCGCGGAATCCCCGCGTTCCCCGGTGCGGACCCGCAGCGCCTCCTCCACGTTGACCACCCAGACCTTGCCGTCGCCGGCCCGGCCGGTGTTGGCGGTGGAGACCAGCACGTCCACAATGTCGTTGAGCCACTCGTTGGCCACGAGGACCTCGATGCGGATCTTCGGCAGCAGGTCCACTGTGTATTCGGCGCCGCGGTAGACCTCGGTGTGTCCGCGCTGGCGCCCGTAGCCGTTGGCCTGGCTGACGGTCAGGCCCTGAACTCCGTAGCTTTCCAGGGAGCCGCGGACGGCGTCGAGCTTTTCGGGACGGACAATGGCGGTTACGAGTTTCATGAGTTGATGCTCTCCTTCGGTGCGGTGCGCGCGGACTCGGGGAAGGGCCGGAAGGATCCGCCGACACCCAGCCCGCCGAATTCGTAGGCGGTTTCGGCATGTTCGCTCAGGTCCACGCCGTTGACTTCGGAATCCTCGGAGACCCGGAAGCCGATGGTCTTGTGGATCGCCAGGCCAATCACCATGGTCAGGACCGCTGAGAAGACGATCGCGACGATGGCTGCAGCCAACTGGGCGCCAAGCTGCGCGAAGCCGCCGCCGTAGAACAGGCCGCCGCCCTCGCCGTCGACCGGCAGGGCGATGAAACCCAGGGCCAGGGTGCCGACGATGCCGGCGACCAGGTGCACGCCCACCACGTCCAGGGAGTCGTCGTAGCCGAGCTTGTACTTCAGGCCGACGGCGAGCGCGGAGAGGACTCCGGCCACCAGGCCCAGGCCGACGGCGCCGAGCGGGCTGACGTTGGCGCAGGCCGGGGTGATGGCCACCAGGCCGGCGACAATGCCCGAGGCGGCGCCGAGCGACGTCGGGCGTCCGTCACGGATGCGTTCGGTCAGCAGCCAGCCGACCATCGCAGCGGCCGGAGCCGCCATGGTGTTGACCCAGATCAGGCCGGCTTCCTCGGCGGTGCCTGCTGCTCCCCCGTTGAAACCGAACCAGCCGAACCACAGCAGGGTGGCGCCCAGCATGACAAACGGAATGTTGTGGGGACGCTGGCTCGGGTCCTTGCCGAAGCCCTTGCGCTTGCCGATGATCAGGGCCAGCACCAAGGCTGCCACGCCGGCGTTGATGTGCACCACGGTGCCGCCGGCGAAGTCGATGGCTTCTCCGACCACCGAGCCAATGGCGCCCTCTTCACCGAGCAGTCCGCCGCCCCAGACCATGAAGGCCAGCGGGCAGTACACCAGGGTCACCCAGATGGGAACGAAGACCGCCCAAGCGCTGAACTTGGCGCGGTCCGCGATGGCGCCGCTGATCAGGGCCACCGTGATGATGGCGAACGTGGCGCCGAAGCCGGCGCTGATGAGGTCCTCCGTGCCGATCAGGGACTCGAGGCCGAAGGAGGTGAAGGGGTTGCCGAACAGCCCGCCCACGCCGTCGCCGCCTGTCATGGAGAAGCCCCACAGAACCCAGACAACCCCCACGAGGCCGATGGACACGAAGCTCATCATCATCATGTTCAGTGCTGCCTTGGCGCGGGTCATCCCGCCGTAAAAAAATGCCACTCCGGGGGTCATGAGCAGCACCAGTGCCGCCGAAATCATGACCCAGACGTGACCTGCTGACAGATCCATCTCCACGTCCCTTCACCCTGCTGCGGGCCCTTCCCGCAGGATGAACTCTGCCGGGGCCAGATTTCGGCCACTGCCCGGGCGGATTACCGGGACATTACAAACCCCCCGCTGATGTAAAAGCTCGGAGTCGCCGATGTTTCCACGGCGTTTCGCGCCGCAGGTCGGCAGGGGGTCGGCAGGCCTGACGGCCCTGCAGGGGTCACCCGTGCCCGCCGCTAGGATGGTCCCTAAGTCTCACTACCGGAGGTTCATTTTTTATGCCCGAGCAGTCTCCCTTCTCCGACGGTCCGGATTCCCTGGCCGCCGGGGACGGCAACAATCACCGACCAGGCAGAAACAGGAAGAAGCCGTGGATTATCTCCGGAGCGGCACTGGCGGTGGTGCTGGCGGCCGGTGCCGTCGTCGCCCCCATGGTCCTGGACGATGAGGCTGCGCCCGCGGCCGCTCCCTCCCCCACCGGTACCCCCTTCACGATGACGCCGAAGCCGGAGCCCACACTGGCGCCGGCTCCCGTGTTCAACTACTACGAGCAGGCAGGCCCTCCGGCCGGTTCACCGCTGAACCAGGTAGAGCCGCTGGCCGTCACCGTCGTTCCGGAAACCACCGGTACGTCCCTGCCCGCCGGGCTGATCGGTCTCTCCCTGGAAGCCACGGACCTGGCCGACCCGTCGCTGAGCGGCGACAACCCGGAAATGGTGCAGTCAATCTCCGGACTGGGCAAGCCGCTGCTGCGCTTCGGCGGTAATGCCGTGGACCGCCGGTTCTTCTGGACCTCCACCGGCGAAGCCATTCCGGGAAACCTCTCCGGCGACAAGGCACATCCGGTGCGCGCCGTGACTCCGGCGGACCTGGAGCGGGTCAACACGCTCCTGGAAGCAGTGGACGGCCAAATCGCACTGACCGTTGATCTCGGCAACTACGACCCCGCCCGGGCCGCTGACATGACCAAGTTCGCCGCTGCGGCCTTCGGCGAGCGCTTGGTCGGCATCACCGTGGGCAACGAGCCCAACGGCTTCGCCAAGACCGGGCTGCGGCCCGGCGGCTACGGCATCCAGGACTACCTGACGGAGCTGCAGGCCTACGCCACGGCGATGCACGCCGTCGCTCCCCAGGTACCGATCGTGGGCCCGGGCACCTATGAGGAATCCTGGTGGGGTCCCTTCGCCGAGGTGCAGCTGCCGCAGCGCAAAATCCTGTCCTTCCACCACTACCCGCTCTCCTCCTGTGAAGGCGCCGATCCGGCCGGCGAACCCGTCATGAGCGCCCTCGTCACCCGGCACATCCATGACCACGCCAACAACTTCCGCGGCGCGGCGCTGGAACCGGCCCTTACGGCCGGCATCGAGACCTGGATCCCGGAAACCGGCGTCTCCGCCTGCCCCGGCTCCAACGAAACCACCAAGACGCATGCGTCCGCGCTGTGGAGCGCCGACTACGCGCTGAGCGCGGCACAGCTGGGCATCTCCCGGGTCAGCTTCCACAGCTCGCTGCTTACCTGCACAGGCGGCCCGCCCATGTCCGCCATCTGCGCGGGCGGGGCCTACCTCCAGCCCAACGGCGTCGTGGACGAGCGGGCCAACTACTACGGCCTGTCCATGGTTGGCGAAATGGAGCCCGGCGAGTTCCTGAAGCTGGACACCTCCGGAACCGGCATGGCCTATCCGTACGCGGTGCGCCATGCGGACGGCAGCATCAGCGTTGTGGTGGTCAACAACAACAACCCCGAGACCGACGCCCAGACCACGGTCAGCCTCGAGCTGCCCGGCAAGGCGCTGACCGGGACGATGACGCAGATGACCGGCCCCTCCTACGCCGCAGAGGACGGCACACTGATCGACGGCGCCGCTGCCGAAGGCACCCCGGCCGCCGAGCGGCTGACGGTGCCCGGCTTCGAATACGGCTCCAGCACCCAGACGTTCCCGCTGACCGCCGGAACCGTCACGGTCCTGAACTTCACGTTCTAAGCCGCACGGCAGCAACACCCGCAGGACCCACGACAAAGGGCTCCGCACTTCCCCTCGGAAGTGCGGAGCCCTTTGCGGTGCTTCGGCTGCTAGCTCAGCAGTGCGTCCACGAAGCCCTCGGCGTCGAACACCGCCAGGTCATCGGCGCCCTCGCCCAGGCCGATCAGCTTCACCGGCACACCCAGGGTGCGCTGGATTGCGACGACGATGCCGCCCTTGGCGGTGCCGTCCAGCTTGGTCAGCACGATGCCGGTGATGTTCACGACCTCGGCGAAGACCTTCGCCTGGGTCAGGCCGTTCTGGCCGGTGGTGGCGTCCAGGACCAGCAGGACCTCGTCAACCTCGGCCTGCTTTTCAATGACGCGCTTGACCTTGCCGAGTTCGTCCATCAGGCCGACCTTGTTCTGCAGGCGCCCGGCGGTGTCGATCAGGACCACGTCCACCTCGCCGTCGATGCCTGCCTTCACGGCCTCAAAGGCCACGGAGGCGGGGTCGGCGCCGTCGACGTCGGACTTCACCGTGGGCACGCCCACGCGCTGTCCCCAGGTGGCCAGCTGCTCGGCCGCGGCGGCGCGGAAGGTGTCAGCCGCGCCCAGGAGCACGTCCTTGTCCTCGGCCACCAGGACGCGGGCCAGCTTGCCGACCGTCGTCGTCTTGCCGACGCCGTTGACGCCAACCACCATGACAACGGCGGGCTTGTCGGCGTGCCGGGTGACGGCCAGGGACCGGTCCATGGTCGGATCCACCAGTTTGATGAGCTCCTCGCGGAGCATCTGGTGCACTTCCTGCGGATCGCGGCTGCCGGAGATCTTGACCCGCTCGCGCAGGGCGTCCACCAGCTCCATGGTCGGTTCGGTGCCGAGGTCCGCCAGCAGCAGCGTCTCCTCGATCTCGTCCCAGACGTCTTCATCAATCTTGTCGCTGGACAGCAGCGCCAGCAGCGCCTTGCCCAGCGCGTTGTTGGACTTGGCGAGCCGCGCGCGCAGGCGGGCCAGCCGGCCCTGCACCGGTTCCGGGGTTTCCAGCGCGGGAGCCTCGGGAGCGGGGGCCGCTTCCTCCAGGTCGCGCAGGTCATCGGGGACGACGACGTCGGTGTCAGCGGGCGGCGCGGCCTGCCCCGGCGGCGTGTCCAGGGTTGCGGTGCCGGCGGCATGCGAGCCCGCTCCGGTCACCGGGTCATTGGCGTCACGGGTGGTGGGATACATGCCCTTGGGAGTTCGGCGGGTCCGCACCAGCAAGGCTGCCACGGAACCGACGACGGCAAGGGCTATGACCACATAGATCACAATCGAAAGAGTCTCATTCACGCTCTCCAGCATGTCACACCGGTGTGTTCCGGGGCACCCATGCCGGCCGTGCTGCCGGTCGCGGACAGGCGGGGTCCGGCTCCCCGGAAACTGCGTCGATCTGAGACAATCTAGGCATCATGGTCCGTGCTCCCCGTCTCGCGATACCGCGGGAAATCAAAGTCCTCATTGCCGCCGCTTTCGTGATCGCCCTGGGCTTCGGCCTCGTGGCGCCGGTGCTGCCGCAGTTCGCCCAAAGCTTCAACGTTGGCGTTGCCGCTTCCTCAGTCATCGTCAGCGCCTTCGCCTTCACCCGGCTGGTCTTCGCGCCGGCGGGCGGTGCGCTGCTGGAGAAGTTCGGCGAGCGCCCGGTCTACATAGCCGGACTGCTGATTGTTGCCGTCTCCACTGCCGCGTGCGCGTTTGCCGGCAGTTACTGGCAGCTGCTGATCTTCCGCGGCCTCGGCGGCATCGGATCCACCATGTTCACCATTTCGGCCATGGCCCTGATCATCCGCCTGGCCAAGCCCGCCGTCCGCGGCCGGGTGTCCAGCGCCTATGCCTCCTCCTTCCTGCTGGGCAACATCGCCGGACCGCTGGCCGGCGGGCTGCTGGCCGGGTTCGGCCTGCGCGTGCCGTTCCTGGTTTATGCGGGTGCACTGGTGGTGGCGGCCGCCGTCGTCGCCATCCACCTCAAGGACGCGCGGCTGGAGAACGGCGGAACGAAGCCCGTCCCCCGTCCGGTCCTGACCGTCCGCGAAGCGCTGGGGGACTCCGCCTACCGGGCCGCGCTGGCCTCGAGCTTCGCCAACGGCTGGTCCTCCTTCGGCGTGCGCAACTCGCTGCTGCCCCTGTTCGCCGCGGCCGCCCTCACCGCCGGACCCGAAATCGCCGGAATCTCGCTGACCGCGTTCGCCGCCGGCACCGCCGTGGTGCTGACCTTCTCCGGGCGGCTGGCGGACAGCTGGGGTCGGCGGCCGCTGGTGCTCACCGGGCTGGCCGTCAACGCGCTGGCGACCGCGGCGATCGGGTTCAGCACCAACATCCCGATGTTCCTGGTGGTTTCCGCCATCGCGGGCATGGGCACCGGGCTCCTGAACCCGGCCCAGCAGGCCGCCGTCGCCGACGTCGTGGGCAACGACCGCAGCGGCGGAAAGGTCCTGGCGACGTTCCAGATGGCCAGCGACAGCGGTGCGATTGTCGGGCCCATCCTGGCCGGACTGCTGGCGGACCATCTGG
Source organism: Arthrobacter sp. zg-Y1219 (assembly GCF_030125545.1). Classification (NCBI taxonomy): domain Bacteria; kingdom Bacillati; phylum Actinomycetota; class Actinomycetes; order Micrococcales; family Micrococcaceae; genus Arthrobacter; species Arthrobacter sp. zg-Y1219. The sequence continues at coordinate 60,458 of NZ_JASKLY010000005.1, forward strand.
GCTACAACTGGGCGTTCGGCGTCACCGGAGCCATCGTCATCATGGCGTGCTTCGCCTGGATCGGTGCGCGCGAAACGCTCGAACGGCCGGCCAGCGCACCCACGGCCACGGTCCCGCCGGAAACGTCCCCGGATGCACCGGCCGCTGCACCACCTGCGCCCGGTGCGCCGGCGGCTCCCACCCGCACTACGATCGAGGAATGAAGCCTTTCCTGCTGCTGGCCTCCCGGGCCGAAGACGACGCCGCCGACGAAGAGTACGAAGCCTTCCTGCGCTTCGGGAACCTGGCGCCGGAGCAGCTGCACCGCGTCCGGCTCGAGGCCGGTCCCCTGCCCCGGATCGATCTGGAGGAGTACAGCGGGATTTTTGTCAGCGGCAGCCCGTTCAACGCCAGCGATCCGGAGAGCACGAAGTCGGCGCTGCAGCTGCGCGTGGAGAGCGAGCTGGGCGCGCTGCTCGACGACGTCGTGGAGCGGGATTTTCCGTTCCTGGGCGCCTGCTACGGAGTGGGGACGCTGGGCCGGCACCAGGGCGCAACGGTGGACCGGCAGTTCGGCGAACCGGTCAGTGCCGTGGACATCAAGCTGACCGCCGAAGGGCGCCTGGATCCGCTGCTCGAGGGAGTTCCGGATTCCTTCACGGCGTTTGTCGGCCACCGCGAGGCCGTTTCGGCGCTGCCGCCTAAGGCGGTGAACCTGGCCGGCTCATCGTCCTGCCCGGTGCAGATGTTCCGGATCCGGGAGAACCTCTACGCCACGCAGTTCCATCCCGAGCTGGATGTTCCGGGGCTGCTGACCCGGATCACCGTCTACAAGGACGCCGGGTACTTCCCTCCCGAGGAAGCGGACACCGTCAGGGCCTCGGTGCGCGGGGTTCAGGTCAGCGTTCCGCCGCTGATCCTGCGCAACTTCGTGCTCCGCTACGCCCGCTGAACCGGCGCTGAGCGGCAAGTCCCGCCCTAAGCGGCAGGCCCGGAGGCCTTGTCCAGCCGCTGGCTGATCACGGTGGAGACGCCGTCGCCCTGCATCGTGACCCCGTACAGCGCGTCGGCCACCTCCATGGTCCGCTTCTGGTGCGTGATCACGATCAGCTGGCTGGATTCCTTCAGCTCCTCGAAAATGGTGATCAGCCGCCCGAGGTTGGTGTCGTCCAGGGCGGCTTCCACCTCGTCCATCACGTAGAACGGCGAGGGCCGGGCCTTGAAGATGGCCACCAGCAGGGCCACCGCCGTCAGCGACCGTTCCCCGCCGGAGAGCAGCGACAGGCGCTTGATTTTCTTGCCCGCCGGCCGGGCCTGGATTTCGATGCCGGTGGTGAGCATGTTGTCCGGATCGGTGAGCACCAGCCGGCCCTCTCCGCCCGGGAACAGCGTGGCGAAGACGCGTTCGAACTGCACGGCCGTGTCCCGGTACGCCGCGCTGAAGACCTGCTCCACCTGCCGGTCCACATCCTTGATGATGTCCAGCAGATCGCGGCGGGTCGCCTTCAGATCCTCCAGCTGGGTGCTGAGGAAGGTGTGCCGTTCCTCCAGCGCCGCGAACTCCTCCAGGGCCAGCGGGTTGACCCGGCCCAGCGCGGCCAGGTCCCGCTCCGCCTGCTTCAGCCGCTTTTCCTGCGCCGCGCGGTCGTAGGGCGCTCCGCCCAGGAGCGGATTCCCGGCGTCGTCCACCGGAACATGCAGCGCGGCCCATTTGTCGCCGGGGGCTGCCCCCTCGGCCGGAACGGGCACCGGGACCGGCTGGTCGGGGCCGAACTCCGCCACCAGATGATCCGGGGTCAGTCCCAGTTCCTCAACGGCCCGGGTCTCCAGCGCCTCGATGCGCAGCTGCTGCTGGGCCCGCACCAGTTCATCGCGGTGCACCGAATCGGTGAGCCGGGCCACCTCGGCGCCGGCATCGGCCGCAGTGGTGCGGACAGCGGCCAGCTCCGCATCCCAGGCGGTGCGCACCGCCTCGGCATGGTCGCGCTCGGCAGCAGCCGCCTCGAGCGACACCTCCAGGAACCGCAGCGCCTCGCGGGCGGCGGAGGCAACAGCCGTGGCCTTCGCGGCCTGCAGGGCACGACGTCGGGCGCGCACCTCAGCGGCGGCGCGGGCCCGCCGTTCGCTTTCCGCCGCCCGTTCCAGTCCGGCGGCCCGGCCGGCCACCGCCTTGTGCTGTTCCTCGGCGGTGCGCAGGGCGAGCCGGGCGTCAGTTTCCGCCCGGCGGGCGGAGGCGGCAGCGAGCGCCAGCGCCTCGCGCTGTTCCGTTGACGGTTCATCCTCCACCGGGGCCTCGGCGGCAGCGGCCAACCGGGCGGCGGCGGCGGCCAGCGCTTCCTGCTCAGCGGCAAGATTGCCCTCGGCCACGTGCACCAGCCGCTGCAGGCGTTCGGATTCGCCGACGGCGGAGCGCAGCGCCGAGCCGAGCGTGCCCAGCCGTTCGGCCACCGCAGCCAGCCGGGCGTCCGACTCGTGCAGGTCCGACAGCGCGGCATCGGTCCGCGCCTGGGCCGCGTCGCGGCGGGACACGGTTCCGGCGAGAGCGAAGCCCGCCTGTTCGGACCGGGCGGCGGCGGCGCGGATCCGCTCGTCGGTCTCGTCCACCGCGGCCTGCAGCTCCAGCAGCCCCGGCGCGGAGGCCGATCCGCCGCGGCCTTCGAAGGCGGAAAGGACCTCGCCATCGAGGGTGACGGCTTTGAGCCCCGGGTGCGCGGAGAGCAGCTCTGCGGCGGACGCCAGGGAGTCCACGATGACCACTCCGTCCAGCAGCTCAGCGAGAGTGTGCCGCAGCGCGTCCGGCGCTTCCACCACGTCAGCGGCCCAGAGCACGCCGTCGGCCAGGGCCGGACGGGTGTCCGCGGCCGTCGTCGTCGGGCCGGCAACGCCGGCTGCCAGGACCAGGTCCACCTGCCCGCCGCCAGCCTCGCGCAGATGGGTCAGGGCGCGCACCGCGGCGCCGGTGTCGGCCACCGCGACGGCGGCAGCCGCCGCGCCCAGCGCCGCCGTGACGGCACGTTCGCAGCCGGACCGGACGGTGAGCAGGGCGGCCAGCGGCGCCAGGACGCCGTCGAGCCCGGATTCGAGCAGCAGCACGGAGCCGTCCCGGCGGTCCAACCCGACCCGCAGCGCATCCCGGCGCGCGGTGAGGGTTTCGCGTTCGCGCTCGGCTTCCTGCTTCGTCCGGCGCAGCTCCTCGAGCGCAGCCGAGGCGGCGTCGAGCTGGGCCAGTGCGTCTTCGTATTCCGCGTCCAGCCCCTCCTCGCCCTCCTCGGCGCCCGCGGCTGAACTCTCCAGGGCCGTGAACTCCTGCTGGGCCTTCCGGCGCCGCTCCTCGCCTTCGGTGATGGAGGCGCGCAGCCGGCCCAGTTCCGCCTCGGCCGCATCCACCCGGGACCGGGCAGCGCCCACGGCGCCGGAGATCCGGGCCAGGCCCTCGCGCCGGTCGGCGGCGGCCCGCAGCACCGCGGCCAGCCGCTGCTCTTCGGCGGCGGCGTCGGCCTCGGCGGCGGCCCGGACCTCCTCGGCATCCGCCAGGGCGCCGCGGCGCTCTTCGATGGTTTCCTGCAGGAGCGCGGCCTCGGTCCGGACCCGCTCCGCCTGCGCCTGCAGCCGTTCCGGGTCGGAGCCGGTAACCTCGCGGTGTTCGGAGCTGCCCAGCAGGCGCCGTCGTTCCTCGGCCAGGGCAGCCAGCGACAGGTAGCGTTCCCGAAGCGAGGACAGCGCATACCAGGTGTCCCGGGCGGCATTGACCCGGGGTGTGGCGGAGGCCGCGAGGCCCTCCAGCTCGGCCTGGCGGGCGCGGGCCGTGGCCAGCACCGCGGCTGCGGCGTCCCGGCGGGCCAGCAGCGCCGCCTCCTCGGCGGCGTCGCGGGCCAGGGTGCCGGTCAGGGTCACCAGGTCATCGGCGAGCAGCCGGGCCCGGGCATCGCGGGCGTCCTGCTGCACGGTGCGGGCGCGGCGCGCGACGGCGGCCTGCTTGCCCAGCGGCCCGAGCTGGCGGCGCAGTTCCGAGGTGAGGTCGGTCAGCCGGGCCAGGTTGGCCTGCATGGCGTCCAGCTTGCGCACGGTTTTCTCCCGCCGGCGCCGGTGCTTGAGGATCCCCGCGGCCTCTTCGATGAAGCCGCGGCGCTCATCGGCGCCGGCGTGCAGGATCCGGTCCAGCTGGCCCTGGCCGACTATGACATGCATCTCACGCCCGAGCCCCGAATCGGAGAGCAATTCCTGAATATCGAGGAGCCTGACGGGGGCGCCGTTGATGGCGTATTCGGAGCCGCCGGACCGAAACAGGGTTCGCGAAATGGTCACTTCGGAGTATTCGATCGGCAGGGCGCCGTCGGCGTTGTCGATGGTCAGGGACACCTGGGCGCGGCCCAGCGCCGGACGCCCGCTGGTGCCGGCGAAAATGACGTCTTCCATCTTCCCGCCGCGCAGCGTCTTGGCGCCCTGCTCCCCCATCACCCAGGCCAGGGCGTCCACCACATTCGATTTTCCGGAGCCGTTCGGACCCACCACCGCGGTGACACCGGGTTCAAACTCAAACGTGGTTGCTGATGCGAAGGATTTAAATCCACGCATGGTCAGCGTCTTCAAATGCACGGGGGCCAATCTTTCCTGCAGTCGGGTGATTCCTTAAATCTACTTGGTGCCTGAGACTTAACTGCAGTACTCGCAGAGCGTAATCCCGGCTTCCGAGTCCCTTGCGTCCCACGGGGACCGTAGGATTCTCTAAGGAACAAGTGAATCAAAGACGTGGATGCAGGCTCCCCCCAGCCCGCCAGCGCGATCACTTCAGCAGGAGACAAGGCAGGCATTTTGACCGGGAACTTCAACTTCCAGCACGAAAACACGGCCCTTCTCAGCGTCACCAGCGTTGAAGCACCGGTAGTTATGACGTCAGCCCAGTTCGACGAACGGCTCGCGCCGTCGCTGAAACGGCTTCGACTCTCCAAGCGACTCCTGGAACGGGTGGCCGGAGTGAGCGAGAGGCGCTGGTGGTCCCCGGGCACCGAGTTCGACGACGCCGCGATCGAGGCGGGCGCAAAGGCCATCGCCGAAGCGGGGGTCGAGCCCTCGGAAATCGGGCTGCTGATCAACACCTCGGTGACCCGGCGGAACCTTGAGCCCTCGGTGGCGGTGAAAATCCACAACGCCCTGGGCCTGCCGTCCTCGGCCCTGAACTTCGACCTGGCCAACGCCTGCCTCGGTTTCGTCAACGGCATGACCCTGGCCGCGAACATGATCGAGTCGGGCCAGATCAAGTACGCCCTGATTGTTGCCGGCGAAGACGCCCAGAGCACGCAGGAAGCCACCTTCCGCCGCCTGAACAGCCCCGATTCCACGCGTGAGGATTACCTGCGCGAGTTCGCCACCCTGACCCTGGGCTCAGGTGCCGCCGCAGCCGTCATCGGCCGCGCCGACGAAAATCCGGGATCGCACCGCATCATCGGCGGCGTGTCCCGTGCCGGCACCGAGCACCATGAACTGTGCGTGGGCGGCGTCGACGGCATGTACACCGACACCAAGGGCCTGCTCGACGGCGGCTTGGAACTGGTCGTCAACGCCTGGGACGAGGCGCATGAGAAGGGCTGGAACTGGCGCTCCATGGACCGCTACGTCACCCACCAAGTGTCCAACTCCTACACCAACGCCATCATCAAGGCCGTGGACCTGGTCCGCGACCGGGTGCCGATCACGTTCCCGCGCTGGGGCAACGTGGGCCCGGCATCGCTGCCGATGACGCTGGCCCAGGAATCGCGCACCCTGAACCCCGGAGACCGCGTCCTGTGCATGGGCGTGGGGTCGGGACTGAACACCATGATGATGGAGATTGCCTGGTGACCGAGCTGTGGCCCGGCGTCCCGGAGTCCTGGTCTTCCCTCGTCCAGGTTCCCTCGACGGCGGCGGTTGACCGTCCCGGAACCATCCACAAGTGGCATCTGCTCGACAACGGCCCGGACCTCGCGGCACGCGGCGTCGAGCCGGCCGGCACCCTGCTCTGCGTGCACGGCAACCCCACCTGGTCCTATCTCTGGCGCACCCTGCTCGCCGCCGGCTCCGCCGCGGACCGGCCGTGGCGCGTCGTCGCCGTCGACCAGCTGGACATGGGCTTCTCCGCCCGCACCGGCGCGTTCCGCCGGCTCGAGGACCGCATCACCGACCTCGGCGACCTCACCGCCGCGCTGGAACTGACCGGCAAGGTTGTCACTGTGGGCCATGACTGGGGCGGCCTCATTTCGCTGGGCTGGGCGCTGCGGCACCGCAGTCAGCTCGCCGGCGTCGTCCTCACCAACACCGCCGTGCACCCCGCCGGGTTCAACATTCCCCCGGCGCTGCGCCTGGCCCTGCATCCGGCCGTTCACGGCTGGGGCACGCAGACCACCGATGCCTTTATCCGCGTCACCCATGCCCTGGCCCAGCCCGCGCTGGCGAAGGACGTCCGGAGCACTTTCGCGGCTCCGTACCGCGGCGCCGACCGGCGGCAGGGCGTCGCGAACTTCGTGGCCGACATTCCGGCCGAGTCCAGCCATCCGAGCTGGCGCACCCTGAACCGGGTGGCCGAGGGCATCCGGCGCCTGGACGTGCCGGCGCTGATGCTGTGGGGGCCGAAGGACCCGGTGTTCTCCGACCGCTATCTGCGGGATCTGATGGACCGCCTGCCGCAGGCCGACGTGCACCGCTTCGAAGGCGCCAGCCACCTGCTGCCCGAAGACGTGGACATCACCGCGCCGATCTTCGACTGGCTCCGCCGGGGTCCGGGCACCGGGAACTCCGAGCTGCGCAGCCGCGCTGCGGCCGGCCTGTCGGTCTTCCGGCCCATGCTGGCTGAACTGGACGAGCGCGACGGCGACAGCTCGGCCGCCGTCGTCGACATGGCGCCGCTGGGCGCACCCGAGGGCAGCGCCCCGGCCACCCTGTCCTGGACCGAGCTGGCCAGCCGCGTCAACCGGCTGGCCGCCGGGCTCTCCGCCGCCGGCGTGCGCCCCGGAGACCGCGTCAACCTGCTGGTGCCGCCGGGCATTGAACTCACCTCGCTGATCTACGCCTGCCTGCGGCTGGGCGCCGTGATCGTCGTCGCCGACGCCGGGCTGGGAACCAAGGGCCTGGGCCGCGCCATCAAGGGCGCCGGGCCGAAGTTCATCATCGGCATCGAACGTGCCCTGACGGGCGCCCGCATCTTCGGCTGGCCGGGCACCCGGATCAGCGTGCAGACGCTCTCCCCCGCCAAGGCCCGCCTGCTGGGAGTGACGCACTCTGTCCCCGAGCTCATCGCCGCCGGCGAGAACGCCGACGTGCCGTGGCGGCGGGAGGATCCCGACGCCGACGCCGCGGTGCTCTTCACCTCCGGCTCCACCGGACCGGCCAAAGGCGTTGTCTACACGCACCGGCAGCTCACCGCCATGCGCGATGCGCTCAAGAACACCTACAACCTGCAGGCCGGCACGTCGCTGGTGGCCGGGTTTGCACCGTTCGCGCTGCTCGGGCCGGCGCTGGGCGCCACCTCGGTCACCCCAGACATGGACGTCACCTCGCCCCGCACGCTGACCGCTTCGGCACTGGCGGACGCCGCTGCCGCCGTCGGCGCGACCACAGTGTTCGCGTCTCCGGCTGCCCTGGTCAACGTGCTGGCGACTTCCGGCGAGCTGGATCCGGACCAGCGCAAGGCCCTGGCCCGGGTGGAGCTGCTGCTCTCAGCCGGCGCGCCGATTCCGGAGCCGCTGCTGGCCGGGGTCTCCGCCCTGGCACCCAATGCGGAACTGCACACCCCCTACGGCATGACCGAGGCCCTGCCGATCACCGATATCAGCCTGGACGGCATTCGGGCCGCGGGTGCCGGCAACGGCGTCTGCGTCGGCACCCCGGTCTCCGGCGCCTTGGTGGCCATCGCCGCACTGGCACCGGACGGCAGCGTCGGCGATACCCCGCTGGACACCCCGGGCATCACCGGTGAAATCCTGGTCTCCGCCCCGCATGTCAAGGACCGCTACGACCGGCTGTGGATCACCGAGTCCAAGAGCGCGTCGCTGCCCGGCTGGCACCGCACCGGCGATGTCGGACACCTCGACGAGCAGGGCCGGCTCTGGGTCGAAGGCCGGCTCGGGCACATCCTCACCACGCCGGACGGCGTGGTCACCCCGGTGGCCGCCGAACAGGCCGCGGAGTCCGTGGCCGGCGTCGGGCGCGCCGCCGTTGTCGGCGTCGGTCCGGCCGGAAGCCAGGTTCCGGCGGCCGTGCTGGAGCTGGAGGAACCGGTGCGACGCGCCGGCACCGCAGCCCCGGAGCTGACCGCCGCCGTGCGGGCCGCGGTGTCCGCGGATGCCGCGGCCGGTGCCGGGCTGGATCTGGCCGCCGTGCTGGTTCTGCCGGCGATGCCCACTGACATCCGGCACAACTCGAAGATTGACCGCACCGCGCTGGCGGCGTGGGCCGAGCAGATCCTGGCCGGCGGCAAGGCGCGCGTGCCCGGGATGGGCGGACGCAAGTGAAGCCCGCGGGGTCGTCGGAAGCTGCGCGGCGCGTCCTGGTGACCGGTGCCAGCGGGCTGCTCGGCGGCGCCGTCGCGCGGCTGCTGGCCGAAAAGGGCCACACCGTCCGCACGCTGCAGCGCACTCCGCTGTCCCCGTCCGGTCCCTCCTCAGCGGGTTCGGCGCCCGAGTCGATCGCCGGCTCCGTCTCTGACCCCGACGCCGCAGCCCGCGCCGTCGAGGGGATGGACGCCGTCGTGCACCTGGCCGCGAAGGTGTCCTTCACCGGCGAGTGGCAGGACTTCGCGGACACCAACATCACCGGCACCCGCACCCTGATCAATGCGGCTCGGGCAGCCGGCGTCCGGGACTTCGTCTTTGTCTCCTCGCCCTCGGTGGCGCACTTCGGCGAGCCGATCGCCGGCGCCGATGCCGGCACCGCGGATCCGGACCGGGCCCGCGGATTCTATGCCCGGTCCAAGGCGGCTGCGGAACTGCTCGCCCTGGCGGAGGACTCCCCCGGGTTCCGGGTCGGTGCGATCCGTCCGCACATTGTCTGGGGACCCGGCGACACGCAGCTCGTTGAGCGGGTGATCGACCGTGCCCGGGCCGGCCGGCTGCCGCTGCTCGACGGCGGCACCGCCCTGATCGACACCACCTACATCGTCAACGCCGCGGCGGCCATCGTCCGCGGACTGGAGCGGATGGATTCCGCCCACGGGCAGGCGCTGGTGGTCACCAACGGCCAGCCCCGTCCGGTCGGTGAGCTGATCAGCGGCATCTGCACCGCCGCCGGCGTCTCCGCTCCGGCCTGGGGTGTGCCCGGATGGTTGGCGCGCGGCGCCGGCTCCGTGATCGAACGGGCCTGGCTGTCCGCCGGAAGCCGCGGCCTGGTGCACGACGAACCGCCCATGACCCGGTTCCTGGCCGAGCAGCTGTCCACCTCCCACTGGTTCGACCAGCGCCGCACCCGCGAAGTGCTGGACTGGACGCCGGAGGTTACGGTGGAGGACGGCATGCGCCGGCTCGCCGCCCACTACGGCGGAACCGCGGCCTAGCAGCCACGTCGTCACCGTCGGTTTTGTTACCGCCGAGTTGGTCACCGTCGATTTCGTTACCGTCGATTCACAGCAGAGGAACTCCATGGACAGCGTCAAGGTTATCGAGAACTGGTCGGTGGAGCATGCCTCCGCCGCCGTCGTGCTGGCGGACGGCAGCGTGGCCGGAACGCACGGCGACGTTGAGCGGCGCTATCCGCTGGCCTCGGTGACCAAGCTCCTGACCGCTTACAGCATGCTGGTTGCCCTGGATGAGGGGGCGCTGGAACTGGATCAGCCGGCCGGGCCGGAGGGATCGACGGTGCGGCACCTGCTGGCGCACAGCGCCGGCTACGACTTTGCCGAACGCACCGTCCGCTACGCCCCGGGCACCCGGCGGCTGTACTCCAATGCCGGGTTCGAGGTGCTCGGCGAAACCCTGGAGGAGGCCACCGGCATTTCCATGGCTGACTACCTGCACGACGGCGTCCTCGCTCCCCTCGGGATGAACTCCACCGCACTGGAGGGTTCGCCGGCCGCCGGCGCGGTGTCGACGGTGGCTGACCTCGGCCGTTTCGCCGCGGAGCTGCAGCAGCCGGTGCTCACCGCACCGGGCCGGCTGGCCGAAGCAACAACGGTGGTGTTCCCCGGCCTGGCCGGCGTGCTTCCCGGCTTCGGCCGGCAGAAGGAGAACGACTGGGGGCTGGGCTTCGAAATCCGCAACTCCAAGTCTCCGCACTGGACCGGAGCCAACAGCTCGCCGCGCACCTTCGGGCACTTCGGCCAGTCCGGAACGTTCCTGTGGGTCGATCCGGACGCGGGTGCTGCGGCCGTGGCCCTGACCGACCGCGACTTTGGGCCCTGGGCTGCCGAGGTCTGGCCGCCGTTCACCGACGGCGTACTCGCGGAGCTCGACCGCGCCTAACCTATGCCGCCGGAGCGGCACACTCGGTCCCGCCACAACGCCGAGAGCGCACGTATGACGGGTTCCAGGGCGACACCCCAGCCGAGAGTGCACATATGGCGGGATCCAGCCGGAAATAGCCGCCAAAGCTGCACTCTCGGTGCAGCCCATGCCCACCTAAGCCACCGGAGCTGCACACTCGGGCAACCAGCGGCCAGCCGGCGAAGCGCACAGCAACCCCGTACGCCAACACGCACTCGGCGCAAGCAAGAGACCGAGACGAATCCCCTACCACCGGCCGTTGCGCGGCCGCGGCTGGCACACCGGACAGCTGTACGAGGAGCGGTTCATGAAGGAATCGCGCCGGATCAGTGTGGAGAGCCCGACGGCGGCGCAGCGCGGACACGGTTCGCCCTCCCGGCCGTAGGCATTCAGCGACCGGGAAAAGTATCCCGAGGCGCCGTTGACGTTGACGTACAGGGAGTCGAAGCTGGTGCCGCCCGCGGCCAGGGCACGGGTCATGACGTCGCGGGCGGACTCAACCAGGCGCAGGGCGTCGGACCGGCGCATGGTTTCGGTGGGGCGGGCGAAGTGCAGCTTGGCAGCCCAGAGCGCCTCGTCGGCGTAGATGTTCCCGACGCCGGAGATCAGCCCCTGGTCCAGCAGGGCACGCTTGATGCCGGTGCGGCGTTTGCGCAGCCTGACATAAAAGTCATCGAAGGAGAACGCCGGGTCCAGCGGATCGCGGGCAATGTGCGCGGCTTCCTCCGGGACCAGCGGCAGCCCGGTTTCCGAGAGTCCGCCGGGGGCGCCGTCGGGCGTCGGGCGCAGATCGGTGAGGAAAACGCCGCCGAAAATGCGCTGGTCCACAAACCGCAGCTCCGCGGGCATCGGCGTTCCGTCTGCGGAAACGGCGGGGCTGAGCGTGAGGCGGACCTTGAGGTGTTTCTCGTCGGGCAGGTGCGGATCTTCCATCAGCAGCTGCCCGCTCATGCCCAGGTGGGCCATCAGCGCGAGCCGGGGAACGACGTCGTCGGCTGAGGAGATGGAGTGCGCACCGGCCGCCGGCGAAGCGGAGGAGGAAGTGGACGGAACGAAGGAAGACTCCACCAGCGGCAGCCAGAGGAACTTGCCGCGGCGCGCCACGTCGGTGACCACGGCGCCTTCGAGGTTGCCGCGCAGGTCCTCGGGTCCGGCAGCGTGGCGCCGCACGGAGCGGGGATCGAGGATTTCGACGCCGGTGATGGTCCGGCCGCGGACCCATGAGGCCAGTCCGCGGCGGACCACTTCCACTTCGGGCAGTTCGGGCACGGAGCTAGGCTCCGGCGGCCGCGGAGCTGCCGGTGGGGCGCACCATCTTCCAGGTCGCGGCGGCAGCTTCCTGCTCCGCTTCCTTCTTGGAGTGTCCGGTGCCGGTGCCGTAGGGCTTGTCACCGATGTGCAGCACGGCGACGAAGCTGCGGGAATGATCGGGGCCGGAGCCGGTGACCTTGTATTCGATGTCGCCGAGCTTTCGGCTGGCCGCGATCTCCTGGATGCTGGTTTTCCAGTCGGTGCCGGCGCCCAGGGCGTCGGCGTTGCGCAGCAGCGGCCCGATCAGGCGCATCACCATGGCCCGGGCGGTTTCAATCCCGTGGCAGAGGTAGACGGCGCCAATCAGGGCTTCGGTGGTGTCCGCGAGGATCGAGGACTTGTCCCGGCCCTTGGTGAGTTTCTCACCCTGGCCGAGCAGAATGTACTGGCCCAGTTCCAGTTCGCGGGCCACGCCGGCCAACGCGCGGGTGCTGACGACGGCGGACCGGCGCTTGGCCAGTTCACCCTCGGACAGCTCCGGGTTGTCCCGGTACAGCGCATCCGTGACGGAAAAGCCCAGGATGGAGTCACCCAGGAACTCAAGGCGTTCGTTCGTGGGGATGCCGCCCTGCTCGTAAGCGTAGGAGCGGTGCGTTAGGGCAAGACGAAGCGTCCCGGCGTCGATATCGACACCGAGACGCTTCAGAAGCTCTTCAGTATTCTTCACTTTTTGGTTTTGACCCGAAAAGCAGCATTCATTTTCCTGTCCGGCACGCCGTGCAGGAAAGGAACACTGATTTAGACGTCCGCTACCTTGCGGCCCTTGTATTCAAGGAACAGCGCGGTACCAGCTGAGTCGGTCACGACCTTGGCCTGGTGAGGCAGGCTGTAGGTAACGCGGCCGTTTTCAACGGTTTTCACCAGGTTGGGGGCAGTTGCCTTCCACTGGGACCGGCGTGCACGCGTATTCGAGCGGGACATTTTCCGCTTGGGAACAGCCACGACTAACTCTCTTCTCTCTCGTCTGACTCTGTACTTGTTGCCGCAGAATTGTCTGCGACGCTGCCAGCCAGCCCGGAGAGGGCTGCCCAGCGAGGATCCACTGTTTGGTGGTGGTGACCCGGATCCTCCTCAAGGCGCGCTCCGCATTCGGAGCAAAGGCCTTCGCAGTCCTCCCGGCACACCGGCTGGAACGGCAGGGTGGTGACCACTGCGTCCCGCAAAACCGGCTCAAGATCGATGACATCTCGCTCGATCCGGTGTTGCTCTTCTTCCTCTTCTGTTCCGAAAGACTCAGCGTCCTCGTAGTAGAAGAGTTCCTGCACATCGACTTCTTCGTCGTACGCGATGGGCTTCAGGCACCGTCCGCATTCTCCCTGAACAGGAGCGATGACGGTTCCGGATACCAAAATCCCCTCGTGCACGGCTTCGAACCTCAGGTCCAGATCAAGATCTGTTCCTTCCGGCACGCCGATAAGCGCAACACCGAAGTCCTTCGGTGCCGGAACATGTTCCTGCATTGTCCGCATAACACCCGGGCTGCGCCCGAGATCCTTGACGCTGATGGCCAAGGGCGACGAACCCGGATAAATCCGCGACTGAACGCTAATGAGAACTCCTGTAGAACATAGACCGACATATCATCTTAGCCTGATACGGCCGATTCTCTCAAACTGCGCCGCACCTTCCCTCAGATCGAGGCAGGGCACGGGCTGCTCATTCCAGTTTACAGGCCGCAGCGCCGGAGGTTTACCGAACGGCCCCTTCAGCGCGCATAAACTGTCAGGATGCTTCCCTCCCTCCGCGCCCTGCCGCACCGCCTGGTGGTCCGGCTCCAGCGCGGAGTGCCGCACCGCGTGGACGTGGCCGTCACCGTCTTTTTCTCCGCGCTGCTGATCTGGCTCTTCGCTGCGGTCAACCTCTTTTATTACCCGCAGGTGCACGAGCCGGCGCAGGCCGACGCCATAGTGGTGCTCGCCGGGGCCGCTGCGGAGCGCCTGCCGGTGGGCCGGGAGCTGGCGGCTGAGGGGTATGCCCCCGAGCTGGTGCTCTCCAGCACCGACACCCGCGGCAACCTGATCACCGATCTGTACTGCGACTACACCGCCGGCGATACCGTCAGCGAGGATCCCGCCAGTGCGGCGGTAACCTGCTTCTTTCCGGAACCGATGACCACCCGCGGCGAGGCCCGCACCATTGCGCGGCTGGCCGCCGACAACGGCTGGGACAACCTGATTGTGGTCACCTCCCGCTATCACCTGCTGCGCTCGGAAACCAACATCAGCCAGTGCACGACGGCGAACCTCACCATGGTGCCCTCCGATCCCGAGCTTTCCCCCGGGCAGTGGCTGGGCAGGTTTACCGAGGAGACCGGCGGGCTCGCCGCCGCGGTGCTGCGGCCCACCTGCGCGAGCAGGATTTAGCACCGGCTCAGCGGCGACTCAGCGCTGAAGCACCGGCAGCGGAAACGCCTCCAGCAACGCGTCCAGCGCGATCCGCAGCCGCGGAAGTGTTGCGGTGCGGGCCAACTGCACCGGGTCCAGCGTGCGCGCCTGTGCCGCGGTGATGCTGACGGCCGACACCGCCGCTGCCTCCAGGGTGGTGAAGAAGTCCCGGAACTTGAACGTGTCCCCGGCAATGACGGCATCCTCGATCCGCACCCAGACCCACGGCACCCCGTAGGCCTGGGCCACGATGATTCCGTGCAGCGAGCTGGAAATGCAGGCCCGGGCGCCGGCCACTTCCCGCACCACCTGTTCCATCCCCTGGCGGGCATCCACGACATGGACCCGGTCCTCCCCCGGCCGGCCACGCTTGTCGGAATCCCCGAGGAGCCCGCGGTGATCGAGGTGCGGCAGCATCGCCACTTTGCCCTGGGACGGCTGGCCGTCCGGGACCGGCAGGAAGCGCGGCAGCAGCAGAGCAGGGTCGCCGTAGATTTCCGGCACGCTCCAGCCCAGCTGCGAGCGCAGCTCTGCGCCGGTAAGCTCTCCGCGCACCGCGTGGATCCGGATACCGCGCAGTCCCGCCAGGCGCTCCGCAGCGGCCGGGGCCAGCGGCGCCATCAGGCCCGCGCCCCACACCCGGGTGCCGTCCTGCTCCAGCCAGCCGGCGGTCGAGCCGACGGCGACCAGCGGAGGTTCGGCTAGGTTTCGCCTCCAGCCGTTGACCGGGGTCCTCCCGGTCAGCCTGCGCACCAGCCAGGGCCCGACGGCGTCGCCGAAGTTGGCGCGTTCATCCCACCAGAGCAGGTTCACGCAGCTCTCCGGAACCTCCCTGCCGCCGGCGGCGACCGCCGCAACCGGCGCTAGCAGCCCGGGCAGCCGTCGTCGCACATCCTCGACCGCAGCCCGTTGCTGCTCCGCCGGCGCGCCGGCCGGCAGGCGGCGCAGCAGGTGCCGTTCGGTGCCCGGTCCGGGAGTCCCCTCCCCCGGTGCGCCCGCCGTCGTGTCCAGGCGAACCAGGTCCGCGTGCCCGATCAGGGCGCTGCGCAGCAGGACCGCTTCCGGCGCCGACTCCGGGTCGCATCCGTCCGCGGCATCAGCGGCCCGCACCGACACCGCACTTCCGGAGCCGCTGCCGTCCCGCACCAGTTCAACGGCAAAGCGGTAACCGCCCGTCTCGACGATTTCCCCGGACAGGTCCCTCGGCACGGGTTAGGCCCCTTGGGCCTGCTGCAGCCGCCGGTAAGCGGCGCGGGGCACCAGTTCGTTGACGTCGCCGCCGAGCGCCGAAACTTCCTTGATCAGGGTGGAGGACAGGTGCGTGTAGCGGCTTTCGGCCGGCAGGAACACGGTTTCGACGCCGGTGAGGTGACGGTTCATGACGGCCATCGGCAGTTCGTACTGGTAGTCCTGGACCGAGCGCAGACCCTTCACGATGGCGTCCACGCCGTGCTCGCGGCAGAAATCGGCCAAGAGTCCGTCGCCCATCGGCAGCACTGAGACTCCGCGCAGGGCACCCAGGGTTTCCCGGGCCATGGCCAGGCGTTCCGGGCCGGAAAACTGGTACTTCTTGGCGTAGTTGGTGGACACCGCCACGATCACTTCATCAAAGAGACTGGCCGCACGCGCGATCACCTCTACGTGTCCGTTGTGGATGGGGTCATAGGATCCGGGGCATACAGCGCGTCGCATAGGTCGAATCTACCCGGTCAAAGCGGGTAATACTGGAAGACATGAGCTCTCCCTCCCCCACACCGCTGTTACGTTCCGACTCCGCCGGTGGAACTCCGCCCTGGCAGCGCACCGCCGCGGGCGCCAATCTGCTGGGCACAGACGGAGCACTGGGGGTGACCATCTTCGAGGAAATCACCGTCCTGTCCGGCCGGCACTCCGCCATCAACCTGGGCCAGGGATTCCCCGACGAGGACGGCCCGGCCGAGGTTCTGGAGGCCGCCCGCGCCGCCATTCTCGACGGCAGAAACCAGTACGCGCCGGGACAGGGACTGCCGGTGCTGCGCAACGCCGTCGCCGCCCATCAGGAGCGCTTCTACGGGCTGCACCTGGACCCGGACACCCAGATCATCGTCACCACCGGCGCCACCGAAGCCATTGCGGCCACGCTGCTGGCACTCACCGGTCCCGGCGACGAGGTGCTGACCTTCGAGCCGTTCTACGACTCCTACGGCGCGGTGATCGGGCTCAGCGGAGCCACCCACACCACCGCCGCGCTGCTGGCCCCGGACTTCCAGCCGGATCTCGCCACGCTGGAGGAGTCCTTTTCCGAGCGCACCCGGGTGGTGCTGGTCAACAACCCGCACAATCCCACCGGCGCCGTGTTCCCGGCCGCAACGCTGCAGCGGATCGTGGAGCTGGCCGCCAAGTACAACGCGGTGATCGTGACCGACGAGGTCTACGAACACCTCACCTTCGGCCCGCTGCACGTTCCCGTGGCTACCCTCCCCGGAGCCGCGGAGCGCACCCTGACGATTTCCTCGGCGGGCAAGACATTCTCCTTCACCGGCTGGAAAATCGGCTGGCTCTCCGGGCCTGCGGAGCTGGTCGCCGCGGTGCGGGCGGTGAAGTCCTTCCTCAGCTACAGCTCCGGCACCCCGTTCCAGGGCGCCATTGCCCTCGGGCTGGGGCTGGAGGATGCGTTCTTCACCGGCATCGCCGCAACCCTGCAGGCCAAGCGCGACGTCCTCAGCGCCGGGCTGCGCGCCGCCGGCCTGACCGTCTTTGAGCCGCAGGGCACCTACTTCGTGAACGCCGACGTCGCGCCCCTGGGCATCACCGACGCCACCGCGCTGGCGCGCCGGCTGCCCGAACTGGTGGGAGTGGGCGCCATCCCCGTGGCGATGTTCTGCCACGAGGACGGCGCCCGCCGGACCCGGACCCTGCTCCGCTTTGCCTTCTGCAAGAAAACCGAAGTGCTGCAGGAAGCGGCCGAACGCATTTCCAAGCTGGGACAGGTGCTCTGATGGCCGGGAAGACGACGAGCAATCGATCGAACAACAGCGACCGCACACCCTCGAGGCTGCTGCGCGGCATCGGCGCCCATGCCACCATCACCGAGGACGGCTTCAGCCCCGGCGCCTGGGTGCTGAGCATCGGCGGGGCCGAGCAGTCGCACGTGAACCTGGCGCATCCGGAGGAGATCTTCTACGAGTATCTGCGCCGGATCGGCAACGTGCTGGACCTGGCCGCGCCCGCGGGGCAGCCGCTGCGGGCCCTGCATCTGGGCGCCGGCGCGCTGACCCTCACCCGGTATCTGCAGGCCACCCGGCCCGGCTCCGAGCAGCACGCCGTGGAGCTGGAGCGGGAACTGCTGGACTTCGTCCTGGCGCACCTGCCGCTGCCCGAGGGCACCGTGCTGGAGACGGTCATTGGTGATGCCCGCGAGGCGCTCTCGCGCTATGAGCCCGGCTCCTTCGACGCCATCGTGCTCGATGTCTTCGCCGGCGCCGATGCTCCGGATCACCTGACCACGCCGGAGTTCTACGCCGAGGCCGCGGCCCTGCTCTCCCCCGCCGGAGTGCTACTGGTGAATGTGGGCGACGATCCCGGACTGGCGTTCTGCCGCCGGCAGGTCCGCGTCGTGCGGGAAGGGCTGGCCGGAATTCCCGGCGCGGGTTTCGCGGCGCTGGGGCCGAAGTCCATGTTCACCGGCCGCTATCCGGGCAACATTGTGCTCGCCGCGACAGCCTTCCCGTGGCCCGAGGAGTGGACCGCCCAGCTGCTGGCGGCTGGACCGCATCCGGCGGACGTCCTGACCGGTGAGCGGCTGGATGTCTTCGCTTCGGGCCGATAGCCGGACTTCGACGCCGCGGGCCGGCGCCAGCGGGCGCTAGGAGCCTGCGGCGGCTTCGTCGTCGTCGGCCTGCGCCGGCTCGGCGAACCAGAGCGTGGTCTCGCCGTACTTGCGTTCGCTGAAGCGTTCCATTCCAGCCGGCCACACCGGCTCCGGTGAACGGGTGGAGCGTTCCAGCACGACGACGGCGCCCTCGGCCAGGTGCCGCGGCAGTGCCCGGAGCACCGCGGCGAGGTCTTCCTCGTCCTGGTCGTAGGGCGGATCCAGGAACACCAGGTCCCAGGTGACGTCGGCGGGGACGCGCAGCAGGTAAGTGTCGGCCTTGGCGCGGTGCACGTTGACGACGCTGCGGCCGGCGGCGTCGTTGATCAGTTTGGCGTTCTGCTTGCAGGTGCCGGCGGCCTTGTCGGCCAGCTCCACCAGGTCCACGGAGACCGCGCCGCGGCTGGCGCTTTCCACGCCGAGGGCGCCGGATCCGGCAAACAGGTCCAGCACGCGGGCGCCGGCCAGGATGTCGTAGGACTCGAGCCGGGAAAACAACGCCTCCTTCACCCGGTCCGTGGTGGGGCGGGTTCCTGTTCCGGGAACGCTGGTCAGGGAGGTTCCGCCGGCGGTTCCGGCAATGATGCGGCTCATGGGTTTTACTTTATCGGGCTTTGGCCGGTCCTCCGGCCTGAAAGTCAGTTGACCAGGGCAGCACGCTCCGGGGCGGCACTCATCAGGTCCAGTTCCTCCTGCCTGCCTGCCACTGCGACTCAGATCATAATCGCTGCTGTCACTTCCAGCGGCTTGCCGCCTTGGCAGAGAATGCAAGGTAATGTGGCAGGCTCCACGATGGAAGAGTCAGCGACAAATCTTAGCAAGAAAAAGGGAGTTTTCGTATAAATTCCTGCCACAGCTAGAATTTGAACCATGCAGATACCCATGCCAAAACTGAGGCCCTTACTCGTTCATAACCGCATATTCTTCTTGGGTCCTGGCGTCAACTCAATAGCAAAAAGCGGTATTAGCTACGCGGATGGCATGCAGGTTCAATTCTCCCCTGATCTTCAAATTGAGCCCTACACAACATACTGGGCAGGCAGTGGACGCAGTCTTGTGTCGATGGGCTCTTTTTCTTACACGCTTTCGACACTGCCGTCTTCCGTAAGCGTAGGAAGATACTCATCCATCGCATTGGGCCTGCGAGTAATGGGTGCCAAGCACCCACTTGAGTGGGCCTCCACTAGCCCGGTCTTCTATAACCGACAGTTGATGATGAGAACATACGAAGGCGATCTGGCGGAGCAGCCCAGATATCAGAAGTTTGAATATCAAGCTGGAAATATAACAATCGGTAACGATGTCTGGATTGGCGAGAATGTCACCCTAGGACACGGTGTTTCAGTAGGGGATGGAGCAGTTATCGCAAGTAATGCCGTAGTGACAAAGGATGTCGCCCCATACACTGTCGTTGGCGGCGTTCCGGCCAAAGTTATACGTTCCCGTTTTGATGACGAAACAGTGCGCCTCTTACTCGAAGCACAATGGTGGAGATACTCACCGAGCAGTCTTAGGGATGTGGATGTCCGTCATCCGCATGAATTCGCTGCCAACGTCATTGAATTGGCCAAGACTAGTGACATCGAGGAATACTCACCGTCGTTCCTAGACGGGAGAGAACTAGAAGAGGCTGCAAGAAGCTGAAGGGCAAGCTTGGCCGTCACTTTTGACGCACAATCCGCAGGGTCACACCCGCAGAGACGCAGAGATACGTGCCGGGTCAGCCGCGCTCCAGGAAGGCTTCCTTCTCCGGATTCAGGTAGTCCTCGATGGCCTCGTTCAGCGCCGGATTCTCCGTCAGGTCCGGATCCTCCTCGACCAGGGCCGTGGCATCGGCGCGGGCCTTTTCGATCAGGGGTTCATCCTGGATGGCCCGCAGCAGCTTCAGCGTGGACTGGCCGCCGGACTGCGAGGCGCCCAGGATGTCCCCCTCGCGGCGCAGCTCCAGGTCCTTGCGGGACAGCTCAAAGCCGTCGGTGGTGGCAGCCACTGCCTCCAGCCGTTCCCGGCTGGGATGTCCGGGTTCCAGCCGGGTGACCAGCAGGCAGGTGCCCGGCAGCCCGCCGCGGCCGACGCGGCCGCGCAGCTGGTGCAGCTGGGAGATCCCGAACCGGTCGGCGTCCATAATCACCATCATTGAC
Organism: Arthrobacter sp. zg-Y1219; assembly: GCF_030125545.1. Lineage (NCBI taxonomy): Bacteria > Bacillati > Actinomycetota > Actinomycetes > Micrococcales > Micrococcaceae > Arthrobacter > Arthrobacter sp. zg-Y1219. The sequence continues at coordinate 80,568 of NZ_JASKLY010000005.1, forward strand.
GCGTTGTGCACGTCCACGCCCACTTCGATGACGGTGGTGGAGATCAGGAGGTCGATGTCGCCGCGGTTGAAGGCGGCCATGGTTTCGGTTTTCTCCGCCGGTTCCAGCCGCCCGTGCAGGATGCCGATCCGCACGCCGGCGAGCGCCGGCACCTCGGAGAGCTGCTGGAACATTTCGGCGACGGAGGAGAGGCTCAGCTTGTCGGCCTTGCTGCCGGGAGCGGTCTCGTCGTAGAAAAGATCGGAGCCCGGCTCCCCCTCCTTGTCGCCGATCTTGGGGCAGACCACATACACCTGCCGTCCGGCGTCAATCTCCTCGCGGGCACGTTCCCAGATGCGGCGGGCCCAGGCCGGGTTTTCCGCCAGCGGCGCCATGAAGGTAGAGATCGGCGCCCGGCCGGCCGGCAGTTCGGAGAGGGTGGAGACGTTGAGGTCACCGAACACGGTCATGGCCACGGTGCGCGGAATGGGAGTGGCGGTCATGACCAGCAGGTGCGGAGTGCTGCGCCCCTTGGTGCGCAGGATGTCGCGCTGTTCGACGCCGAAGCGGTGCTGCTCGTCGACGACGACAAGGCCCAGATCGGCGAACTGCACGTGTTCGGAGAGCAGGGCGTGTGTGCCCACCACGATGCCGGCGGCACCGCTGGCGGCATCCAGCAGGGCGGCACGGCGCTGCGCGGTGTTCATGGAGCCGGTCAGCAGCGTGACCTGGGTGGCGTCCTCGTCGCTGCCCAGCCGTCCGCCCTGGCCCAGCGGACCCAGGGTCCTCGTGATGGACTCGTAGTGCTGGGCGGCGAGGACCTCGGTGGGGGCCAGCAGCGCCGCCTGTCCCCCGGCGTCGATCACCTGGAGCATGGCGCGCAGCGCGACCAGGGTTTTGCCGGAGCCCACCTCGCCCTGCAGCAGCCGGTTCATGGGGTGCGGGCGGGCGAGGTCCGCTGCCAGCTCCCGGCCGACCTCGGCCTGGCCGTTGGTGAGCGTGAACGGCAGGGCGGCATCAAAGCGGTCCAGCAGACCCCCGGTCCGCGGCGGACGGGCGGTGGCGTCCTCCTGCGCGGCGATGCTCCGCCGCCGCGCCAGGGCGGTTTGCAGCACCAGGGCCTCCTGGTAGCGGAACCGGTGCCGGGCCTTGTACGCCTCACCGACTTCCGCCGGCCGGTGGATTTTCTCGTAGGCCTCAACCAGGCCCAGCAGGTGCTCGCGCTGCCGGATGGACTCCGGGATGGGGTCGTGCAGCTCTTCGGTCTGCAGGGTGAGCAGCAGGGCGTCGACTGCCTTCTTGATGTCCCAGCTGTTGAGCTTGGTGGCGGCCGGATAGAGAGGGATGGGCCGCTTGGCCTCTTCCTCGTCGTCGGCTTCCTCGTTGAGCACCACATAGTTGGGGTTGGTCAGCGTCAGCTGCTTTTTGTAGACGCCCACCTTGCCGGAGAACATGGCGCGGGTGCCGACCGTGAGATCCTTCTGCGCGGTCCAGCCGTTGAAGAAGGTCAGGTGCAGCAGGCCGAGGGCACCGCTGGCGTCATCGGTGACAGTCACCTCCAGGAGCGTGCCCTTGCGGGTCTGCATGCGCCGGGCGTTGGCGCTCTGCACCCGGGCGATCAGCGTGACGTCCTCGTCGAAGGGGATTTCCGCGATCGGGGTCAGCTCCCCGCGCTCCATGTAGCGGCGCGGAAAGTGGTGGAGCAGGTCGCCGACGGTCGTCAGGCCCAGATGCTTCTCCAGCTTGGTGGCGGAGGGCTTGCCGATGCGCCGCTCGAGCGGGAAGTCCAGTTCCGGGGGAACGTTAGACCTCATGGGCCTCGTGGATTCCGCTGCCCTCGGGAATTTCATTGGTTTCGTGGCCATCGGCGGAAAGCTCGGTGATGGTCAGGTTCATGGGCTCGCCCACGGTACGGAGCAGATCGATGGCGATTCCGGCGTCGGGCGTGTGGACGTGCACGCGCCAGCGGTAGCCCTCCCCCACGGCGTTCACGGCGCTCATGATCACCGAGTCCCCCAGCTCATCCAGCTGCAGACGCAGGGTCGCGGCGTCCAGCGGGCTGAGGTTGATGGTGCACATCACTTCCACGCCCTCCATCCGCGGCATGTCGCCGTGAATGTGGGGAGCCTGCACGTCGTACCCGTGCAGGCCGTCAAGCAGTTCCTCCTGCAGTTCCTCGCCCAGCGCGGCAGCGCGCAGGGCGTCCAGGACAAGCAGGAACCCGACGCCGCCGGCGTCGACCACTTTGGCCTGGGTCAGGGCGTCCAGCTGCAGTTCGGTGTGCACGACGGCGGCCAGGGCGGCATTCGTGACCGCGCGCAGGGTGGCGGCCAGCCCGGCGTTGCTGTCGTCGCCGGTCTGGGCGGCTTCGGTGTCCCGGGCAGCGTTGGCGGCCTCCTCCAGCACCGAGAGCATGGTGCCGGGAACGGGATCGCTGAGCACGGACCAGGACCGCAGCTGCGCGCGGTGCAGTGCGGAGGCCAGCAGCGGCGCCGAGAGGCGGGTGGTGCCCTGCAGGGGCTCGGCCATGGCGGTCAGGAAGACGGAGAGCAGAGTGCCGGAATTGCCCTTGGCGTCCTCCATGGCGGCCCGGCCGGCAATACCCAGCAGTTCGCCGATGTCAGTGGTCTCGGCGTCGGCGATGGCGCGCGAGGCGGAGCGGAGGGTGAGGTAGAGATTGGTGCCGGTGTCGCCGTCGGCCACCGGAAAGATATTGATCGCATTAAGCCGGTCACTGTGGTTACCCAGAGACACTTCGGCTTTGCTCAACCATCGCTTCAGCGCCTGTGCGTTCGCGGTGATTTTGGTCTGCAAAGTGAACCCGTTTCCGTGCTGTCGCTGATATTCCGGCCCCCGGACACATTCAGTCCCCCGAGTGTTCCGGGCCGGTTTGGACAGTAGGAAGCCTACCGCAGCCGCCTTGGCGGTGCCGATAACGATTTGCACAAATGTGGGAAAGTTGAAGGATGGCCAAGAGACGGTACCCCGACATTGCAGCGGCACGGCACATGGGCACCGTTCGCATGACGGACGAAGCACGTTCCCCGGAAACGTCCCCGGTGACATCCCCTGGTACTCCCGCTGTGACCTCCCCCGTGAGCCCCGAGCCCAGCACCCCTTCGGCTGCTCCCGCAGCGGCCCCCCGGCCTGTCAGGTCCACGCGTTACCGGAGGCAGCGGGCCGCGGCGATAGCCGTAATGGCGCTCGTCATCGTTGCCGTTCCCACCCTCGCCGTCCTGCTCTTCTTATTCGGATAACGGCCCCGGAGACCGCATAATTTATTCGGCCCGAATCTGGCTCGAAAACTGCTAGAAACAGCTAATCCGCTACGCTAAGGGATTACACTTCACTGTTTGCCTGTTGGGGGTTGTATTTTGCCGGTAGTCATGCCCATATACGGGACACGTCCCGAGGCCATCAAAATGGCGCCCATTGTGGCCGCGCTTCGGAAATCTGAAGTGCTCGACTGCTTCGTCACTGTCACCGGCCAGCACCGCTCCATGCTGGACCAGGTCAACAACCTCTTTGGCATTGAACCGGACTACGACCTCAACATCTTTGAGCCCGGACAGACCCTCAACGGCATCCTCGCCCGGACCATCGACGGCTTGGACAAGCTCTTCAACGTAAACCGGCCCGACGCCGTCATCGTCCAGGGCGACACCACCACCTCCACCGCAGCAGCCATGGCCGCCTTTTATCACGGGATCCCGGTGGTCCACGTCGAAGCCGGCCTGCGCAGCGGCAATCCCTTCTCGCCCTTCCCGGAGGAAGGCAACCGCAAAATCACCTCGCAGATCGCGTCACTGCATTTGGCCCCTACCGAAGGCAGCCGGCAGAATCTGCTGGCGGAAAACATCAATCCGGCGAACATCGTGGTCACCGGCAACACGGTCATTGACGCGCTGCTCGCGACGGTGGAAAAGAATGTTCCGTTTGTGGATCCGGAGTTGGAAAACCTCGCGTCGTCCGGCCGGAAGGTCCTGCTGGTCACGACCCACCGCAGGGAGAACCAGGGCGAAGGCATGCAGGGAATCGGCCGCGCGCTGGGCCGCATTGCCCGCGCCGAACCGAACCTGACCATCGTGCTGCCGATCCATGCCAATCCGGTGGTCCGTGAAGCGGTCCTGCCCCACCTGGACGGTCTGGACAACGTGCTGGTCACCGAACCGCTGGAGTACGGCGAGTTCACCCGGCTGCTTTCCCTGGCGCACATCATCCTGACCGATTCCGGCGGAGTTCAGGAAGAAGCCCCCAGCCTGGGCGTGCCCGTCCTTGTCCTTCGGGAGAACACAGAGCGCCCGGAAGCCGTGGAGGCTGGCGTGGTGAAGCTTATCGGCACTGATGAGGACCGCATTGTTTCCGAAGTGGACCGCCTGCTGCACGACCGGGTGTACTTCAACTCCATGGCCGAGGCAATGAATCCCTATGGGGATGGGACCGCTGCTGCGCGGAGCATGGTTGCCCTCGAGAACCTACTGGACAAAAAAGTCCACTGACAGTGGGATATGTGCAAATCGCTCATACTGTGATAAGAAAAATCCCTAACAAGACTAACTTCGAGAATGGGCTGCTGACATTAGCTCGTTCCAGCTTTCTATGAGTTGATCTTCAGATAAACGATCCGAAATTTCCCGCGCGGCGGCAGACATTCGCTGACGTCTTTGTGGGTCTTGCAAAAGGCTAATAAGCGACTCTGCCAACCCTGATATATCACCCGCCTCTACAAGAAGGCCGTCACGTTCGTGCGTGATCAGATCATTCGGGCCATATCTGAAGTTCCATGAAACCGGTACACAGCCGGCAGTCATGCTCTCGGCAAGAGACAGACAGAAACCTTCATAGGATGAGGCGACAACGGAGATAGCAGCGCGACTGAACTCGCTAAAGGCATCCGCCGTGAAACCGCGAAAATGGATCGAGTCCGAAAGCCCCAAGGATTTGGCCAAATCACGAAGCCGACTCTCTTCCGGTCCCCTCCCGAAAAGACTCAGCGTTGCTTGGGGATGACACTTCACAACATGCGCAAAGGCTTTAAACACATGGGCATGCCCCTTAATCGCGTCGAAACGTCCAACCATGACAATCCGGTTTGGGTCTCGTTCAAGCTGACGATCGATCGCGATTCTCGGCATATGGTGCGGAATGACGTGAAGAATATCGGAGCACCCAAACTCATCCACTATATCTTTCCGTTGCTCCTCCGTCAGCAACACGAGCGCCTTATACTCCTTAAGGTGCTTGAAAAAGTCCCTTTGCTCCGGTCGAAGCGGAGCTGAAGCGCCGTAAGGCGCAGTGTGGTGGTTGTTGTGAAACGTATAGATAACCGCTGCAGCGTTGCGCTTTTCCAACTCCTGAAGAGACGCCCGGTGGAATCCATACTCCGAAATCACTGTCGGTCCCACGACACCCTTGAAAACAATCTCATGAAACCAGTAGTCTATTAGCGAAGAAAGCGCTGAAAAGTTTCTAATGCCCTTCGACGTATGCATCGCGATATTCGTGATAGCGCCAGTTTCTGGAGACTTACTTTCTTGCAAATAAATGTTTCCAGAATGGTCAAGGTACTCGATAAGGTGTGGCTTATTCTCAGGAGTCATTCTCTCGACCTTGCAGGCCCTCCCACCGGAGTCATACCAGGTACGCTTTGTTCGCTTACCACTGCGGAGGGTGTCTATTCCCGCAACCTTATCGTCCCGCATCCAAACGAAGTGCTTGTAGTCCCCATCCTGAGAGCCACGCCAAATATCCGACCGCTTTGGATCCTGGACATAACTCCATCCGTTCTGAGCCCTACCCAAAGGACTGGAATAGGGATGCTCTTCTCTCGCACCTTCGATCCCAGCGAGATCGTAATGCATGCTTCGCAGCTTTATCCTGCCGTCAGCTAAGGCGCCCTCTTCCTCCAACGTTTGGACACTGTCTTCAAAATTAGGGGAATGTTCACTGACCAAAATCTCGAAGCTATGCCCAGAATTTGCCAAAGCACGTGCTCGCCGAAGAACGCTCGTGGCCAGCCCGGTTGGACGTGCCGGGACTCCACCAAACATGACATTGTAGATATGCATACTGATCCTCTGCCGACTTTATTTGCGGATACCCTCACGCTACACGAACCAAACCGACCCAGAACCCAGCGCAGATTACTATTTGCCCCGTTCTCGGCGAAGCAGACTGTTCGAAAGAGTTGCAGCATGCCTCGCTGACTCAGGCCACACCCCACTGAACAACAATTAATGCTAACTGATTTTTTGGTAACCAAACCTCGATAACAATTTGCCAAAAAGACTTTTGCTAGATGAAGTCAAGGGCGTGGGAAGCTGGGTGCTTTGTTCATAAAAGCTCTCGGTTTCTTCGGTATAATTCCAAAATGCGGACTTTTTAACTGTGCTTGAGTCCGGTTTGTAAAACGGCTTAACCAGGGAGAGATGAGGACGTTCCCACGCAATGTCCCGGCGTACAACGCGTGCTGGAGCACCAACGGCTATGCAGTTATTTGGAACTTTGCCTTTAACAACGGAGCCAAGCCCGATAACGGATCCGTCCCGGATATCCGCACCACCGAGAATGGAGGAATTATTACCTACCCATACGTGCGAACCAATCACAATATCTTCCGTGACGTTAATACGCTCCCCACTCGACACATCAAAGATCGGATGGGCGTCGTCGGCACGCACTTGTATTCCGCTAGCGAACATGACGTCGTCGCCTATGACTACTGACGAACCCTCTACAGATGAAATGTATACATTTCCGGTCATGGATACATTATTTCCAACAGTGATCGCTGCATCCTGGCCCACGCGAGAATGTATCTTTATTACCCCTCCACCTTTACTGCTTCCAATCGCAAAGTGACCGTTGTCGCAATCAAACTGAACATGAAGCAGTACTATTCTGGCGCTTGCTGACACAATTAGCTTGTTGTTCGAACCCCTGAAAACTATATTGATATTCTCGTCGACTAAGCCGGTATAAGTAATCTCGTTGCCGCGGTCGTCTTTGTAAATTGCAAGTCGCATAACTGATTCCACCAGCACAGAATACCGGCCACACGACCGCAAGAGAAGCACATGTGCTTTCGTTACGGCGACATGAGAAACTACTTGTATGACTCAGCAAGTATTTATAGCAATGTTCGGCCCGCTGCCGGACCGCCCCACCGGCCTGGCTATGTCCGTTCTGCGACGTGCCCAAGCCTTTGCGGCTGAAGGTACGAAGACCACGATTCTCGTGGACCAGTTTGTCCCCGATATCGACCGGCATATAGCCGGGCTCCAAGATGCTGGGCAGTTGGCAGAAGGTATGATTGACGTTCGGTCGATGCACCTAGATTTTGCTGGCCGCAAACCCATGCCTTCCAGCACGGAATATGTTGCGCCAACCCATATCGGAGAATCTGGCTGGGTATACACACCAGATACGAAGCGCTGGGAAGTTTCCAGAGGGCGATACGAGGGCGACTACCGAGAATTTGTTTGGATGCGGACGTCGAAAACCGTGAGCTTCATCGACTACCTCACCGACAATGGTAAACGACGTCTACGCCGCACATGGTTTGACGAGGCCGGTCAAGCGTGCAAAGTCGAGCTAATGAACCACACAACTAACAGGCCCGAGGTCATAGATTACTGTCGCCCCGACGGATCTGTCTATCTGTCAGAGCCCCAAGAGACATCGCAGCGACACCTTACACTTCATGACGGGAGAGTGGTTCACTTCTCGTCCTACGATGGAATGTATGAGTATTGGCTGCGTAATTTTGTAATGCTCGATATCGGTAAGCCGACGATAATTTCCGAGTATGGGCGCCGGCGAAACGCGCTAGCTGCCGTTACCTCCGCCTTGGATGGAGTGCTGATTTTTACCTTCCACTCTTCACACTATGGCTCTCCGTATACTTATGGCAGTCCGACTCGGCCGGATCAGAGACATTTCTTAAGCTCGATCGAAGATCTTCCTGCATTGGTAGTGTTAACGGAGGAACAACGTCTCGATCTGCTTAAAGAGCACGGGCTGATCAACAATCTGCATGTAATACCCCACCATGTCCCCAAAGTTGAACGTTCTGTTGTGCGGGATCCAAACAAAATTGTCATGGTCGGCCGGTTCGATAAGAACAAGGGACACATAGACGCACTAAATGCGTTTTCGCGAATCCGGGAAAAGTGCCCATCCGCTTACTTCGAGATCTACGGACGCGGCCCCGATGAGCAACAGATCGTAGACTCTATCGAGCACCTTGGCCTACGGGACTCCGTCCGTATCATGGGATTTACTGATGATTCGGCCAAAATTTTTGCTGGTGCTGCTGTGTCCTTTGTGACTTCGAACCACGAAGGATTCTGTCTTTCGCTGATCGAGAGTATGGCACAAGGCTGCGTACCTATCAGTTATGGCTTCAAATATGGCCCTGCAGATATCATGCAGAACGGGAAAGATGGATTTATTGTAGCGCCAGGGAATATATCGGAACTAGCCGATTCAGCGATTCTACTACTCAGTGATCACGGATTGCGAAATAATATGAGCACCACCGCACGGCAAGTTACAGAGCGATTCACCGAGCAACGTCTCATCGATGATTGGAGAAGCTTGTTCAACATCATGGGCTCCGGTGTATTAGCGCTGGGCTAAACGCTTGAAGCACTCAACATCGGATGTTTGCCCCGCGGGTGAGGACAATATTATCTCCGTGCAGCACTAAAGAAGAAGGCTCTTAGGCTGAGACTGTTTATATCCTAAGAGCCTTCTCCGCTTACGGAAGCCAGGGATTCTAGCGCAAGACGCGGCTTCAAGGAGGGTATCTGGAACTACAAGACCCTATTTTGGGGTGGCACTCGAATGCGAGGGTCTGGCCCCGCTTGTCGGCACCAACACCAATGCCGGGCCACTAGCAACCACAGCGACCCTTTGACGGCATAACTCTGCCGTATACGGTCCCGATCATAAGGGGATGCCGCTTACCGAGCATGACACCCAGCCTCGAAGACGAACTCGGGCCCGGTTAGAGAGCAACCGCGGCGAACTTATCCAAAGCTTCTTTTTGGTACAACTCATAGTCAAGTTTTCGGTGAGGAATCTGGCCAGTGAAAAACTTCCGGAATCCATCGGCAAGACCTTCCTCACTGTTTTCCACGAGAAGGCCATAACCGTCTTCCAATACGCTCCTGGGACCGACCACGTCCGTGGAGATCACTGGACGGTCGAGAATTAGTGCCTCTAGGACTACGAGGCCTTGGCCTTCATAGTCAGACGAGAACACAAAGCAATCGGCGCTCTTGAGGATTGCGAAGGGATTCAGGCGCCGGCCCGCAAGCAGGACGCGTCCATCAAGTCCCAGCCTCGTAATGAGTTCCTGAAGTGAGCCAAGTAGCGGACCGTCACCCAAGATGACCAGCTTCGCTTGTGGCTGCTCAGCTGCCAAAGCGGAGAAAGCTGCTATAAGTTTCGCATGCCCCTTTTCGGGGGAAAGGCGCCCAAGGGTCACAAATAACGTGTCACCATTATTTAGCCACTCCGCAATATCTGCATCCAGGGGATCCTCTGCCAGCCGGAGCGTCCCCTGCGGATTTACGAGGTTATTACAGAAGGTGAAAGAATTAGGGTTCAGGTCAAACCGCTCCGCCAACTGACTCACGTTCTCTTCAGCAACACTCTCCGTTACGGAGATAAGGGAATCAAAACGTTTGTACAGCCGGAAATTTCCTTCCAGGTAAGGGAACCGATTCTGCCACTCTTTGTTCATGTCATTATGCAAATAGACAGATTTTTTCGCATCTTTGAGCGGAGCGTTGCCCAACAAAGCTGTCCAGAACCGAGCATAACCTTCGAAGCAGATAACAGAATCAAACGCAGATGCTCCAAACATGCGCCGAAATTCGCGCGCGAATGCACGGTCGATTATGGCCCACATTTCTTCAGAATCAACGGAGTACTGGCTGTTGAACTTGTCGACGACCCACCGTTCCTCTGGGGTGAGAACATGGCTTCCGACACGCGCGAGCACCCGAACGTGGTCTGGATTCTGGTCAAACTTTTCCAGCCGGGCAGGTTCTGAGGCCAGCGCTTCCGGATCCACGACGACGTAAACATTGTTCTCCCCGCTGTCGATGTGGGACACAAGGTTCAGGTAGGACGTGGTGATGCCATTGGGCAAAAAGGACCCCTGGAACAGCAAGATGTTCCGCTTCTCGTCCATTCCGTTGTGGACTTCGCAGGCAGCGTCACCGAAAAAGAAGAACTCAACAACCCGCGCTGCCGCGTGACCGTCATCGTGTGGGCAGAACTCCCTCTGGGCTGCTGCGTACTCCTGCCGGTGGTGGGCAGGAGTACCTGAGGGAACCAGGCTGTTTAGTTGTTCGACAACAGTATCTATGTCGTGGCAGACGCTCCCCGGCATAGACTCCAGATCGAAGTAGAGGCCTCGTTCCTCCTTATAACGGTCCAAATCGTAGGCGTAATAGATGATTGGCCGGCCGGTAGGGATGAAATCGAAGAAGATACTGGAGTAATCGGTAATTAGCACATCAACGATAGCAAGAAGGTCGTTCGTGTCGATTGCGGCAGGGACGGCATGCCTGTCTAACAGTTTCCCCTTTGCCTGGGAACTGGTCATTGCATGGCCACGGTAGAGCAAATGCCATTCCTCTGATCCCCCCATTGCCTCGACGTCAGCAATCAGTCTCTCGTTATCAAGGCTTCTGTCCCCCAGGGTTCCGCGCCAGGTCGGTGCATATAGAACGACTTTCTTCCCAGCGGGTATTCCAAGTTTCTCCCGCAGGGCAGTCCTTTGAGCGTCTGAAGGCGTTAGTGTCGCGTCTACTCTGGGATAACCGGTAAGTGCAAGCTTCCCGCTGAAAATTCCAGCTACGTCGTATTTCTCAATCAGACAGTCCGCCGTAAACTGGTTGGGAGCTATAAGATGCGTTGCGTGAAGGAAATTCCTGGCAGCGTTTTTGTGCTCCAAAACGCCGCCCTTGATATCGCGGCCAAGTGTTTTGAGCGGGGTTCCGTGCCAAGTATTGAGGTATTGCTGCTCATCACGACGGATGAAGTAAGGAGGATAGGTGTTGTCATTTATCAGGTATCTTGCCGTTGCGAGGTATCGCAGATAAAGATCGCTGTCCCTCACCACAAAAACGAAATCAGCACGTCGGCGGAACTCCGCGGGGATGTTCTTCGGGTCGTTGACTACCCAGACGTGCGTAAAACCTGTAAAACGCTGGTCGGTAATGATGGATTTGCATAGCTGCAGCGGGCTACCCGCTATTGCAGATCCGTGGCCGCTTTCATATAAGACCGTGGAGCCCTGGATGGTCAGGGTTTCCATGTACTCCGTGTACACCATCGCCTGTTTTAAGTGCCGTTTTTTCATGTACTGAGTCGTGTCAACGGCATGAGGTCGCTTGAACTGCCGGATCTCCATGAACGCGGCAGAAGCCTCCCGGTATTTCCCTTCCAGCATCAAGGACCGGCCCAGTCTGAAGAACCGCTCAGGCTCATACGCCGTTGTGCGCTTGACCGCTTCGCCGTATGCGGTCGCAGCAATGGCAAAATAACCCAGCTGCTCTGCACGCACCCCGAGCTTGTAACAAAGGTCCGCCGACTGAGAAAGGAGCCCCACCTGCAAGTCGGCTTCCAAAACGTCTTCGAGGTAAGGGTTGCCGCTGGTAGAGGGCGTGGGCGAGACTCTGTCTTCCCGTGAGAGGTAGAAGGCCAGGCAGGCTTCCTCGTACCGGCCTTGAAGCTGCAATACGTATCCCAGCCGATATTTCCAGTAAAGACTGGCACTGGCGGAGCTCTCCAGTATCCGGGAGTAGGCGCGCTCGGCGTTCTTGAGATCTCCCAGACGCTCGTATGAAAGGCCAAGTCGCCAGGACATTCGTTCTTGGAAGGGGTCGAGCTCGAGTCCCTCCTGGAATACACGTGCTGCCGTGTCCCAGTCGTATATTTTCTGGAGGGCTAAGCCGAGGCGGTAGCGGATCTCCACGGATTCAGGGTTGGAGATCAAAGTTTTTGCGTAGCTGTCAGCCGCCAACTTCCACTGACCACGGGCCTGGAAATAAGCACCGATGCCAACTGTCGCAGCGCCGAGCTCTGTGTCTTTAGCGACGGCGAGCACATACGCTTCGTCAGCCTTGTCAGGACGTCCCGCTAGATGCCATGCCCAGCCCGCCTTGAAGGGGAGGACCCCGCTCTTCGGGCTAAGAGCGGAAGCCTTGGCGTAAGTGACTGCTGCCGATTCAAACTTTCCCATTTTAAAGTAGGCGTCAGCGAGCCTTTCCAGCCAGCGACAGTCTCCCGAGTGAGTTGCTAGCCCATCCTCCAGAGTGCTCATCATCTGCCAGGTTGCCGCCTTGTTCTTGACCACTACGTCAAGACGTAATTGTGCAATGGCTGCCTCGCATGCCTCCACTCGCCGCACCCACGCTGTTTGCTCCGGGCTCAGATCAAGCGCTTTTCGGTAGTAGTGCAAAGCATCGCCGAAGGACTTTTGACGCTCCAGTACGAAGCCAAGACGATAATTCCATGCTGCGTTGTTCGGTTGAAGCTCTACCGCCCGCCTGAGAACGGGCAGCGCCTCATTCAGACGATCTAGGCGAAAATAACCATGCCCAAGTCGAAAGACTACTTTGGCATTCGACTCTTCGCCCCTGCGCATAAGACGTTCGTACACAGCTACTGCTGCGGCCCACTCGTCCTTGCTTTCGAGCTTCCGAGCATGCGCGTAAGCCGCCTGCCATCCCAGCATTATTCCCCTATCGAAAATTACGAACCGAATGACTTAGGGCATAGCCAGTTATGCCCTACTGGATTACTTTGAAGGAGGTGCAGCGACCAGTATTTGCTCATTGGCACGCACCAAATCCTCCGCGAAATCCACTTCCACAGCGTAATAAGCACTGATGTCAACAGGTGCGTAACGCGACCCGTTGAGGGAGATAGCTGCCTCTATGCCACCCTCGAAGTACTCCTGGTCATCGACTTCAGTTAGACGTGCGATAAGAACGTCCTTATCGGCAGACGACACGTAGTTAATCCCAATTGCTTCCCCCAGGGCATTCTGGGTTTTCTTAGACAGGTTGTTTATGAATCCGTCTTCGCCAACAGTATATTTAACTTCCTCATCGGACACGGAGGAAGTATCCACAGCGATGAAGGACTTATCCGCTTTGATCGAGTCACGGAGGTATTCCAGCATCTCGGGGTCAAAAACAACATCGCCGTTCATCCACAGCACGCCGCCGTCGTGAGAGTTTTTCAACGCTTTCAGCAAACTCTTCGAAGTATTTGTCTGATCAAAAGCTTCATTGTAAACAAACGAAGCATCCGGCATATGCTCCATGATTTGCTCGAGCTTATAGCCGACCACAATAGTCAACCGCAACTCTTCCCCGAAGGCGGCCTTGAGGTTATCCACTTGCTGAGTCATGATGGTTCGTCCATCATCCAGGGGTGTGAGTGGCTTTGGGTGCGGTCGCGCCAACCTAGTACCCATGCCTGCTGCGAGAATCACGGTCTGTAAAGTCATTTTGTTCCTGTCGTCCAGGTAGTAAGGAGCGGGAACAAGCTGGAAGATGGGCATTAGATGCCATCTTGGTGCGCCAAGGCCAAATCATCAACATCGATATACCATGCTTACCCCCCAGCCAGCGTATCAACCATGATCGTTATAGAGAAATTCACGTTTTGTACATCTAGGGCTAATTTATTAGCGTACTGCGTGCTTCGTTTCAGTGCGGGTCAAGAATGCCTGATTGCCTGTCCTTCCAGGCAAAACCGCTTGCTACCAGGTTGGTTGCCCGCTCCAGACGGCTTCGACCACGCGAATTGCGGCAGCACCGTCGTCCAGAGGTGCGTACCGGCGTACGAAATCCCTGTAGCGGCTGGCATAGGGTTCCGCGTTCGCTTCCTCCGCCAGAACTGCCGCCACCAACTCGTCCGTACACGCTGCCATGGGGCCCGGAGCCTGCGCCTCAAAATCAAAATAGAAGCCGCGTTCGGAATCGCGGTAGCGGGCCAGGTCCGGGGTCAGGAAGTACATCGGTTTTGCGGTTACACCGAAATCGAACATGGCCGACGAATAGTCGGTCACTAGGAGGTCAGCCGCCAGATAGAGATCGTTGACCTCGGGATGAGTGGTCACGTCGATGTAGCGGTTCTGCCCGGTGGTCTTCCTCCGGCCTGCGATCTTATGGTGTCCGCGGTAGAGCAGCACGTATCCCGGGCCCAGCTGCTCTGCGGCCGCGTCGAAGTCGAGGTAAGGATCCGCTGCGGATCCGTTGTCACGCCAGGTTGGCATGTAGAGAAGAACCTTGCAGTCCTCGGCAATGCCCAGCAGCCTGCGGCTTTCCTCCCGGCGTCCGGCTGCTGTGTCCGCTGCCAGGGCGTCATTGCGGGGATATCCAAAAATAGCCGGCTCCCCCCGGTACCCGAAGGCTGACTCCAAGGTATCCGCGGCGAATCCGCTCGGCGAGAGCAGCATGTCCCAGGCAGCCGCTTCACGTTTGATGAGCGCTCGGTAGGAAGCGGTCGTGCCGGTCACCGGAGTGTCAGAGCCGATGCGCTTGAGCGGAGTTCCGTGCCACGTCTGGATGTAGAACTGCCCCGGGCGCTTCCGGAAATAGTGCGGAAAGTTGTTGTTGTTCACCAGGTAACCGGCGGTGGCGAGCAGCCGGAACCACTCCGGACTTTCCCGCAGCACCGGCGCGCAGTTTGCCGGAACCGGAACTGAGAAGTCCGCGACGGTCCAGTAGCGCTGCAGGCCGGGTATCCGGTCGCCGAGAACGTCGCTGATCGCCCGGCCGCTGTCCGAACAGGATTTGCCGTCGAAGGTCTCAAAGAGCACGCTCCCCAAGTCCACGGACTCCTCCCTGGTCCGGGAATACTCGGAAATCAGCAGGTGGCAGTTGCGCGCGGTCCGTTCTGCTGCCGCCCGGGGTGCGGACACCCGCAGGACCAGATCCTGTTCGTTCCCCTCCCCCGCCAGTTCCACGCTCATTAGTTCGTGCGGCATCTGAGCGGGCAGTTCCCCGAGCAGCTGTCCGAGGGCGGGCACCCGGGCCGTCTGAAAACCTCCGCTTTCCCCGGTCAAAACGCGAAGCACCCGGTAGTGCCCCGACTCCAGCGCAGACTCGCCGTGCCCCCATTTGTCCTGAATCAGGGGGAACTCGATGCGGAAAAGGCCCGTCTCATCCAGCCAGCGGGTGGAGGTCGGGCGGACTTCGTTGCGCGCAGTCGTCAGCAAGAATTCCGGAAGCACCGGATCCGGGCATCCAGGGATGCGGGCCAGATGTCCTTCCAGGCTTAGCGTGGTGCCGTCGCGGTGCATCTCGGCCCGGCTCAACGTCACACGCTCCGGGCGCAGCGACAACTGCAGGTACCCGTAGCCGGTGCATTCGGCGCGCAGCGCGGCAGCCGCTTCTGACACCGCGACAAGATCGGCTCCCGCCCCGGCCCAACCCACCGGCTCCGTCCTGCCGTTGGGCAGAAATGCCTTGATGGTCCAGCGTTTCTCCGCAGCACCTCTCACAGTGCTGCAGACGGACGCCAGATCCACGGCAAACAAGGCCCCGGCGGCATCAGTGGGGCGGAACTCCACCTGCGGCTCGCCCGGGACGTCCAGGAAGAGCGCAGCCGGCACCGCCCCTCCCGACCCCTCGAAGCCGACCGTCACCATGCTTCCCGCTACCTCGACGGAGGCTGCCACGCACGAGTAGCGGACGGCCTTAAGCCGCAGGCCTTCGGTGCCGTCCATCAGCCCGATGATGCGCCTGCGCTCACCGAAGAGCGGCCCGACCGGTAACCGCCGCGGAAGCGTATCCGAGTCCCGGACCCGGATCACATCGGATACGGAGATATCCCCGGATTGAAGGGTCACCTGCACCGCCCATTCAGTGGCCCCGCCGGAAGCGGGTTGCAGACCAGGCAAGGCACGCGGATCAACCGCTGCGGTGAACGCCGCCCCGGCGTAGGACCGCCAACGGTCCGCCGCAGCGATATCGATGCGGGGGTCCTGGCCCCTGCGGACGGCGAGCGCTGCTGCGGCATCTGAACCGGAGTGCCGCAGCCCTACCTCCAGGACGCAGTCCGCGGGATCCATCCCGGAGAGATAGGCCCAGCCTTCAATTTTGAGGAGGCCGTCATCGGTCCAGACGAAGCGTGTCACCCGCGCGGACAGCGGCCAATCAACCGCGGACAAACTGAGCACTCCAGGGTCAACTGGTTCGCTTAGCCGCGCCAGATACGGCGGCACGGCAACTCGGCGGCCAGCTGACCGCGGTGCTCCTTCGGTGGGATAGCTTCGCCCGTTGTCCTGCAGATCCGCGAGCACCAGGAGAACGTCGCTGCGCCGACCTTCCGCAATCAGCGAAAGCAGGACCCGCTGATGGACGCCGAGTGTCCGAAGGATCTCCTGCCCGGTGGCGCCTTGCAGCACTCCTGAAACAAACTTCTGCAGATCATCAAACTGGTCCTGGCCGCTGTGCTGGACGTATTCCACCTGGGATCCCAGGTCTGCGAGACGCTGCCCGTACCACTGCCGGGCATCAGCTTCCGGAGCTTCAGCCTGCACGGCGGCAGCGGCAGCCGCCACCCCCTCCAGCCAGCGGCGCAGCACCCCGGGATCCGGATCCGGAAGCGGCACGGGCTCCACTTCGGGCGCCACCCACACTGCCGGTGCAGGCTTCCCGGGTGTCGCTGACTTCCGGGGCACCGGCCCCGTCAACTGCTGCAGTCCCTTGACGCCCCGCTTGAGCCATCCTGCGCTCTTCACTTGGTGTGACCAGTTTCGTCCGGCAGCGCTTCGAGGGAATACTGCTGGTTCCACGGGCGCCCCAGATTCTCCACGGCCACAGTAATCCGCTCACAGGACCGCGAATCCCAGAACGGGAACGTCCCCCGCACCCGCTCCTCGTACAGCTGCTCACGGACCGAGCCACCGGCCACAATCCTTTTCAGTTCCTGCAACGCGCCGTCCCCATCCGGCGTCACGGGGCCGAAACCGTGCAGCTCGTAGTCGAAGTATCCCTTGCGGTACACATGCTTGCCTCGGAAGATCTCGTCGCCGTCAAACTGCATGTAAATGACGTTGCTGCCAGAGTAGGCGGCGTCGAAGGCGATGGAGGAATGATCGGTGATCATCGTGTGAGCCTTGGTCAGTTCTTCCTGCACGCTGACATCGCGGTACCTGGCGGGCTGCACATATTCCGGCAGATCCAGGTACGGCACCACGAACTCAAACTCCGGGTGGGGCATGAAGACCACGCTCAGCCCGGAGTTGACGCTCAGCTCCTTCAATTCCGCTGAGCGCAGCAACGCCATCCAGTTAGCGCCGAAGTCGGTCGCTTCGAAAGCCACCGCCGCCTCTGCGGGTGTTTCGCAGACTTCGATGACCTTTTTTACGTATTGACGCCAGGTCGGTGCGATCAGGATATTGCGGCGTTCTTCCGCCGGAGCGGCGAGCGCGGCAGCGCGCAGGGCATCGTAGCGGGGCAGCCCGACGAGCTTGGCCTCGTGGCCCGAAAGCCGGTACACGCTGTTGTCTCCGGCGATGGATTCGTGTTCGCCCTGGGTGGTAGTGACCATCACCGCGATGTTCTTGCCGTTGATCCAGCGGGACATGTCGTCCTTGATGACACCGTGCTGGAGGTAGACAAACTTGGCCTCGCCGTCGCCGAATCGTTCGCGGCTCACCGGGAACTCGACGTTCCAGTTGGCATGCGACGACAGCTTGTAGGAAGCGTTCAGGACCAGGAGCACCGACTCGTCCGAGCCGTAGGGAACCAGCCGGAACCCTTCCGCCTGCAGCCGGTGCCAGTCCGGGCAGTCCTCCTCGATCACAAAAAAAGCGTTGATGTCCGGCCGGTGCTTCAGGAGGTACCGGTAAAGGTGCTCGGCGTTGTCGTCGGCACGGTCGATCCGGTCCATGAGCAGCCAAGCGTCTTTGTACCGCGCGCGGACCTGCTCCGTGTGCGCCTGCCGGATCAGGGCCCGGTCTGCCGCTGAACGCTGTTTCGCTTTGGCGGCTGTGAGCTGCCGGTGGAGGATCCGTTGGGCTGCCGTGGCTGCCGTGCGGGAAGGCGAGCTCCCGGTCAACACCCGCCGGACGGTGAAGCTCGCCCGGGCCCGGGCCAGCTGGCGGGTAGCCCTGCCGGCCGCTGACGTGGAGGTGCTGCGATGTGTTGCCTGTCCGGATGCCAGCTGCAGGTAGGAAGCGGGCAGGGGCTTGCGTCCGGCCTGCAGCGGAGCTCCGCGGCCGGTCGTGATGGTCGCTGCCGCGCCATTGATCAGGATCCGGGTTTCCTCTCCGGACGGGAGCACAAGGATCCGTTCGCGGATCAGAACCCGGCCCAGCACCCGGTGCTCCATCACCTTCGCTGACACCGGAGCCTGAGGGGCACCGTTCACCACGAACTCTTCCTGCGGCAGGCCATCCTGGTAAAGGTAGTGGTAAGTGGTGACCTGCTGCGTCGGATCGGTGGTCCCTTCCACGACCATCGGGTCAGCATCGCGGAGGCCCTTGTAGTGGGAGCGAAGAATGTTGTGGAAGAGCCAGCCCTGGCTGACCACGCTGAAGGTGTCGATGACCTCCTGGTCGATCAGCGCGATGATGTGCTCCAGCAGGCGGTGCATGGTGGCCTGCTGTTCCGGTGTGGCGGAGCCGGTGTCGCTGTGCATCCGCTTGTCGTCGATGTAGAACCAAACCAGGTCGTAGAGGACCAGGTATTGGGCCCAATGCGGAACCCGGCCTGCGCTTTCGCGCACAGCCTGCAGCATTCCCAGCCAGCCGTGTTCGGGTAGGTCGCTGTAGGCTCGGGGATCGCTCCACGCCCCCTGCACCAGCGATGTGCCGCCCTGGCGCTGCCGGCGGTAATAGTAGCTGGCCGATGCCACGAGCCCGACAACCGGACGGTCCACCACTGCCAGATAGCGGCCGATGAGGTTCGCGTCCTCGAACTTGGGGCGGATGCGTTCGTCGAAGCGCAGATGATGGGCTTCCAGGACTTCCCTGCGGAGGAAGGTTGTGGGCCCGTGCATGTGGATGTATTCCGGGTTCAGGTCAAGGTCCACCAGCAGGTCACCGCTTCGGAACTTCCGGTTCAGCAGGTGGCCCTGCGATGTCTGCAGCGACGAGTCGTTGAACTGGACGAGCCGTCCCGTGAGCATCTGCGCCGACTGCTGGGTGTCGCGGGCTAAGAAGTCCGCAATCCGCTCGAAATAGTGCGGATGGAAAGCGTCGTCGGGGTCGCAGAACGTTACCCAAGAGTTTCGGACCAGATCCAGCGCGGCGTTGCGGGCGGAGCCGGGGCCTCCGTTGGTTTTGCGGACCAGCCGGACGTTGGGTCGCCGTTCTGCCCATTGCGCAACCAGCCCTGCCGACTCGTCGGTGGACCCGTCATCGATGACAACGATGTCCAAGTCGTTCACCGGGTAGCTTTGGATCTCGAGGGACTTCAGGAACGTCGGCACGTAGTCAGCCACGTTGTACAGCGCCACTACAAGGGAAAATTGGCCCTTAGCCACGGTGGTCTCCAGTTGCGTTTAGTTGAGGAGCGGCGGTCAGCAGTGCAGCGGCCGCTGCCCCCGACGAAGTGCCCAGATCGGCGGAGGCAAAACGGTGCGCAAAGTCGGCAGCCCCGGGGTCGGGTCCCGTCAACCGGCGACTCAGCGCGTCAGTAAGCTCAGCGGTGTTCGAGGCCCTCGGCGCACCGGGCAGAACCTCGGCCAGGTCCAGATACAGCCCCCGCGACCGTTTGTACTCATCCATGTCGGGCGCCAGCAGAAGGATTGGCTGCTTCAGCACCGCGTAGTCGAACATCGCCGAGGAATAGTCAGTCACCAGGGCATCCGAGGCCAGGTAGAGGTCGTTGACCTCCGGATAGTCCGTCACGTCAATAGCGGCGGGATGCTCCTCGACCCGCCGCTGGCCGGCGACATTGTGATGGCCGCGGATCAGGAAGGTCCAGCCCGGCCCCAGCAGCCGGGCAGCTTCGGCAACATCCAGGAACCCGACCCAGTCCGAGCGGCCGGCGTCATCCCGCACCGCGTCGCGCCAGGTGGGCGCGTACAGCAGCACCTTCTGGTCCGCCGGAATGCCGAGCAGGCCGCGCACCCGGTCGCGGGTGCCGGGCCGGTGCAGGGCATCGTTGCGCGGATACCCCGCGGTGAGCACCTCTCCGGTGTAGCCCAGGGCTGCCGGCAACGTGGCGGCGGAGAAGTCATTCTGCGCCAGGAGCAGGTCCCACCATTGCGCCTCCCGTGCCATCAGGTCCCGGTAGGACAGGGACAGTGCCCGCTGCGGTACGTCCAGGCCGATCTTCTTCAGCGGCGTTCCGTGCCAGGTCTGCAGGTAGAACTGGCCCGGGGACTTGCGGAAGTACCAGGGGAAATTGTTGTTGTTCACCAGCAGCCGGGTGGACGCGAGTTTCTCGTACCAGAGCGCAGACCCCTGCAGCAGCGGCACCGCATAGTCCGGCACGGCGACGGAGAGATCCGCCACCGACCAGTACAGCGGTTCGTCGAAACCGGTGGCGGCAAGGTAGTCGGAGATGGCCCGGGGACTGTCGGTGCAGCTCTTCCCGCCAAAACTCTCAAAGAAGATGCCGGGGGTGAGCGCCGGAGGCGCTGCATCGGCGCCGAACACCTCGCGTCGCAGCCGGTACTGGTGGAAGGTGCCGGTCTCGGTGTCGGCCAGCGGGGCCGCGATGCTGACGGCCATGGCACCGGCGGCCGTCCGCAGTGCACGCACGCGCGCCGAGGGCAGCAGGGTGCCGGTGAAGTGCCCGGCCGTACCTTCGGCCACGGAAACGGCAGGGTCCTGCGGCCCGGCTTCTCCTCCGCCGGCGCGCCAGCGCAACGTGTAGGAGCCCGACGGAGGCGCCGGCCGTTCCCTCCCCCACCGCGAGGCGGCCAGCGGGAACCGCAGCCGGAGCCAGCCGTCGGGCAGCGGGGTGATGTCGCTGGCAGGGATGCGGAAGCGTGCGGTGACCAGGGCGTAGCCCGCTGCCGCCGGGGCAGCAGCCAGTTCCAGCTCCAGGACATCGGCCCCCGGCACGGCCGCGAACGCCGTGACGGCCGGTCCGGCGGACGAGACGCGGGGTGCCGGGCCGCTGCGGGCAGGTTCGGGTGCGGGCACAGGAACCGTCCGTTCCACGCGGTGACCGTCCACCTCCGCGCGCAGGATCAGCTCGGGCGGCAGCGACGTTTCGAGGCGGAGGCTGAACCCGGAGTGGGCGTAGCTGCAGTTCCGGTCACCGGAGATGACATCGAGTTCCGGATCGGTCCGGCGCTGAAGGTCCAGCGGCTGGAAGCCGGACGGCCCGGGAACGCCGGCGGTGAGGCTCACCGCGGTGCGGCGCAGGTCGACGTTGCGCAGGTAGGCATATCCGTGAACGATGGCGCCGCCGTCGTTCACCGTCACCGGCGGATCCAGCGCGGCCACCAAGTCCAGGTCCTCCGGGGAAACCTCCAGGAGCGCGCGGTCCACGGGGCCGCCGAGGACGCGGAGAAGGGGCGGTTCGGCGAAAATGCGGCCGCCGTCGAAGACGAGCGGGCTGGCCGTGCCGTTGTTGATCCGGTCCACCACGGCACGCCGGATGTCCTCCCGCCGGCCGTCGGCGGTCAGCTGCAGCAGGACGCGCGCCTGCGGATCAATGGATCCAAGGTGCTGCTGTCCGGCGGCGTAGAGCTTCCGGACACCGTCGCGAAGCAGCTGCCAGAAGTCTTCGGCGGCGTCCGGCACCTGCTCGATGTAGGGGATCAGATCCGATCCCAGCAGCCGCCGGTACCAGTGCTCCCGGACCGCCGGCGGCGCTTCGGTTTCAAAGAGTGCCGTGACATCGCGGGCCACGGACAGCCGGTCCTGCAGGTCCTCGAGCAGGTATTTCGCCTGGGTGATCGAGGAGCCGTCTTCGCGGATCCGCCACCAATAGACCACTGCCGGCAGCACGTCGAAGGCTCCGGCGCGCAGGTAGGCCCGGGCGGTGGTTTCCTGGTCCTCGTAGCGGATGCCCTCCGGCATGGCGCCCACGTGCCGGTCCCAGAACGTCCGGTGGAAGACCTTGTTCCACAGGAACACGTCGTCGATGACGGTCCGATGATCGGATACGGTGATCCCGGTGCGCGGCTTCGCGTGGATGCGCTCCGCCTGGCGGACCGGAGTCTTTTTGCCGCCCCGGATCCTGCCGTACGATCCCACGCAGAAATCGGATCCGGTCTCGGCCAGCGTCGCCATCATCAGCGCGTAGGCGTTGCCGGGTACGACGTCGTCGGCGTCGGCGAAGGTGAGGAACTCGCCGCGGGCTGCGGCGATGCCGGTGTTCCGGGCCAGCCCGTTGCCGCCGTGCGGCAGCTTGATGAGGCGGATCCGCGAATCGTACCGGGCGTATTTGGCGGCCATTGCCACTGACCCGTCGGTGGAGCCGTCGTCAACAATAAGGATTTCGAGGTTCGTGTAGCTTTGGTTCACCAGACTGGTGAGGCAGCGCTCCAGGTACGGCGCCACGTTGTACATGGGCACCACGACGCTCAGCAGTTCGCCGCCGGGCTGGCGGGTGCGGCCTACTGTGCGGCGGATTCGTGCCTTCAGCGCCGGATGCAGGTCCGCTCCGGCGCTGGCAATCCGTTTGGCAATCCTGTTCATGCCGAGGCGCGCCAGAATCCCCTCGTGTCGATGACTGCCTTCCCGGCCAGCTGCTCGGGGCGGATTTCCCGGAAGGAGTCGTGGTCCACGAGGAGGACGACGGCGTCGGCGGCAGCTACGGCGTCGTCGGTCACCACCGAGGTGACGTTGGGCAGCGGGTCGAGTTCCTTGGGCAGCGTGGATCCGAGGAACGAGCGTCCCACCAGAATCCGGGCATTCGGGTTTGCGACGGCCAGCCGGCGGACGATTTCCACCGCGGGAGATTCCCGGGTGTCGTCAATGTTCGCCTTGAAGGCCAGTCCGAGGGTCGCGATGACCGGCGACTCGATGCCTGCCACGGCGGCCTCCACCTCGGCGATCACGTGGCCGGGCTTGGCGTCGTTGACCTCCCGGGCCGTGCGGATCAGGCGGGAATTCTCCGGGTCGGCGGACACAATGAACCACGGGTCGACGGCGATGCAGTGGCCGCCCACGCCGGGGCCGGGCTGCAGGATGTTCACGCGCGGATGGTGGTTGGCCAGCTCGATCAGGTTCCACACGTCGATGCCGAGGTTGTCGCTGATGACCGACAGCTCATTGGCGAACGCAATGTTCACGTCGCGGTACGCGTTCTCCACCAGTTTCGCCATCTCAGCGGTGGCTGCGTCGGTGAGGTGGATGCTGCCCTGGCAGAAGGTGCTGTACAGGCCCGCGGCCGCAGTCGCCGCCTGCGGCGTCAGTCCGCCGATGATGCGGTCGTTGGTGACCAGTTCGATCATGATCCGGCCGGGCAAGACCCGCTCCGGGCAGTGGGCGAACAGGACGGCGTCGCTGCCGCCGTTGGCGTTCGCAGCCAGGTCAGGGCGCAGCTCCAGAATGACGTCGGCCATCCGCCGCGTGGTGCCGGGGGGTGAGGTGGACTCCAGGATGACCAGGTTGCCGGGACGGATCCGGGCGGCAATGCTCCGGGCCGCCTGCTCGACGTACATCAGGTCTGCTGTCTTGTCGTCCCTGAAGGGCGTCGGCACCGCAACAATGTAGGCGTCGGCTTCCGGCATGGCGGTCTGCGCCCTCAGGTAGCCCTGGCTCACGGCGCCGGCCACGTGGACCCCCAGATCGGGTTCGACGAAGGGCACCCGGCCCTCGTTGACCGCTTCGACCGTGTAGTTATTGACGTCAACACCCACCACCTTCAGGCCCTTGCCGGCCAGGATGGCGGCGGTGGGCAGGCCGATGTAGCCGAGTCCGACGACCGCGACGGTGGCGATGTCCGTTGCTGCTTCGCCGGCGCTATAGGTCTGTGTGTTCACGTGGTCCCCCATAAAATCTCAGGTCGCCGGACGCCACCAGGGTGGCGTCGTCGATCTGCCAAGTATGCCCGGTTGCTTCCCGGACCTGAAAATAGTTGAAGCGGTCTGTGGAGTAGATGCGCTTGCCCGCCGCGGCGGCCTGGCGCAGGAAGCCTGTGTCCTCGCCCAGTCCCAGTGCGGGGAAGGGCAGCTCCAGGACCAGGCTCCGGCGGGCAACAATGGTGGGCCCCATGACGAAGTCCGTGTACCGGTGCTCCCGGTGGCCGAAGCGCAGCACCGTCGCGTTGGAGCTGCGCAGGTGCATGTAGTGCGCCTGCTTGCCCACAATGTCGGCTCCCGAATACGCGAGGGCGTGGAGCTGGTCGCTGAGGTAGTGAGGACCGTAGTGGTCGTCGTCGTCCATTTTGGCCACTACGTCTCCGGTCGCGGCGGCGGCGCACCGGTTCAGGCACTCCCCCAGGGACACGTCGCGGCCGGCGGCCAGCAGCTGCACCTTGGCCAGTCCGTGCGCGGCCTGGAGCCGCTCCAGCTGACCCGGTTCCAGGTCGAAACCGTGGGTGAGGAGCACCAGCTCGACGTCGACGCCCTCCTGGCGGGCGAGCGTGCGGAACACGCTCTCCAGCTGGTGCGGGCGGATGGTCGGCACCAGGGCCGAGACGGTGGGCCGTTGCAGCGGCCGGGTGCGGGCCGGAAGCGCGGCCGCGAGGACCGTTTCGGCCCGGTGCGCGTAGGTGTGCTGCTCCCAGATGCGGCGCTGGGCCCGGTGGACGGTGCGGTCGTTGTACTCCGGGTTGCTCGCCAGGCCGCGGCTCAGCGCCGCCGCTTCCTCCCGGGTGCGTGCCACCGGAACTTCCGTCGGAGCGAAGAACTGTGCCACGGCGTCGCTGGGCGTGCTGACCACGGGAGTGCCGGCGGCACTGATTTCAAAGATCCGCCGGGCGCACATGCTCGGGGAGTCCACCACCGAATTGACGTTCAGGAACACTTTGTACGCTTTGTACGCGGAGAGCATCTGCGGATAGCTCAGCGAGCCGACCACGCGGGAGTCCAGCGGTGCGGGGAACTGGTAGTTCGAGTCGCCGCCCAGCTTCCGGGAGAAGATTTCCAACCCGGTGGGGAGTTTCGCCGAGGCGTCCATGGCTCCGCCCAGCAGCAGGTCCATCTGCTCCCGGCGCTCCGGATACTTGTGCGCAAAGTACATGCCGGCAAAGGCAATGTCCCGGGAATGGCGGCCGTGCCGCGGCCGAACGGGATTGTGGATGGCGGGCTGCGCCGCGAAGGGAAGGACCGCGACGTTCTCGTGGCCCAGGTCCTGCCGGTAGAACGGCACGCGGCGCACGTCGGAAGTGAAGACGTGGTCGAAGAGCGCCGCCGCGGGCAGGAAGTCCTGGTAATGGGGCGGGTCTTCCTTGTTCCAAAAGACCGTGGGAATGCCCTGTTCGCGGCACCACTGCAGCAGCTGCACCAGTTCGGGGGCCGGACCTGCGGGGCCGGCGAGCTTTCCGCGCCAAAGCCGGTTGTTGCCGGCCCACGCGGATTCAATGAAGACGAGCTCCGCCCCCGAGTCCGTCAGTTGCCGCTGCCAGGCGGCGGGGTCCAGGGCGACGGTGTTCCACTCATAGGCAAAGGCCATGGCGGAGAACTCGTCCAAAATCACGCCGACCGTGAGGTCGCTCCGGCGGGGGGACGGCGGCGGCAGCGTTGCCGCGGGAATGGACAGCCGCCGGTTGGCTCCCCGGCCGATCCATCCCGCCTCGACGCCGCGGGCATTGGCGGGATCAGCGAATCCGCGTTCGGCGCGGCTGCGGATCTTCCAGTCCCGGACCTGGGCGGGGCCGCCGGCCCGGAGGTGCCAGAGGCCGGTGCGGAGGTCGTTGAGCACGCGCATTTACTGTGCCTTCGAGCTGCGGCGCCCGCTGGACCGTTCCATGACCCGGGTCACGGTGAGGGCTTCCATGGCGGTGGCCCGCATCTTTGCTGCCGTGATGTTGTTGCCCTTGGAGAGCTCCCGGGTGAAGTCCTTGTAGGCCTTGACGACGGCCTTGGGCTCGCCGTCCATGAGCAGGTCCCCCTTGTCCATCCAGACCACGCGGGTGCACATCTCCAGGATGGTGTCCAGGCTGTGGCTCACGAGGAACACGCAGCCTGCCTTTTCCCGCAGTTCATCCATGCGTTTCTTGCTGCGGTCAGCGAACTGGGCGTCACCGGTGTTGAGCGCCTCGTCAATCAGAAGGATTTCCGGATCGATGCTGGCGGCGATGGCGAACCGGAGCCGGGAGGCCATTCCCGAGGAGTAGGAGCGCATCGGCAGGTGGATGGCCTTTTCCAAACCGGAGAGCTCAACAATTTCATCGAACTTTTCGGCGATCTGGGCGCGGGTCAGGCCCATCGCCAGGCAGCCCAGCACCACGTTGTGGTCGCCGGAGAGTTCGGGAACCAGTGCGGCGTTGACGCCCAGCATGACCGGAGTGCTCACGGCATAAACGGCGCCCCTGGTGGGCTTGACCTGTCCGCTGATGAGCTTCATGAGCGTGCTCTTGCCGGAGCCGTTGCGGCCCACGATGCCGATCGACTCGCCCCGGACCGCCACCAGCGACATGGGGTTCAGCGCGTTCACGGTCACCAGGTTGGGTTTGGCGAGCACCCGGCGCAGGAGCCTCCCGGATCCGCTGGTTCCGTCGTCGGCAGCCGGTGCCTCGCTCGACGGGACACGGTAGCGCATGCTCACTTCGTCGATGACGATGCAGGGATCCTCCTGGAGGTATTCCATATCCTTAACCGCGTCCATAGGATTCCTCCGCCCGCCAGAAGTAGACGGCGCCGACGGCCAGCGCGCCGAGGGACCAGCAGCCGAGGATGGCCCAGGACTGCCAGTCCGGCACCGTGTTGTAGAGCAGGACGTCGCGGACAATGTCCAGCACGTTGAACAGAGGATTCAGCTTGACGATCTCCAGCAGGACCGGCTGATCGATGAATCTTTCGTAGGAATAGAACACGGCGGAGGCGTACATCCAGGCCCGCAGCGCGAAGCTCAGCAGATGGACGACGTCGTTGACCTTGGAAATGACGCGGGCCAGGATCAGGCCCACGCCCAGGTTGAAGATGCTCTGCAGCACCAGGGCCGGAATGATCAGCAGCCCCAGCCAGGAGATTTCCTCGGTGGGCGGGATCACCAGGACAATCAGCACCATCACGATGAACACCGGGATGTTGGCCAGCAGCTCGCGCAGGTTCACCGCAATGGGCAGCGTTGCCCTCGGAAAGCTGAAGGCCTGGATCACGGCCCTGTTCTGCTGGATGGAGCGGCCGCCGTTGGTGATGGCGCGGGAGCTGTACTGGAACAGGAAGATCCCGATGACCAGGTAGCCGATGAAATTCTCAATCCCGCCGCCGGTGCCGAGCAGCAGCCCGAAGATCAGGAAGTAGGTGAGCCCGTTCAGCACCGGGTTGAGGATCAGCCACATGCTGCCCAGCCGGTCCCTGCGGTTTCCGCTCTGCACCCGGGCCTTGGCGTCATAAAACACGAACTCGCGGTAGTTCCACACCGAGATGGCGTAGTCCACGAAGCCGGGGCGGGCACCCACGCGCTGCAGTCCCCGGACATCCACGGACACGGGTTTCACCTGGACGTCGGCCCGGGCGGCCGCTTTCGCCGGGGCCATCAGGCGGCAACCGTCAGCGAGGCGTACTTTTCCAGGCAGAGCGCCGCATTGGCCTGCCAGGTCCGGGTGGCCAGTACATGCGCGCGCCCGTTGGCGCCCAGCCGGGCCCGCAGGTCCGGGTCCGCCAGCAGCCGGTCCAGTGAGTCCGCGAGGGCCTCCGGATTTTCCGCCGGCACCAGGGTGCCGTTGACGCCGTCGTTCACCAATTCCCGAAGCGCCGGCAGGCTGCTGGCCACCACGGGGGTGCAGCAGGCCATGGCCTCGACGGGTTTCAGCGGGGTAACCGCTCGTGTCACGTTCAGATCCTTCCGGGGCACCACGAACAGATCGAGTGCCTGATGATACAAATGTGCGCTCTCGCGGGATACCCGGCCCGGGAACAAGACCCTGCCGTTTATGCCCAGCTCGGCCGCGAGGGCCTTCAGTCCGGGTGCGGACGAGCCGTCGCCGGCGATGAGGCAGGTCAGCTGCGGATGCTTCGGCGCGAGCAGCGCAAAGGCCCGCAGCAGGTCATCCAAGCCTTCATAGTTAACCAGACTGCTCACGGTTCCGATAATCTGCCCGTCCCCGGGCAGTCCCAGCTTCAGCCGCGCGTCGCGCGGGGACAGGGGTTCGTTGAGGTAGTACTCCCCCACCGCATTGGGCAGCAGGACAAGCTTGGCGGGGTCCACCCCGGAAGCCGTGATTTCCTCGGCCATGACCGTGCCCAGGGTCGGCACCAGCGACGCGCGGTTCATGACGCGGGCTTCGGAGGCCTTGAAGTTGAGGTAGCGCTGGCTGCCGCGGGCGTCGTCGGACCGGGTGGAAGCCCAGGTGTCGGCCAGCTGTCCGCGGACCTCGTAGACCCAGGGAATTCCGAGTGCTTCCGCCACCGCGGCCGTGACCAGCCCGTTGGTGAAGTGGGTGGTGGTGTGCAGCACTGCGGGCCGCACGGTGAGGGCCAGGTCCAGCATGTCCTCGGCTTGGCGCTGCAGCCGGCGGTCCAGGCCGAACGGCATGCGGGCCGGAAGCAGCCGGTGGTATTCCACGCCGTCGATGACGTCGGTGTCCGCTGCCGCCAGCTTTCCCACCTGCACCGGGTAGCCCAGCCGGGTCACCGCATGTACGTTCCAGCCGAGATCCCGCTGGGCCTTCAGGATGGAGTGCGTGCGCTGCGCGTAACCGCTCTGGGTGTGCGGCAGTGAATTTGTCAGGACGTGGAGCACGGTGCGGGGTTCGGCCCGGTATCCGGGCACCGGTGCCAGCTGGGGCTGCCAGCCGGCGAAGACCCGCGCTTCCGCGGCAAGCCTGCGCTGCTGCGCGCGTTCCCGGGACGAGCCGCCGTCCAGGACGCGGATGGCACCGTCCATGTCGCCGTTGTACCAGTTCAGCCGGGCGGCCGTTCCCCGGCGTCCGCCGGTTGCGGGCGGAATCCCTGCCAGCAGCTCGGCGGCCAGCTCCGGCAGGCCGGCGGCCGTTGCCAGGTCCGCCATCCGCAGCCGGCTGCCGGTCGAGCCGTTGCCCGAGGCGCAGGTGCGCAGGTTGGCTGCCAGCCGGTCCTTGTCGCCGCGGAGCAGCGCTTCGAGCGAAGCCACGGTCCCGTGGCCCGGGAGCTGCGCGGCGGCGTCCAGCAGCGGCCGGAGCAGGCGGGGCGGCAGGCGGCGGGAGATTTGCAGGGCCAGCACCACCGGATCGTCGCCGAAGTGCTCGACGGCGGTTCCGCCGGCAAGGCGAAGGTTCCGCAGGAGCGTACCGGGGTGCTTCCGAGTGTGGTTCAGCGGGCGCTTCACGGGGTGGGGACCCCGTCCACCAGCGTGGTCAGCAGTTCGGCGTAGGCCTTGGCCAGGGCGTCCACATTGGCATTGTCATGCACCCAGTCCCGTCCCGCGGTTCCGGTCAGGAGCTTCGTCCGGTCTGCCGCCAGTTGCCGCCACAGCTCGGCGACCTTCTCGGGATGCGCCGACACGACGTCGCCGGCACCTGCTTCTTCAATAATCTTGCGGGCTTCACCGAGCACAATCCCGGTGACGTGCCGGCCCACGGCGAGGACTTCATAGGTTTTGGATGGAATGGTGGTTTCAAAGGATTTCCAGTCATCCCGCAGCGACACCACGCAGGTGTCCGCCTGCCGGTAGTGCTCCATCACCTCGGCGCCCACCGCCGGATCGTGGAAAACCACCGGCGCCTCCAGTTCCTTCGCGAGGGCCATGAGGTCCCGGCGCTGGACGCCGTGTCCCACCATGTGCAGCCGGACGCAGTCTTTGGCCAGTGCGGCGGCACGGATCACGACGTCCAGGCGCTGGCTCTCGCCGTGGTTGCCCAGGTAGAGCACGTTGAGGAACTCCGAGTGTTCCGGCGGCGGCTGGAGCAGCTCCCGGACTGAAACGTCAACTCCGTTGCTGACGGTCGCCACGTTGCCCAGGCCCCGGTCCCTCAGCGTCTGCGCAAAGCCGTAGGTGACGGTGACGACCAGGTCCGCGCGGTCCTGGATGGCGATGATAATGCGCTCGGCAATGCCCTTGGCGCTGCCGGGAACCAGGCGGGCATCCCGTGCGATGTCCGGCCAGGCATCCCGCATGTCCACCACCAGGGGCCGCCGCAGCAGGCGGGCTGCCGCGTATCCGGCGCCGAGAATGGGGAGGCTGGGGACGGTGACAATCACTGCGTCCGGCTTCGGGCCCAGAAGCGCTGCCGGGATGCTGCAGGCTGCCGATACCAGATGATCGGCGAGGCGTCCCAGCCGGGTGGTGCGGTGCCACAGGTAGGGCACCCGCCGAATCTGTTCTCCGTAAACGCCGGTATCGCGGCGGAAGGCCCGGCCGGCGTCGGACTTTGGCAAGGTGCGCCGTCCGTGCGGCGCGTGGGCTACGGGAGCGACGACGTCGACGTTCCAGCCCTGCTGCCGGAAGGAACGGATGATCTGCGTCCACCGCCGCTGCGGCGGGCTGTGCTCAGGCGAGTAGGAATGGATGAGCAACAGAACTCGCAAGAACTTCCCCCCGGCATGGCGCGGCAAGCCGCACATCTTATTAGGACCGAGCCAGTCTACCGCTCGGTTCCGTTATCTGTTCAAAGCGGTCTTGTCGAAGTTCCGCGCAATTTGACGTAGTAGAGGGCGCCCGCCGCTATGAGGCCCACTATGACCAGGAGGCGAACCGGCCATCCGGTGCCGGAGGACTCGCCCGAATCGCTGCTGGGCGCTGCCGCAAGCGCGCTTGGCGAGGGCGTTGCTGACGCCGTCTGTGTGGCGGTCGGAGAGGGCGACGGCGTGGCCGAGGGTGTGGCTGTTGGCGTGGCCGAGGGCTCCGGGGTGGGCGACGCCGAGGGGCTGTCGGACTCCTCGTCCTCCGTTATCAGGGTTACCAGTCCCGTGGCCGGGTCCCAGCGGTAATCCGTGTAGAGCATGCTGCCGCGATCGATGAGAAAGCCGCTGCCGCCCTCGATCAGCCAGCCGGTGCCCGGATGAACCAGATAGCCGGTGCCGCCGTCAACGACGAACCCGGTGGCGGGATCAATGACGGGAGCAGGCGCGGGTGCCGGGGTAGGTGCTGGTTCCGGTTCCGGGGCCGGCGCTGGGGCCGGGGCCGGCGCTGGCGCTGGCGCTGGCGCTGGCACTGGTGCCGGCTCCGGGGCGGGAGGTGCGGGTGCCGGCGGTGCGGGCACTGGAGCCGGCTCCGCGGGTGGCGGGTCTGACGGGGCGGGGCTCTCGGTGCCGGGCGGCGGGGTCTCCACCGCAAGAGCCGGCCCGGCCGCCACCGATGAGAGAAGTACGGCAACCGCTGCTGCGGTTCCCGCCCGGCGCCGCCAAAGCCCTAAATCCACGTTATATTCCCCCATTATTCGCGGCCAGATACTCAGCCATGGCATCGTTGTCCATCGCCTCCGCGATAGCCGCGATGGCCGTTTCATCCTTGACCACAATAGACTGTCCGTCACTTGAGGTTCCCGCCCCCAGTGTCGGCAGCGTAAACATTGACAAATTGCCGCCGCGCACATTGCGCAGGGAGAACGCCAGCCGGCCGGCAGCGACGGCGTCCAGTTCCTCATCCACGCTGAGATACGGGGAAATTTCCGAGACGGCAGCGCTGACCTTCCCCGGGTTCAGCAGCGTCTCCTTGGAGAACACCGAGGAGATCAGCCCGCTGATGAACAGCTGCTGGTTGCGCACCCGCTGGTAGTCGCCCTCGGCGAAGGATTGCCGCTCACGGACGAAGTTCAGGGCGGAGTCGCCGTCCAGCGAAATGACCCCGGCCGGAAAATGGTCGTCGTCGATGCTGGAGGAAAACGCCGTCGGGTTGTTGACCTCCACGCCGCCGAGCGCATCCGTCAGCCCGCTGAAGCCTTCAAAGTCGACAATCGCCACGTGGTCGATCGGGGCGTCGACCATGGCCTGCACTGCGCTGACCGTCAGCGGCACGCCGCCCAGGGCCATTGCCGAGTTGATCTTGCCCTCGCCGTAGCCGGGAATCTCGGTCCAGGTGTCGCGCATGATCGACATCACGTAGGCGGTGCTTCGGTCCCCCGGCAGATGCACCAGCATCATGGTGTCGGAGCGGGACGCTTCGGATCCGGGGTCCTGCTCGTCGGTGCCGATCAGCAGGATGTTCTGCGAGTTCCCGGCCCCGGGATCCTTCGCCGGGCTGTCCGCCGGCAGCGCGTTCTCGATGGTCGTGGTGCCGTTGTCGAAGCTGCGGGCCAGGGACCACAGGTAGCCGCCGGCCACCAGCGCCGCCACGAGGATCAGCACCAGGACGGTGATCAAGAGGTTGCGGATGGGATGCCGCCGGCGCCTGGCCGGCTGCTCATATTCGTCCATGTACTGCGTCAAGATACTCCCCTGTTCTCCCCCGGGTAAAAGCCTAGCGCTCCCCGGTGTCGTCCTTCGATTCAAATCCGGCCGCCGCGGACCGATAACCTTGAAGGCATGTTGCTATCCCGCGCTGCCCTGCCGGCAGCGGTCCTTACCCTTGCAGCGGCACTGACCGCCTGCACTCCCGTGGCCGACGTCGAACCGGCTCCGGACGCCGCCAACCCGGCCTGCGCCGAAATCATGGTGGCCCTGCCGTCCGAGCTGGCCGATCAGCAGCAGCGCGAAACCGACAGCCAGTCCTCCGCCGCCTGGGGGGATCCGTCAAAGATCATCCTGCGCTGCGGCGTGCCGGTTCCCGGACCGACCACCGAGCAGTGCGCCACGGTCAACAGCATCGACTGGATCCTGCAGGAGGACGAGACCACGTGGACGGCGACGACGTACGGCCGGGAGCCGGCCGTGGAAGTGATCTTCGACCCCGAGGAAGTCTCGTCATCGACGCTGCTGGTGCAGCTGGAGAACGCCGTGTCCCGGATCGAGCCGACCCGGGCCTGCGTGAGCAGCAATGACTTGGTGCTCCCCGCGCAGTAGCGCCGGGCAGCAGGCCTCGCGCGGCGGAAGTGCCGCTTAGCGCAGTCCGGTCTTCCGCTCCAGCGCCAGCGCGATCAGTTCATCGATCAGTTCCGTGTACTGCAGGCCTGACTTGGCCCACATCTGCGGATACATGCTCACCGGGGTGAAGCCGGGCATGGTGTTGATCTCGTTGATGATCAGGTTCCCGTCCGGGGTGTAGAAGAAGTCCACCCGGGACAGGCCCTCGGCGCCGACGGCCTCGAAGGCGACGGCAGCCAGCGAGCGGACCCGCTCGGCGGTTCCGGCAGGCAGGTCGGCGGGGCAGCTCAGCTCGGCTGCCGCTCCGTCCACGTACTTGGCGTCGAAGTCGTACCAGTCGTGGTCGCCGTTCTGCACTGCGATTTCGCCGGGGTGGCTGGTGCGGGGATCCTCGGTGCCGCGGCCCTGCAGGACGGCCACTTCGATTTCCCGGCCGGTGATGCCGGCTTCCACCACTACCTTCGGATCGTGCAGACGGGCGGCTTCAATGGCGGCGGCCAGCCCGGCCGGTTCCGTCACCCGGGTGATGCCCATGGAGGAGCCTGCCCGCGCCGGTTTGACGAACAGCGGGAACTGCAGCTTCGAGGCACGCTCCAGGCACGCCGCGGGATCCCTTTCCCACTGCCGGTCGGTGATGACCTCGTACGGGCCCACCTGCAGGCCCGCTGCCTCAAACACCACCTTCATGTAGTGCTTGTCCATGCCGACGGCGGAGGCAAGAACGCCGGCGCCCACGTACCGGATGTCAGCCATCTCCAGCATTCCCTGCAGGGTGCCGTCCTCGCCGAACGGGCCGTGCAGGACGGGGAAGACGACGTCGATCCGGCCGAGGCTGCGCGGCAGCGCTCCCTCGGCGTGCGCCACCAGGTCCGACCCGGCGCCTTCGGCGGACAGGACGATGCTTTCAGTGCCGGGGGTGACCTCCGGCAGGGACTCGGAGCGCAGCGACCAGGCGGCCGGATCGGCCGAGACCAGGGTCCACTGCCCGTTCCGCGCGATCCCCACCGGCACGACGTCGTACTTGCTGCGGTCAATGGCTTCCAGCACGCCCGCGGCGGTCACGCAGCTCACTGCGTGTTCGCTGGACCGGCCGCCGAACAGCACGGCCACGCGGGGCCGGGTCCGGCCCGCGTCGGTGCCGCCGTGTTCGCCGGCGGTTGCAGCGGCGCCGCCGCTGGCGGTAACCGTGTCGGGGCTCAGTGGGTCGTTTGTCACGGGGTGTGCACACCTTCGGATTTCAGTTCGCGGGAGAGCAGGCGCGGCCCCAGCTCGTCGACGGAGATGACGCCCTGCAGGACGGCGACGACGTTTTCGACAATGGGCATGTAGACACCGAGCTGGGTGGCGCGGTCCAGCACGGCCTGCGCGGACTTGATGCCCTCGGCGGTCTGCTTCATGGACGCGTTGACTTCCTCCAGTGTCAGCCCCTGGGCCAGCAGCCTGCCGGCCGTGTGGTTCCGGGACAGCGGCGAGGAGCAGGTGGCAATGAGGTCGCCCATCCCGGCCAGGCCGGACATGGTTTCGGCGCTGCCGCCGAGCGCCAGGGCCAGGCGCGTGGTTTCCGCCAGCCCGCGGGTCATGACCGAGGCCTTGGTGTTGTCCCCCATGCCCTTGCCTTCGCAGATGCCCACGGCCAGGGCGATCACGTTCTTCACGATGCCGCCGATTTCAGCGCCCACCACGTCGGTGTTGGTGTAGGGACGGAAGTAGGGTGCGGTGCAGGCGCGTGCAATCCAGGCTGCGGTGTCCAGATCGGAGCAGGCCACCACCGACGCCGTCGGCTGCCGGTGAGCAATTTCCATGGCCAAGTTGGGCCCGGAGATGACAGCCACCCGGTCTTCGGGCCAGTGCAGTTCCTCCTCGATGACCTGGCTCATCCGCGAGTCGGTGCCCACTTCCAGCCCCTTCATCAGGGAGACGACGACGGCGCCTTCCGGGATCAGGTCCCGGACGCTGCGCAGCTGCGCCCGCAGGGTCTGCGCCGGAACCGCCAGCACCACGAGTTCGGCTCCCGCCAGCACCTCCGCGGGATCGGCGGACGCCGTCAGGTTGCCCGGCAGCACGGTGTCCAACAGGTACTGGCTGTTGCGGTGGAGGTCGTTGATCTCCGCAGCCACTTCGGGGCGCCGGGCCCAGAGCCGGACGTCGGTCTGCCGGCCGGCACCGGCGTCGGCCACAATCTTCGCGAAGACGGTTCCCCAGCTGCCTGCGCCCAGGACGGCCACTACCTTCGGATGCGTGTTACGCCAGCTCATTGTTCTCAGTCCCGTTCTGTTTGTCGCCGTCGTGTTTGGGCTCTCGGCGCTGCCCGGAGTCATTGTCCTGCTTAATCTTCCGGATCGGGTCAAAGCCCCGGGGCTGCTCAAAGTCCCGGCCGGTTGCCCGTTGTCCGTTTACCGCCGGATCCCAGCGGATCGCCGGCGGCTTTTCATCCCGCAGCTCGGCGACGAGATCGGTCAGGCTGTCCATGATGCGTTCGGTGGCGGTGTCCAGCACTGACTTTGTCATCGGCTGGTCCCGCAAGTCGGAAAGATCAACGGGGGTGCCGACCCGCAGCCGCACTGTCTTGCGGGGAAACAGGTTCAGGCGCTTGCTGTAGCGCGGAAGAAGCGCCTCGGCTCCCCAGTGGGCCACCGGAACCACCGGGGCGCCGGTCTGCAGGGCGAGCCGGGCGGCGCCGGTCCGTCCCCGCATCGGCCAGAGATCAGGGTCCCGGGTGAGCGTGCCCTCCGGATAGACAATCAGCGCCCCGCCGGCCTCGATGACGACGCGTGCGGCCGTCAGCGACGCCGAGGCACCGGAGGTGACACGCTCCACCGGGACCTGATTGGTGGCGCGCAGGGCGGACCCGAAGACCGGCACCTTAAAGAGGGATGCCTTCGCCAGGTAGCGGGGCATGATCTTCTGGTTGTAGAAGAAATGCCCCACCACCACTGGGTCGATCTCCGTCACGTGGTTGGGGCAGGCAATGAACCCGGTGTCCCGGGGGAGGTTTTCCAGTCCCTCCCACTGCTTGCGCACCAGGAGGTTCATTACCGGCCGCATGGTGTTCGCCAGCAGGGCGAACGCCACCCGCGACTTGACCGACTCAGGCATGGCGGCGGCTACCTCGTTCCGGCGGAAACGGTCGAAACGTCGAAATCGGCGCCGAGTCCCTCGAGCTTCTCAAGGAAGTGCTCGTAGCCGCGGTTGATCAGTTCGATGCCCGTCACGCGGGAGGTTCCGTCAGCGGCCAGGGCCGCAATCAGGTGGCTGAAGCCGCCGCGCAGGTCCGGAATGTCGACGTCGGCGCCCTTGAGCTGCACCGGACCGGAGATGACCGCCGAGTGCAGGAAGTTGCGCTGGCCGAACCGGCAGGGAACGCTGCCGAGGCATTCGCGGTGGACCTGGATGTTGGCGCCCATGCGGATCAGTGCGTCAGTGAACCCGAACCGGTTTTCGTAGACCGTTTCGTGGACAATGGACACGCCCTGGGCCTGGGTCAGCGCAACAACCAGCGGCTGCTGCCAGTCGGTCATGAAGCCGGGGTGGACATCGGTTTCCAGCACCAGCGGATTCAGTGCCCCGCCGGGATGGTAGAAGCGGATGCCGCCGTCGTCGACGTCGAAGGCGCCGCCGACCTTGCGGTAGGTATTGAGGAACGCGGTGAGATCCTGCTGCGACGCGCCTTCAACGTAAATGTCGCCCTTGGTGACCAGCGCAGCCGACGCCCAGGACGCGGCTTCGTTGCGGTCAGGCAGGGCACGGTGGTTGTACCCGCTCAGCTCGGTCACGCCTTCAATGCGGATGACGCGGTCCGTCTGGACCGTAATGATGGCGCCCATTTTTTGCAGCACGGCAATGAGGTCCAGGATTTCCGGTTCCACCGCGGCACCGCGCAGTTCGGTGATTCCGACGGCCTTGACGGCGGTCAGCAGCACCTGCTCGGTGGCGCCCACGCTCGGGTAGGGCAGTTCCACCTTCGCGCCGGTCAGGCCCTTGGGCGCGGAGATGGAAATGCCGCCGGGGCGCTTTTCCACCACGGCACCGAAGTTGCGGAGCATCTGCAGGTGGAAGTCGATCGGCCGGTCGCCGATTTTGCAGCCGCCGAGGTCCGGAATGAAGGCCTCGCCGAGGCTGTGCATCAGCGGTCCGCACAGGAGGATCGGAATCCGGGAATCGCCCGCGTGGGCGTCGATGTCCTTTGACGCCGCCGTCTTGGCGTTCTGGGGATCCATGGTCAGGTCCCCGGTTACCGGATCCTTGGTGACTTCAACACCGTGGAGCTGCAACAGCGAGGTGACTACCTCAACGTCCTTGATTTCCGGAACGTTGCGAAGCAGTGACGGGCTGTTGCCCAGCAGTGCCGCGACCATGGCTTTGGGAACGAGGTTCTTCGCTCCGCGGACGGGGACTTTTCCTGTCAGAGGAACTCCACCACGGATGGTTAGAACGCTACCCATGAACACCTAATTTCTTTTTTCTATAATGCCCCAACAGCAAAGAGAGACTGCACTCAAGCATAGGAGCAAGCGTCCACATACTGAAATATCAGCTCCTCCGGAAGAACCTTCCCGAGCGACCTGCGCGCAGGGCACCGTGCCGGTCCGGAGCCTCTCCGGGACCCGCACGGCACAACGGACCTGCCCCTGGAAAAACTGATAGGCCCCCGGTCGGGGGCCTATCAATAATACGAAGTGCCGCAGCAGGACACGAAACCGGGCGCGGTGCAAAACCGGCGCCGAAAGGGCTTTTAGGTGCGCGCCGGAAGGGTTGTCGGTTTGAAGGAAGGACGGTGCGCCTCAAACTGTGTGATATCCGTCTCGTGCCGCAGCGTGAGCGAAATGTCATCGAGCCCCTCGAGCAGGCGCCACCGGGTGTATTCGTCAATGGAGAAGGGGGCCGTCACCGCTCCACAGACCACGGTGCGTGCTTCCAGATCCACGCTCACCTCGGTCCCCGGAGAGTTCTCCAGCACCTTCCAAATGAGTTCAATGTCATCCTGCGCCACCTGCGCCGCGACAAGCCCCTGCTTGCCGGAATTGCCCCGGAAGATGTCGGCGAAGCGGGAGGACAGGACCGCCCGGAACCCGTAGTCCTTCAAGGCCCAGACGGCATGCTCGCGGGAGGAGCCCGTGCCGAAGTCGGGGCCGGCCACCAGCACTGATCCGGAGGAGTAGGGCTCCCGGTTCAGGATGAAGTTCTCGTCCTTGCGCCAGCCGGCGAAGAGGGCATCCTCGAATCCGGTCCGGGTGATCCGCTTGAGGTAGACCGCGGGGATGATCTGGTCGGTATCGACGTCGCTCTGGCGCAGCGGGACGCCGATGCCGGTGTGGGTGGTGATCTTTTCCATGGCTGGCTCCTAGACGGCTGGCTGGACGGATGCGGCGGCGGTCTCGGTCCGGGCCGCTGCGGACAGCGGCTCAGCACCGGACAGCGGCTCGAGGTCCGACGGCGAACTCAGGGTGCCGCGGACGGCGGTGGCCGCCGCAATCACCGGTGAGACCAGATGGGTGCGTCCGCCCTTCCCCTGCCGGCCCTCGAAGTTGCGGTTGGAGGTGGACGCGCAGCGCTCCCCCGGCGCCAGCTGGTCGGGGTTCATGCCCAGGCACATGGAGCAGCCGGCAAAGCGCCACTCGGCGCCGAAGTCCTTGAACACCTGGTCCAGGCCCTCGGCTTCGGCTTCCAGCCGGACCCGGGCGGAACCGGGAACCACCATCATCCGGATGTCGGGGTCCTTCTGCCGGCCGCGGATGATGTCGGCGGCGATGCGCAGGTCCTCGATCCGGCTGTTGGTGCAGGAGCCCAGGAAGACGGTGTCCACGCGGATGTCCTTCATGGGCGTGCCGGGAGCCAGATCCATGTAGGTCAGCGCGCGTTCGGCAGCGGCCCGGGCGTTCTCGTCGCCGAACGCTTCGGGGTACGGCACGGACTCGGAGAGCGAGACGCCCTGCCCGGGATTGGTGCCCCAGGTGACGAAGGGCTCCAGCTCATCGGCGTCCAGGAACACCTCGGCGTCGAACACGGCCTCGTCGTCGCTCGCCAGCGACCGCCAGTGCTCGACGGCGGCATCCCAGTCCGCGCCCTGCGGCGCGTGCGGCTTGTCCTTGAGGTAGGCGAAGGTAACGTCGTCCGGGGCCACCATGCCGGCGCGGGCGCCGGCCTCGATGGACATGTTGCAGATGGTCATCCGGGCTTCCATGGACAGGGAACGGATGGCGGACCCGCGGTACTCGAGCACGTAGCCCTGCCCGCCGCCGGTGCCGATCTTGGCAATGACGGCCAAGATGATGTCCTTGGACGTCACGCCGGGGCGCAGCGTCCCCTCCACGGTGATGGCCATGGTCCGAAAGGGCTTCAGGGACAGCGTCTGGGTGGCCATGACGTGCTCCACCTCGGAGGTGCCGATGCCCATGGCCAGGGCGCCGAACGCACCGTGGGTGGAGGTGTGGGAGTCGCCGCAGACCACTGTCTGGCCGGGCTGGGTCAGGCCCAGCTGCGGGCCCACCACGTGCACGATGCCCTGCTCGGCGTCGCCGAGTGAATGCAGCCGGACGCCGAATTCAGCGCAGTTGGCGCGCAGGGTTTCGATCTGGGTCCGGCTGATCGGGTCCGCGATGGGCTTGTCGATTTCCAGCGTGGGGGTGTTGTGGTCCTCGGTGGCGATGGTGAGGTCAGGGCGCCGCAGCTTCCGGCCCGCCAGGCGCAGCCCTTCGAAGGCCTGCGGGGACGTCACTTCGTGGACCAGATGCAGGTCGATGTACAGGAGATCGGGGGCTCCGTCTTCGCCCTTGACGACGACGTGCTCGTCCCACACCTTCTCCGCAAGCGTCCTGCCTGCTGCGTGCTCACCCATACCCGATGCTCCTTGTGAAGTGTCTTCCGCGAGCCGAAAAGAGCGGCCGCGCAAAGTCGATGCTTTAAGACAACCAGCCCCGCCCGCGGAGACGCCAGTTTTTCGACTTGCATCTCAAATATTGAGACGGCAGTATCAACACATGGACATAACTGGAAACCCGGCCAGCGGCGTCGGCGTCATCGACAAGGCCGCACTGGTGCTGGACGCGCTGGAGGCAGGCCCCACCACGCTGGCGCAGCTGGTCGCCGCCACCGGGCTCGCCCGCCCCACCGTGCACCGCCTCGCCGTCGCGCTGGCGCACCACCGCCTGGTGGGCCGGGACATCCAGGGCCGGTTTGTCCTGGGCGGCCGGCTGGTCGAGCTGGCCTCGGCCGCTGGCGAAGACCGGCTGATTGCGGCGGCGGGCCCGGTGCTGCTGGCGCTGCGCGACGCCACCGGTGAGAGCTCGCAGGTGTTCCGCCGGCAGGGCGAATGGCGGGTCTGCGTCGCCTCAGCCGAGCGTCCCATCGGGCTGCGGGACACCATCCCCGTTGGCACGCAGCTGTCCATGAAGGCCGGCTCGGCCGCCCAGTGCCTGCTGGCCTGGGAGGACCACGACCGCCTGTTCGAGGGCCTGCACAATGCCCGCTTCACGCCCACGGTCCTGGCCGGCGTGCGGCGCCGCGGCTGGGCCCAGAGCCTGGGCGAACGGGAGCCGGGCGTGGCTTCGGTCTCGGCTCCGGTGCGCGGACCGTCCGGCCGGGTGATTGCCGCCGTCTCGATTTCCGGGCCGATCGAGCGCCTGACCCGCCAGCCCGGCCGCATTCACGCCGAAGTGGTGACCCGCGCCGCCGCTCAGCTCACCGAAGCCCTGCGGAAGACCGCGGAGTAGGCCTATTCTGGGACCCACCAAGTCGAAGGGTCACCATGAAACGGCTGCGCCTCCTGTGGAACATCGTCCGCACCACCGGAGCGGAGCGGGTCTTCACCGGGTTCCTCGTGGTGCTGGGCGTGGCCGCGCTGCTGCTGCCGCGCTTTGAACCCGAAGTCGAGGACTTCGGGGACGCCCTCTGGTTCCTGTTTGTCTCCTTCACCACCATTGGCTACGGGGACATTGTTCCGGTCACCGTGGCGGGCCGGCTGATCACCGTCTTTGTGGCCCTCTACGGCATCCTCGTGGTGGCGCTGGCCACCGGTGTCATTGTCGGTTACTACAGTGAAATCCTCCGCACCCGCGCCAACACCAGCCTCGATGAACTGATCGGCGAGCTGGAGAACCTGCCGGACCTTTCCCGCGAGGAGCTCCTGACCCTCGCGCAGCGGATCCGGAACCGGCATATCCTGCGGTAGCTTTCAGCCGGCGAAGTGGTCCCAGCCGGCAACCCGGGGCGCCTCTCCCCCGACGGTGACGCCGGCGCCATCGTGCACCGTGCCCAGCCGTTCGAACCCTTCCGGGAGTGCGGTTCCGGCGGGGAAGGCGGCCAGCAGGCCGTGGTCCTCGCCGCCGCCGAGCACCCAGTCCAGGGCATCCGCGCCCAGCCGCGACGCCGCAGCCTGCAGCGGCTCCGCATGGCGGGCGAGGGCTGCGGGATCAAGTTCGACGGCGACACCGGAGGCGGCCGCAATACGTCCGGCGTCCCGGACCAGCCCGTCCGAGATGTCCAGCATGGCGGTGGCTCCTGCTGCTGCGGCCTCCGGACCCCGGGCAAGGGGCGGACGCGGCCGGCACTGGGCGGCGGCAAGCTCCAGCAGGACCTGGTTTTCCGTGCTGGGATCGGAGTGCAGGGAGGCATAATCCTCGGAGCTTTCCAGTACTGCCAGCCCTCCCGCCGCCCTGCCCAGGACACCGGCAACGGCGACGACGTCGCCCGGGCGGGCGCCGGAGCGCAGCACCGGCGCCCGGCCTTCCAGGGACCCGGTGACGGCCGCAGTGACCACGACTTCCCGGCCCCGGCCCAGGTCACCGCCGACCACCGAGCACCCGGAGGCGCCCAGGACGTGGATGGCCGCAGCCAGGCCGTCGGCCAGGTCCTCCACCCAGGCAACCTCGGTGCTGCCCGGCAGGGTGAGGCTGACAACCAGGGAGGTGGCCACGGCGCCCATGGCATTGATGTCGGAGAGGTTCTGCGCCGCGCATTTCCAGCCGACGTCGAACCCGCTGGTGCGGTAGCCGGACGGCCAGGACAGCCGAAAGTCGGCGTCCTGCACCAGGGTGTCGATCGAGATCACGGTCCGCCCGTCCGGAGCTGCCACGATGGCGGCGTCGTCGCCGGGTCCCAGCAGCGCTTTGGGCGCTCCCAGCCGCGGAAAGATCCGGGCGAGCAGGGCTTTTTCGTTCAGGTCCGCCACTGTCGGCGCGTGCGTGGGCACTGGAGCTTTCCTTTGGGTCAACAAAGAGGAACACAGTGTCCCTGCTGAAATCGATTATGGCAGGGAGCGCGCTTTCCGGCGTATTCTCCGGTGCATGACTGATTATGCGGTGTTGCTGCGCGGCGTGAATGTTGGCGGGGTGACGGTCCGCTCGGCGGATTTGCGCTCGACTCTGGCGGCTCTTCCGGTGTCCGGGGTCAAGACCTTTCTCGCCAGCGGCAACGTAACTCTCTCTTCCGAGGCCGCAACCGATGAGCTGAAATCGATGGTGGAGGCGGCACTGCGGGCGGACTTCGGCTACGACGCCTGGGTGGTGGTCCTGACCAAGGAACGGCTGGCCGAGCTGGCCGCCGCCGTTCCCTATCCGGCCGACGATGCACAGATGCACGCCTACGTGACGTTCGGGTCCGACGCCGGGCTGCTCACGGAGCTGTTCGAGGCCGGAGCAGCGCTGGGTGCCGAACAGGTGCGGCTGGGACCGGAGGCGGTCGCGTGGCCGTGCCCCAAGGGCCAGACCTTGGAAGGTCCTCTGTCTCGTTTGGGTCCGAGCGCCCGCTACAAGGCAAGCACCACCACGAGAAACCTGAGGACGCTGCAGAGGATGATCCGCGATTGAACACAAAAAAGCCAGCCCCGGACATTGTCCGGAGCTGGCTGAAATGGTGACCCCAGCGGGATTCGAACCCGCGTTACCGCCGTGAGAGGGCAGCGTACTAGGCCGCTATACGATGGGGCCAGTACAAGCATTCTGCCGTGAAGGCGTCTTGCTTCCTTTTGCTCAATTGGAATTAAGCTCAATAAGCTTTTCACACTTATTGCTGATCTTCAAATTGATAATTTCTTATCAATTGAGAACCGCTGGGATACCAGGACTCGAACCTAGAATGTCGGTACCAGAAACCGATGTGTTGCCAATTACACCATATCCCACTGTGCTTTTTCGGTTGTTTTGGAGAAGTTTTTCCCCGCTCCAACCCCTCAGCACGAGATATAACTATACACCGGTTCCGGAGGAAGTACAAAACCGCCGCCGGCCCTCCCGTGGTGCTGTCAGCCGGTGGCCAGTCGCACCACCTCGCGCAGCGACCGCACCACGGCGATCTGCTCCGTGGGGTGTGGATCCGATCCGCTCCGCACCGGCGAGGGATACTCCGGGCGGTCCAGCCAGACACCCCGGAGGCCGGCGGCGCAGGCTCCTTCGGCGTCGACGCGCAGGTTGTCCCCGACGTACAGGGTCTGCGCCGCGTCGCTGCCGAGCCGGCGGACGCCTTCGTGGAAGATGGCGGGCTCCGGCTTGGCCGCACCCACCGTGTCGATGCCCACGAGGACCGTGATCCGCTGCAGGCCGGCGGCATCCAGCTTGGCGCGCTGGTAGTCATGAACGTTGTTGCTGACGGCGCCGTACGGAATGCCTCTGGCATCCAGCTCATCCAGCAGCGGCACGACGTCGTCGAACGCGCGAAAGTGCAGCGGCAGGGTCGCTTCGTAGGTTGTGTTCCAGTGCTCTGCCGCGTCGTCGTCGAGCAGCGGCTGCCCGGTGCTCCTGCGGGCGTGCTGCAGCCGTCGGACGCGCTGATCGGCGAAGGACAGCTCACCGGCCAGGTACCTGTCGTAGTACCCTTCCGGATCCGCGGTGAAGAGGGCCTTGAAGGCGGTCCACTCCTCCGCGGTGAAATGTGCGAGGTCGTGGCGGCCGAGGGACTGCAGCGTGGTCCCCATGGCTGCCTGCAGGTCC
This sequence comes from Arthrobacter sp. zg-Y1219, assembly GCF_030125545.1. Lineage (NCBI taxonomy): Bacteria > Bacillati > Actinomycetota > Actinomycetes > Micrococcales > Micrococcaceae > Arthrobacter > Arthrobacter sp. zg-Y1219. Next base: position 124,469 of record NZ_JASKLY010000005.1, read on the forward strand.
ACGAGGGTCTCATCGATGTCGAAGAGCACCCCGCGGACCTGCCTGCGTTGTTTCATGCAGTTAGCCGGCGTTGCGGAAGGCGCGGATGCGGGCCAGCGAGGAGTCCTTGCCCAGGATCACCATGGACTCGAACAGCGGCGGTGAGATGCGGCGTCCGGAGACGGCGGTGCGGACCGGGCCGAAGGCCAGGCGCGGCTTGATGCCCATCTCGTCGACCAGCGCCGTGCGCAGCGCCGCCTGAATGTTCTCGGCGGTCCAGTCGGACACCGGCTCCAGCGCGGCCAGCGCGGCGTCCAGCACCTCGGTGAGGTTGGCCGGCAGGCCCTTCCGCGCGTCGTCGGCCACGTCAATGGCGTCGTCGGCCTTGAAGAGGAAGCCCAGCATGTCCGGCGCCTCGCCCAGCAGGGTGATGCGTTCCTGGACCAGCGGAGCGGCCTCGGTGAGGATCTCCTCCTCCCGGGCGGTGAGGGTCTCCCCCACCAGGCCGGCGGTCTGCAGGTACGGGACCAGGCGGTTGCGGAAGTCTTCGGCAGCCAGCATCCGCACGTGGGTGCCGTTGATGGCCTCGGCCTTCTTCAGGTCAAAGCGGGCCGGATTGGCCAGCACGTTGTGGATGTCGAAGTTCTCCACCAGCTGGTCGACGGTGAAGATGTCCTCGTCGGCGGACAGCGACCAGCCCAGGAGCGAGAGGTAGTTGAGCAGGCCCTCGGGAATGAAGCCGCGTTCGCGGTGCAGGAAGAGGCTGGACTCCGGATCACGCTTGGAGAGCTTCTTGTTGCCGCCGCCCATGACGTAGGGCAGGTGGCCGAAGAGCGGCATGTACTGGGCCACTCCGACGTCGATCAGCGCCCGGTAGAGCGCGATCTGGCGGGGTGTGGAGGAGAGCAGGTCCTCGCCGCGCAGCACGTGCGTGATGCCCATCAGGGCATCGTCGACCGGATTGACGAGCGTGTAGAGCGGTGCCCCGTTGGCGCGGACCACCACGAAGTCCGGAACGGTGCCGGCCTTGAACGTGATTTCGCCGCGGACCAGGTCGTTGAAGGTAATGTCTTCGTCGGGCATCCGGACGCGCAGCACCGGTGAGCGCCCCTCGGCCTTGAAGGCCTCGATCTGCTCGGGCGTCAGGGTGCGGTCATAGTTGTCGTAGCCGAGCTTGATGTCGCGGCCGGCCGCGCGGTGCCGGGCCTCGATCTCCTCAGGAGTGGAGTAGGACTCGTACAGGTGGCCGGCGTCCTTGAGCTTGGCGATGACGTCCTGGTAGATGTCGCCGCGCTGGGACTGGCGGTACGGCTCATGCGGCCCGCCCACGTTGACGCCTTCGTCCCAGGTGATGCCCAGCCAGTCCAGGGCATCCAGCAGCTGCAGGAAGCTCTCTTCGCTGTCGCGGGCGGTGTCGGTGTCCTCGATGCGGAACACCATGGTGCCGCCGGTGTGCTTGGCATAGGCCCAGTTGAACAGGGCGGTCCGGATCAGGCCCACGTGCGGGGTACCTGTGGGGGAAGGACAGAAACGCACGCGCACGGGGGTGCTGTCATCGACGGTGGGCAGTTCGGCAAGTGAAGGCAGGTTAGTCATGATGCTTTCCAGTTTAGACTCTCGATCCGCCCGGCCCGACGTTTACAGGCTGTACTGCAGCAGCCAGAGGAAGATGCCGCCGGCAACCACGCCGGCGGCAGCGGCCCCCGCCGTCTCACGTGCCGGGCGGTCCCTCCCGCTCAGCAGCGCGGCGACGAACATTGCGGCTGCGGCGATCGCGGCGGCCGTGCCTGCGGCCCCCGGCAGCAGCAGGAAGAGAAGCGTCGGAAGAACGACGGCGGCCGCGGCGCAGGTGACCGATGCCCAGTCCAGCCGCACCACCTTGGTCAGCGCGGCGGTGAGGGCATAGGCGGTGATCATCGCGAAGACCACGGCGGCCAGAGCCCGCGGTCCGTCGGTCCACCGGATAACCCGCAGCACCATGAAACACGCCCCGGCGGCTCCGAGGATGATGGGTGGCGCGCCCAGCCGGTCCAGGCCGCGGCGCAGGTCCCCGCGCCGGTCCAGGACAGTGACCAGGGCCCAGGGAAACAGGCTCACCAGGACAGCGGCGCCGGCGCCCCACAGCAGGGCATTTCCGCCGCCGTAGTTAAGAAACGGCGCCGCAAACAGGGCGGCTGCCCACACCACTCCGGGCAGCAAAAAGCGCCGGACCGGGGCACGGTTGCGCCTCGGTCCGGCGCCGGAAGAACTCATGCCTAGCTGCGGGCGGTGTTCACGAGGCGGCCGATGCCCTCGATCTCGACGTCGTAACGCTCGCCGTCGGAGATGAGCCCGACGCCGGCGGGCGTGCCGGTGAGGATGACGTCACCGGGCAGCAGGGTGAAGGCCTGGGACACATAGGACACCAGTTCCTTGACGCTCCAGATCATCGCGCTGGTGTTGCCGTCCTGGACGAGCTGGCCGTTGAGGTAGCCGCGGACCGCGAGGTCGTCGGTGTCCAGCTCGGTCTCGATCCACGGGCCGAGCGGGCAGGAGGTGTCAAAGCCCTTGGCCCGGGCCCACTGGTCGTCGGTGCGCTGGGCGTCGCGGGCCGTGAGGTCATTGGCGCAGGTGTAGCCGAAGATGACTTCGTCCACCCGGTCCAGCGGGACGTCCTTGCAGATGCGGCCAATGACGACGGCGAGCTCGGCCTCGTAGGACACCTCGTCTGAGAAGGACGGCAGCACAACGGGATCGTTCGGGCCGATCACCGAGGTGTTGGGCTTGAGGAACATCAGCGGTGCCGGCGGCACTTCGTTGCCCATCTCGCTGGCATGGTCAGCATAGTTGCGGCCGATGCCGACCACCTTGCTGCGCGGAATGATCGGCGCCAGAAGACGGACGTCCTCGAGCTTGTGGCGCTCCCCCGTCAGCTGGACGCCCGAGAAAAATGGATCGCCCTTGATGACGGCTATTTCTTCATGGCCCTCGTCCCCGTCGACGACGCCGAACGCAGGGTCACTGTCTTGTACAAATCGAGCAATACGCATGCCCTCAAGCCTAGTAGACGAAAGCTCCGGTCCGGTGCAGCGTCCCCCCCTTTCCTCCCCCGAGATGGCTGAAGGTGCACGTCTGAGGGCTAAGACATGCATCTGCTGCCATCTCGACCGCCGGGGTGCGATACTGCAACCGACGACAGCGTCACCGTTGAACCAGCCGGCGGAAAGGACTGTCAGCCATGGGAGCATCCGTTACTGCGAAAAATTCCGAGGCATCCCCCTGGATTCCGGCATTCGCCGTTCTGAGCTGGGTTGGCATCTTCGTCCACAATGTCGCCGATCTCCCCGGCCAGACAGTCCTGAGCCCGGAATCTTCCGTTCCCCTGCTTTTGGCCGCAGCGCTCGTTGGTCTCTGGTTCACGCGGCGGCGGGTCGGTGCGGTGTGGGGGCTGCTGGCATTAGGCCTGCTGCATTTGGCTGGTGCCATAGTCAGCGTGCTGCCGCTGGCGATCCTGCCTTTCGATCCTGATCAGACGCTGAAGCACTATGCCTTCCACCTGCTCTACGGCCTGGCCCAGCTCCCCTTGGTGATCACGACGGCCGCCTGGCTGCGCCGGCACCGCCGCGGGAATTCGCCGGCCACGCCGGGCTAGGAAGGCTGCGAGGTGTGGGCAATCTCTCGCGAGTTGGCAGTAAGTGCTCTTCCCGGGGCCGGGACGTGCAGTTTCTGCCATCCCGGCGCAAAGAGAACCAGGGCCCGGGAGGGTGCCGGCGGGTCTGGAACACACAGGTTAAACAAGTAGGGCTTAAACAAGTAAGGCCCCGCCAATGGCGGGGCCTTACTCTCTGAACAACCGGTGTCTTTCAACCGTAAATATTGTCCGGCGGTGACCTACTCTCCCACATCCTCCCGGATGCAGTACCATCGGCGCTGTGGGTCTTAGCTTCCGGGTTCGGAATGGGACCGGGCGTTTCCCCCACGCTATGACCGCCGTAACCCTTCCACCCGCACCACCCATACACAAACCTGGGTGAGGGGAAATCAATGGTCACAACACAACACACCATCAAAAACGACGTGTTGCAATAGCGAAGTTATAACTGTAATTATACGGCACACCACACCCTGAAAGGGGTACGGCGGTGCCGGTTCCACGGGTGACAAACCTCACGGGTTTGTTATCCGGGAACCACATAGTGGACGCAAGCAGCATGATCAACACAACCCTTTATACTTTGGAGAACCGTTTGAAGTCGTGTTCTCCCAGA
>NZ_JASKLY010000006.1:0-30656 GCF_030125545.1 Arthrobacter sp. zg-Y1219
TGCACTAAATTCGAAACCAGCTAAAAAAGTCCTCCCAACCCACGGGGTGGGCGGAAGAACCAGTTCAACCAATTAAAATAATTGGTATCAATAAACTTGGCACACTATTGAGTTCTCAAACAACAGATGCATCCGAAATACTCGGAAAAACAATTGAATGTCTTTCTTTTCTCTTCGCTGCAGTGTTTCTTTATTCTATTTCATCCGGACTGCTTTAGCAATTCCGCGTTATCCGCGGAACCTGGCCGAAACAACCGGGTGAACCCGCCACGAAGCTTCCGGATCTTGTCCGTTGCGTTGTGATGGGTTGTGGCTGCCGAGTCCGGGAGTCTCACTTGCAGAACATGTCTGTCAGGCGCTCACCGGGGCAACTCACTAAACTTTACACACCCTCGGCGGTCGGCGCAAACCGCTGGAGTGTGACCTCCTGCATGCTGCCCAAACCGGCACCCGAGTGCGGGTTCCGCTGCACCGGTACTGCAGGTGAAGCGGACTAAATCCAGTGTGCGACGCTTCAGCCCTTGCCCGCAAGTTCGATCGCGGTGGTTGTGCTCACAGCTGTTCGCGCAGGTACTGCAGCTGCGCCGCCACCGACAGTTCAGCGGCACCTCGAACGTTGGCCGGAATGTCCGTGTAGACCAGATCAGCGATGCGGGAGACCCCGGCATCAGGCCCGGCCTCCGCCAGGGCGGCGCGGATCTGCTCCAGCCGCTCCTCGCGGTGGTCGCGGTAGGTCAGCACCACGGAGCTGAGATCCGGCAAAACGGGTCCGTGCCCCGGCAGCACTGTTGCATGACCGAGTGCTGCCAGCCGCTCCAGGCTCGCCAGGTAATCCCCCAGCGTGCCGTCCGGAAAATCCAGCACTGTCGTGCCGCGTCCCAGGATGGTGTCTCCGGTCAGCACGGAGCCGCCCGGTCCGTCGGCGGGCAGATGGAACGAGACGGAATCGGAAGTGTGCCCGGGAGTTGCCACCACGCGGATGTCCACTCCCCCGGCCTGCAGTTCCTCACCGTCGGCCAGGGGCGGACCGTTTACGCAAAAAGCCGGATCCAGGGCACGGACGGGTGCCCCGGTCATTTCGGCAAAGCGCCGGCTGGCCTCCGTGTGATCGGCGTGCCGGTGTGTGATCAGGACCAGCTCCACAGAGCCGGCCGAGGCCAGCAGCTGCAGGTGACCCTCGTCCAACGGCCCGGGGTCCACCACCGCCACGCGTTCTGCACCGTTTGCTGCAACAACATAGCTGTTGGTTCCCTCCAGGCTCATGGGACCGGGGTTTGGCGCCAGGGCCAAGCGGGTCACCGGGCTGCTGCGGGTGAGGACGGTGGTGGACATCGGGTTCCTTTATTAAGCCGGCGTCAGGCCAGGCGCGTCAGCCAGCCGTGGGTGTCTTCCACGGTGCCGGTCTGAACACCCAGAAGCTGTTCGCGGATGGACATGGTGACGGGACCGGCGACGGCGTCGGGTGAGCCGATGGTTTCTGTTTCGGTCTTCAGCTCACCCACCGGGGTGATGACCGCGGCGGTGCCACAGGCAAAGACCTCGGTGATGTCGCCGGAGGCCACGCCGTCGCGCCATTCGTCCAGGGTGATCTTGCGTTCCTGGACGTTCAAGCCGCGGTCCCGGCCCAGCTGCAGGACGGAGGAGCGGGTGATGCCGTGCAGGATGGTGCCGGACAGGGCTGGTGTCACCAGCGAACCGTCCTTGAACACGAAGAACACGTTCATTCCGCCGAGTTCTTCCACCGCGTTGTCGTTGAACTCATCCAGGAACAGCACCTGCTTGCAGCCGTGTGCTTCGCCTTCCATCTGGGCGATCAGCGAGGCCGCGTAGTTGCCGCCGCACTTGGCTTCGCCGGTGCCGCCGCGGCCGGCGCGGGCGTACTTGGTGGAGAGCCAGATGGAGACGGGCTTCAGTTCGCCGCCGAAGTAGTTGCCGGCCGGCGAAGCAATAACCCGGTAGGAAACCTCACGTGCCGGACGAACGCCCAGGAACGCCTCAGTGGCGATCATGAACGGCCGCAGGTACAGAGCAGCGCCGTCGCCCTCCGGGATCCAGCCGGAATCCACGGACACCAGCCGGCGCAGGGATTCCAGGAACAGCTCCTCGGGCAGCTCCGGCAGTGCCAGACGCCGGGCGGAGAGGTTCATCCGGGCCGCGTTCGCTTCGGGGCGGAACGTCCAGACGGAGCCGTCGGCGTGGCGGTACGCCTTCAATCCCTCGAAGACCTCCTGGCCGTAATGCAGCACTGCCGCGGCCGGGTCCATGGCAATCGGACCGTACGGTTCAATCCGGGCGTTCTGCCAGACACCGACACCGGAGTCGTCGACCTTGAAGTCAATGACTGCGGTGTGGTCCGTGAAGTAGTCTCCGAATCCGGGATTGGCCAGAATGGCCGCACGCTCCTCGGCCGGCTTCGGGTGGGCAGAGAGCTCCTGGCTGAATTCCAGAGCACTGACAGACATTTTTTCCTCCACGGTGGGCGGCGCGGCCGCCCGACGAAAATGGGTACTGGTACCTTCCGAGCTTAGGACACGGCTGCGCTTATCGCATTGCCGATGGTCGCCGTCGTCCGCGGTTCCCCGGTGCGGCCGGCGACGTCGGCCTCCACCGCTTCCTCCACGCGGGCGGCCTCTTTTTCCAGCCCCAGGTGGCGCAGCAGCAGGGCGGCGGAGAGGATGGCGGCGGTGGGGTCGGCCTTTTGCTGGCCGGCGATGTCCGGGGCGGAGCCGTGCACCGGCTCGAACATGGACGGGAAGGTGCCGTCCATGTTGAGGTTGCCGGACGCCGCCAGGCCGATTCCGCCGGTCACCGCGGCGGCGAGGTCGGTGATGATGTCGCCGAACAGGTTGTCGGTGACGATGACGTCAAACCGGGCGGGGTCCGTGACCATGAAGATGGTGGCCGCATCCACGTGCAGGTAGTCGTGGCTCACCTCGGGGAATTCGGCGGCGACGCGTTCCACCGTCCGCTTCCAGAGCCGGCCGGCATAGACCAGCACGTTGTGCTTATGGACCAGCGTGAGCTTTTTGCGCGGACGGTCATTCGCGCGGCGGAAGGCGTCGCGGACCACGCGCTCCACGCCGTAGGCAGTGTTCAGGGAGACCTCGGTGGCCACTTCGTGCGCGGTGTCTTCGCGGAGCACGCCGCCGTTGCCGGTGTACGGCCCCTCGGTGCCTTCGCGGACCACCACGAAATCAACGGTTCCGGGATTGGCCAGCGGACTGGCCACGCCGGGATAGAGCCGGGACGGACGGAGGTTGACGTAGTGGTCGAGGCTGAAGCGCAGCTTGAGCAGCATCTCGCGTTCAATCAGCCCTGACGGAATGCTTGTGTCCCCCGGGGCAGCGCCCACGGCGCCGAACAGGATGGCGTCGTGCTGCTTGAGCGCCTCCAGGGTTTCCTCCGGAAGGGTTTCCCCGGTCGCGAGCCAGTGCTCGGCACCCAGCGGATATTCGGTCAGCTCGAAGCTGACGGGACCGCCGCCGGTGACGGCCAGCAGGACCTTGACGGCCTCGGCGGTGACTTCGGGGCCAATGCCGTCGCCGGGAATGACGGCCAGGGAAACGGTGGTGGGCTGTTCGCTCATATCGACAGTCTAGGAACGCCGTCCATATCCCGGGCAAACCGTCCCACATGCTGGACAGGTGGCAGGATTCCCCGCGCAACACTCCACCCCGCCGTCGTCCGTCGTTCGCCGTTCGCCGTCGTCCACCGAGACGGCAGAAAGTGCGCTTCCCGGGGCTGGGACGTGCACTTTCTGCCAGTTCGCGGAAAGACAGATCACCCTGTGGGATGAGGCGCGGGTAAATGAACTGGCCCTAGAGTTGGTTTCCATGCTCGTGCACCGTCGAATCCATGCCTGGACGCAGGCGAATCCGTTCAAGGTCAACCTCTTTCAGGCGCTGGCCGCCACGGCTCTATTTGCCTTCCCCTTCCTGCTGAGCGGCCGCACTTACCTGGTGGAGTTCGTCCTCTCAGTTGCCATCTGCCTTCCCCTGGCGTGGCGGCGGACCCGCCCGGTGACTGCCGCGGGCATCCAGGCCGCGGCCTGCCTGCTGCAGCTGGTCCTGGTTCCGGTCACCGGGCTGCCGGCTGACATCTTTGTGCTCGCCACCGTGCACTCCCTGGCCGCCTTCGCCCCGCGCTGGGTGAGCCTGGCGGGGCTGGCCCTGGCCCTTGTTGGCGGGGCACTCTTTATGTTCCGGTATTTCTCGTTCCCCTATATGTCCGGGCCGCACGCTCTGATTGTCTCCTTTGTCGGTCTCGTCGCGGTCGAAGCGGTGGTCGTGGTTGCCTGGACCTTCGGGGACCTGACCCGCACCCGCAGGCTCGCCATGGACGCGCTGCGGGACCACGCCCGCCGGCTGGAAGTGGAACGCCAGCAGGAACGTGACCTGGCCGCCGCCGATGAGCGCACCCACATCGCCCGGGAAATGCACGACATCGTGGCACACTCCCTCTCGGTCATCATCACCCAGGCCGACGGCGCCCGGTATGCGAGCGCCTCCGATCCGGACATTGCGCCCCAGACCCTGGCCACCATCGCTGAAACCGGGCGCGGCTCGCTGCGCGAAATGCGCCGCCTGCTCGGGGTGCTGCGCGGCGACGAGCTCGCTTCCACCCGCCCGCTGCCGTCGCTGGCCGACATCCCCGAGCTGGTGGACGCCGTGAAGCGCGCCGGAGTGCAGGTGGCCGTGACCGAGACCGGCACGATGCGCCGGCAGCTTCCCCCCGGCGCCGAGCTGACTGCCTACCGGGTCATCCAGGAATCGCTGACCAATGTCCTCAAGCACGCGGGCCCAACGGTGCAGGCCGGCGTCGATCTGCAGTGGACGCCCCGAGGACTCGAGATCGCAGTGCACGACGACGGCCGCGGCGCGGGTGCGGAGGGCCCGCCTCCTCCTCCCCCGGCTGCTCCGCCCTTTGCCGGTTCCGGATCTGTGCCCGGTTCCGGATCTGTGCCCGGTTCCGGACCGGTCCCCACCTCGGGGTCCGGCCAGGGCATCAACGGCATGGCGGAGCGGGTGGCCCTCTACGATGGAAGACTGGTTGCCGCTCCTGCGGCCGGCGGAGGATTCCGCGTTACCGCATTCATTCCCTACACGGAGGCCTGAGCATGACCGGCAACCTGCCGCCCCTGTCCGAAGCGGCCGCCCCCGCTCCCGCCCCCATCCGGGTGGCGCTGGTTGATGACCAGCAGCTGGTGCGCGGCGGCTTCAAGATGCTGATCAATTCCCAGCCGGATCTCACGGTGGTGGCCGAGGCCGGCAACGGGCGCGAAGCATTGCAGGCCCTCTCGGCGGTCCGCGCCGACGTCGTCCTCATGGACGTGCGCATGCCCGGCATGGACGGGATTGAGGCGACCGCCCGGCTCCTGGAACGTTCCGCGGCACAGCCCAAGGGATCCACCGACGCGGACCTGAAGGTGGTGGTGCTGACCACCTTCGACCTGGACGAGTATGCCCTCTCCGCCATCCGGGCCGGAGCCAGCGGCTTCCTGTTGAAAGACGCACCGCCGGAGGAGCTGTTGGAGGCCATCCGCACCGTGTACCGCGGCGACGCGGTGATTGCGCCGTCGACCACCCGCCGGCTGCTGGACCATGTGGCGCCGCTGCTCCGTTCGCCCACCGCCGAAGTCAGCCGGCATGCCGCCGACGTCGAACGCCTCACTCCCCGCGAGCGCGAGGTGTTCGGGCTGATCGCCCAGGGGCTGTCCAATCCGGAAATCGCCGCCCGCCTGTTCCTGTCCGATGCCACGGTCAAAACGCATGTCAGCCACATCCTGGCCAAGCTCGGCGCCCGGGACCGGGTGCAGGCTGTTGTGATCGCCTACGAGACCGGTATCGTCGCTCCGTAGCCCGGGGACTCCCCAACCGCTGAGGTGCCCCGGTTCCGGAGGTGTCCGATGCCCAGCGAAACCGACGTCCGCTCCCTCTGCCTGGCGCTGCCCGGCGTCACCGAACGGCTGAGTTGGCAGCAGCCCGCCTGGTTTGCCCGCACCCTGATGGCCCGGATCTGGGAGGAGGGCGTTCTGACCGTGAAAACGGAGGAACGGGAAGCGCTCGCGGGCACCGACCCGGACATCTTCTACTGGACTCCCCATCACAACCGGTCCCCGATGCTGGTGCTGGTGCGGCTGGACCGCGTGAACCGGGCCGAATTGGAGGAGCTGCTCATGGAGTCCTACCGGCTGGCCGGTCCCCTTCCACCCACGGTATGAGAAGCATGTTCCCGGATCCCCTACCCTCCTCCGATGTGCGCAGGGGCCGCGGGAAATAGCTTTGGGGGTATGACAGCCCTTACCGAGACATCTTCCGTGCCCGGCGGCACCACGGCCGCCGCAGCCGCCCGCTCCCTGGATAAGACCTACGGCTCCGGGGACACCGCCGTCCATGCCCTGTCCAACGTGGACGTCACCTTCGACGCCGGTACCTTCACCGCGATCATGGGTCCCTCCGGGTCCGGCAAATCCACCCTCATGCACTGCCTGGCAGGTCTCGACACCGCCGATTCGGGCCGGATCTGGATCGGGGACACGGAGATCACCGCCCTGAAGGACGCCGAGCTTACCCGTCTGCGCCGCGACAACGTCGGCTTCGTCTTCCAGTCCTTCAACCTGGTGCCCACCCTCACGGCGGAACAGAACATTACTCTGCCCGTGGCCCTGGCCAACGGCAAGGTGGACTCCGGGTGGCTGAAGTACATTACCGAGACGCTTGGCCTCACCGGCCGGCTGACGCACCGCCCTCACGAGCTCTCCGGCGGCCAGCAGCAGCGCGTCGCCGTCGCCCGCGCCCTGCTGACCCGCCCGCATGTGGTCTTCGGGGACGAGCCCACCGGCAACCTGGATTCGAAGTCCGGCGCCGAGGTGCTCTCCCTGCTGCGGCGATCCACCCGGGAAATGGGCCAGAGCATCATCATGGTGACCCATGATCCGGTGGCCGCGTCCTACGCCGACCGGGTGGTCCTGATGAACGACGGCGAACTGGTGGGCGAACTGGCCAGCCCGACGCCGGAAACCGTGCTCGCTGCCCTGACCAAGCTGGGGGCCTGAGCATGCTGCAGGTAGCCCTGGCGCAGGTGCGCCTGAACGCCCGCCGCTTCATCGCCGTCTCCCTGGCCGTGATGATCGCCGTCGGGTTCCTGACCGCCACCCTGGTCATCAATTCCTCCTCCAAGGCCTCCCTGGAGCAGAGCGTGGGCGAGGGTTTCCGCAACGCCGACCTGATCCTCGCCAGCGAAGTGCCGTCCTATCTGTCCGAGGGCGTGATCCTCACCGAAGACGCCGTCGAGGCGGCGCGCAGCGTTCCCGGCGTGGACGCGGTCTATCCGGTGCAGCCGGCCTACGTTAATTTCACCGGCGGAACGAAGACGGTCTTCGCCCAGCTGTTGAACACCCCGTCGTCGGCGGAACTGCTGCCCGTGGACGTAGTGCTGGGAACCCTTCCCTCGAGCGACAGCCAGGTGGCCGTGGACCAGGACACCGCCACCCGCTACAACCTGTCCATCGGTTCCACCGTCCCGGTTTCATCAAGCACCGGAGACCCCTCCGATACGCGGGCCGCGGACCTGACCGTCAGCGCCGTCGTATCGACCTCGAACAATCCCTCGATGATGGGTACGCCTCAGCTCTACTCCTCCGAAGCAACCGCAGCTCTGTTCGCGGAGGCGGAACAGGGGTTCTCCACCATTCAGCTGGCCCTGGCTGACGATGCCGGGGCGGCCGGAGTCCGGACGCAGCTGGAGCAGAACCTCACGGACGCCGGCCTGGACGGCATCGCCGTCCGCACCTCGGCGGAACAGACCGAGGAAGCCGTTGCGCAGTTCACCGGCGGCGAAGACGCCCTGACCATTGTCCTCCTGGCCTTCGCAGCCGTGGCCCTGCTGGTCTGCGCCCTCGTGGTTTCCAACACCTTCTCGGTGCTGGTGGCCCAGCGGACACGTGAACTGGCGCTGCTGCGCTGCATCGGCGCCAGCCGAAAGCAGATCCGCCGCTCCGTCATCACGGAAGCGGCGCTGGTTGGCATCGTGTCCTCGATACTCGGTGTGGCGGCCGCCGTCGGCCTCGTGGCTGTCATCGTGACCTTCCTGAAAACGGACACCGCGAGCAGCTTTGCCACTTTGGCGGTCAGCCCGCTCGCGGTCGTCACCGGCCTCGGCGTCGGTATTCTCCTGACACTGCTTTCCGCACTGGTGCCGGCCCGCGCGGCAACAGCCGTTGCGCCCCTGGCGGCTCTCCGCCCGGCCGAGGACGTCCGTGCCGGCACCCGGCGCGGACGGATCCGGCTGGTCATCGGGCTGGTCCTGCTGGCCGCCGGCGCAGCGCTGCTCGGCTACGGTGCTTCCGTCAATGACCTGATGCTGGCTGTTCCGGGCGGAATGCTGAGTTTTGTCGGCATCCTGATGTGCGCCACGCTGTTTGTGCCGCCGCTGGTCCGCGCCGTCGGCACCCTGGCCGCTCCCCTGGGCGTGCCGGGCAAGCTCGCGGCGGTTAATGCCGTCCGCAACCCCCAGCGCACGGCGGCCACGTCCTCGGCCCTGCTGATCGGCGTGACCCTGGTGGCCATGATGATGACCGGTGCCGCCACGGCCCGGACCTCGCTGGACAGCGTCCTCGCCGCCGAGTTCCCCGTGGACGTCAGCGTCCGCGGCGGCGCCCTGGGCGATTCGCCGCTGACCGCCGCCGACGCGGAAGCGGCCCGGGGCGTCGATGGGGTAGCCGAAGCGGTGCTGCTGCCCGTGGTGGGAACCACGCAGATGTACGGACAGCCTGAGGGCGTTTATGCCCTGGAGCCGGCCGACGCTGCCGCAGTCCTTCAGGACCAAACCCTGAAACTCACCCCCGGCACGATCCTCATGCCGCAGAGCACCACCGCCAAGACCGTTACGGTGCAGGGTGCCGAATCCGCCGTCGAACTCGACGTCGTGGTGGCCGGCAGCAGCCAGCTGCGGCCGCTGATCAGCGCCGACACCGCGCAGGCCCTCGGCGGAGTTCCGGAAGGCGGCGACGCCTACCTCCAGCCCCAGGTGTGGATCTCGGTGGCGGAAGGCCTCAGCAACGGAGCGCTCAAGGACCTGCAGTCCGAGCTTGCCGAAACCATGGGGGTGGACGACTACATGGTTTCGGGCGCGGTCATGGAACGCGCGGCCTTTGAACAGGTCATCGATGTCCTGCTGATGGTGGTGACCGGCCTGCTTGCGGTGGCCGTGGTGATCGCCCTGGTGGGTGTGGCCAACACGCTGTCCCTCTCGGTCCTCGAACGCACCCGCGAGTCCTCGCTGCTGCGGGCACTGGGCCTGACCCGGGGCCAGCTGCGCGGGATGCTCGCCCTGGAAGCGCTCTTGATCGCCGGCGTCGCGGCACTGTTCGGCTGCGTGCTCGGTGCGGTGTACGGCTGGCTCGGGGCAAGGTCAGCCCTCGGCTCCTTCGCCGATGTGGCGCTGGCTGTCCCGTGGCTGCAGCTCCTGGCCGTCCTGGCCGTGGCGATCCTGGCCGGCCTGCTGGCGTCGGTGCTGCCCGCCCGCCGTGCGGCACGCCTCTCCCCCGTGGCCGGGCTGGCAGCGGACTGACCGTTGCCGCGGCAGGTTTCCGGGGCGGGTCTCTGCGGCGGGTTCCCGGCCGTTCCGCGGCCCGGGAACTCGCGGCCGGTGCCGGGATCTGACAGGATAATCAGCAGACTGATCAGCACTAATTGAAGGAGCACGCCATGTCTGATTCCGGCGCCGGGTGGAAACCCGAGCACGCGTCACTGTCCGCCTACCTGGATGATCATCTGCTGGGGGCGGAAACGGGGGTGCGGCTTTTCGGTGCTGCCCGCCGGACCTGGGCCGGCTCCCGGTACGAGCAGACTTTCGCCGACTTGGAGCAGGAGATTGCCGGGGAACGCGATGAGCTGGAACAGCTGATCCTTACCCTGGGCTACCGCCGGAGCAAGTTCAAGAAGGCGCTCGCCATGGCCGGGGCCGCCGCGGGACGGCTGGGGCCGCTCAATCCGTTGAGCACCGGCGGCGGAACGTCGGGACAGTTCGAGCTGGAAACACTGCAGGCCATCGTGAGGGCCAAGGAGTGCCTGTGGCGGACGCTGCTGGCGCTGGCCCCCCACGACCACCGGTTCAATGTGTCCCGGCTGAAGGACATGCTGGAAATGGCCGGACGGCAGCAGGACACCGTCGCCCGGGTGATGCAGGAAACGGCTCCGGCGCGTTTCCTGACCGGGCCGCTCCGCTCCGGTTCCTAGGACGCCCCCTCCCCGCACTCACACAGCCCCGCGAAATGGCAGAAAGTGCCCTTCTGAGCGTTCAGAAGGGCACTTTCTGCTATTTCGCGGGCTGGGGCAGCGTTGCTACTCGGCGGGCTCCTCATACCTCGGGAAGACCGGCGCGGGCGCCGGCAGCGGAGTGCCCGGCACCAGCGGCGCGGCGATCGCGCTGAACTGGCGGGCATCGCCGTCGTCCTGGCCCAGCACAGTCAGAAGCTTGGCCGCGCTGTCCGGCATGACCGGCTGAACGAGGATGGCCACGATGCGCAGCACCTCGAGCGTTACGTACAGCACCGTGTTCATACGCTCGACGTCGGTCTTCCGCAGCACCCAGGGCGCCTGCTCGGCGAAGTAGGCGTTGGTGTCGCCGAGGACCTTCCAGGTGGCCTCAAGTGCGCCGTGGAAGTCCTGGACGTCGTAGGCCTTCCGGGAAATGTCCAGCAGCTCGCCGGCGGCGGCCAGGATGGCCTTGTCCTCGGCGGTGAACTCGCCGTGCTGCGGCACCGCGGCGCCGCAGTTCTTGGCCACCATGGACAGGGACCGCTGGGCCAGGTTGCCCAGGTTGTTGGCCAGGTCGGAGTTCATCCGGCCCACAACTGCCTCGTGGCTGTAGGAGCCGTCGCCGCCGAAGGGCACCTCGCGCAGCAGGAAGAACCGGACCGAGTCCAGGCCGTACTGGTCCGCCCACTCCTTGGGCGCCACCACGTTGCCCAGCGACTTGGACATCTTGACGCCCTTGTTGTGCAGGAAGCCGTGGATCATCACGCGCTTGGGCAGTTCCAGGTCCGCGGACATCAGGAACGCCGGCCAGAAGATGGCGTGGAACCGGGAAATGTCCTTGCCGATGACGTGCACATCGGCCGGCCAGTACTTCTTGAACGACTCGGACTCCACATCGGGGAAGCCGACGCCGGTGAGGTAGTTGGTCAGCGCGTCCACCCACACGTACATCACGTGCTCGGGGTTTCCCGGAACCGGGACGCCCCAGTCGAAGGTGGTGCGGGAAATGGACAGGTCTTCCAGGCCGCCCTTGACGAAGCTGATGACCTCGTTGAACTTGGACTGCGGCGCGGCGAAGCCCGGCCGGGCTTCGTACAGGGCCAGCAGCTTGTCCTGGTAGGCGGACAGGCGGAAGAAGTAGCTTTCCTCTTCGGTCCAAGTCAGCTCGGTGTCCGTCTCCTTGGAGTAGCGGATGCCGTCCTCGCGCAGCTCGGTTTCGTCCTCGGAGTAGTAGGCCTCATCCCGGACCGAATACCAGCCGGCGTACTTGGAGAGGTAAATGTCGCCCTTCTCCTCCATCCGCTTCCAGATGGCCTGCGCCGCGGCATAGTGGTCCTTGTCGGTGGTGCGGATGAACCGGTCGTGCGAGATGTTCAGGTCCCGGCTCATCTGCGCAAAGGCAGCCGAGTTCCGGTCCGCCAGTTCCTTGGCAGTGATGCCTTCCTTGTCCGCTGACTGCTGCATCTTCAGGCCATGCTCGTCGGTGCCGGTCATGAAGAAGACGTCGTACCCGTCCAGGCGCTTGAAGCGGGCCATGGCGTCGGTGGCAATGGCCTCGTACGCGTGGCCGATATGGGGCACTCCGTTGGGATAGGAGATGGCCGTGGTGATGTAGAACGGGGTCTTGGAATCGGAAGAAGTCACATAAGAAAATTACCCTGTTTCCCCCGCCGTTGTCGCTTCGGCCTGTTCCCGTGCTGCCAGGAGGCCAAACGGAAGAGCCCAGGGTTGGCGGCTGCCAGCAGAGGACCACCGGGCGTGGGCACCACAAAACAAGCAGGGACCGGCCCGCCGAAGCGGAACCGGTCCCTGGTGCTGCGCTATCCTGCAGCGGCTGCGGGTGGCCCGCCGGGAGTTAGCCCTGCAGGTCGACCTCGCGGACCACCGTGGCGCCGATTTCGGTGCGCAGGTTTTCCAGCACGTCCTGCGGCACCGAGGAATCAACGGTCAGCAGGGACAGCGCCTGGCCGCCTTCGCTGTTGCGGGCCACCTGCATGCCGGCAATGTTGATGTCCTTCTCGCCCAGGATCCGGCCCAGGGCGCCGATGACGCCGGGACGGTCCGTGTAGATGAGCACCAGCAGGTGCTCACTGATCGGGATTTCCACCTCGTAGCCGTTGACGCCCACGAGCTTCTCGATCTGCTTCGGACCGGTCAGGGTGCCGGCGACCTCCAGCTGGGTGCCGTCGGAGAGCGCGCCGCGGATGGTCAGCACGTTGCGGTAGTCGACCACCTCGGCGGTCTTCAGCAGCCGGACCTCGATGCCGCGCTGCTCGGCCAGCACCGGAGCGTTCACGTAGGAGACCTGCTCGGACACGATGTCCGTGAAGAGGCCCTTCAGCGCTGCCAGTTCCAGCGCCTTGACGTCCAGGGCGGCGATCTCGCCGGCCACCTCGATGTCGATGGCGGTCACCGAGTCGTGCGCCAGCGCAGTGAAGATGCGGCCCAGCTTTTCGATCAGCGGGATGCCCGGGCGGACCTCTTCGGCGATGACGCCGCCGGCCACGTTCACGGCGTCGGGCACCAGTTCACCGGCCAGGGCCAGGCGAACGGACTTGGCGACCGAGACGCCGGCTTTTTCCTGCGCCTCGGCGGTGGAGGCGCCCAGGTGCGGAGTGACGATGACGTTGTCCAGGGACTGGAACGGCAGGTCGGTGGAGGGTTCCTTGACGAAGACATCCACGCCGGCGCCGGCGATCTTGCCCTCGGTGAGCGCCGTGTAGAGGGCGTCTTCATCGACGAGGCCGCCGCGGGCGACGTTCACCACGTAGGCGGTGTCCTTCATCTTCTCGAAGGCGTCGGCGCCGAGCATGCCCAGCGTTTCGGGGGTCTTGGGCATGTGGATGGTGACGAAGTCGGCCTGTTCCAGCAGCTCGTCGAGGGTTACCAGCTTCACGTTCAGCTGCGCGGCTCGTGCCGAGGTGATGTACGGGTCGTAGGCGAGGATTTCGGTGCCGAAGCCCTGCAGCCGGGCGGCGACGAGGGCGCCGATGCGGCCCAGGCCGATGATGCCGATCTTCTTCTCGAACAGCTCGATGCCGGAGTACTTCGAACGCTTCCACTCGCCGCCCTTGAGCGCGGCACTGGCCTGCGGAATGTGGCGGGCCAGGGACAGGATGTGGCCCACGGTCAGTTCCGCGGCGGAGATGATGTTGGAGGTGGGGGCGTTCACCACCATGACACCGGCCTGGGTGGCGGCCTTGATGTCCACGTTGTCCAGGCCCACGCCGGCACGGGCGATGACCTTGAGCTTCGGAGCGGCGGCGATCGCTTCGGCGTCGACCTGCGTGGCGGAACGCACCAGGATGGCGTCGACGTCGGCGATTGCGGCGAGCAGCTCCGACCGGTCCGCTCCGTTGGTGGAGCGGATTTCGAAGTCCGGGCCCAGGGCCTGAACCGTGGCCGGGGAAAGTTCTTCCGCAATGAGTACGACGGGCTTGGTGGCTGTCACCGGTGACCTCTTTAGCTGTGGTGGATTCTGGTGGGGATCTTGGTGAAGCGATTTTCTGCGCAAAGAGGCCGGGCCCGATAAACCGGGACCGGCCTCTTTACCGAAACGGCTTGCTCATTCGAGCTTATCGTTTCGCTGCTGGGCACGCTCAATCAGGACCCAGTGTTACCGGCAACGTTCCGTTAGCGGGAGACGGAGCCTTCGGTGTAGTCGTCGTCGGACTTGATCCAGGAGAAGAGCTTGCGCAGTTCGCGGCCCGTGGACTCGATCGGGTGGTCTTCGCCCTTCTGGCGCAGTTCCTTGAACTCCGGAGCGCCGGCGTCCTGGTCGTCGATGAACCGCTTGGCGAAGGCGCCGTTCTGGATGTCCGCGAGGACGGCCTTCATGTTTTCCTTCACCTCGGGCGTGATGACCCGCGGGCCCGAAACGTAGTCGCCGTATTCGGCGGTGTCGGAAACGCTCCAGCGCTGCTTGGCGATGCCGCCTTCGACCATCAGGTCAACAATCAGCTTGAGCTCGTGCAGCACCTCGAAGTACGCGACCTCCGGCTTGTAGCCGGCCTCGGTCAGGGTCTCGAAGCCGTATTGGATCAGCTGCGACGCACCGCCGCACAGGACTGCCTGCTCGCCGAAGAGGTCCGTCTCGGTCTCTTCGGTGAAGGTGGTCTCAATGACGCCGGCACGCGTGCCGCCGATGGCCTTGGCGTAGGACAGGGCCAGTTCTTTGGCCTTGCCGGACGGGTTCTGCTCGACGGCGATCAGGTCGGGAACACCGCGGCCTGCTTCGAATTCGCGGCGGACGATGTGGCCCGGGCCCTTGGGCGCAACCAGCGCGACGTCGACGTCGGCCGGCGGCTGAATGTAGCCGTAGCGGATGTTGAAGCCGTGGCCGAAGAACAGGGCGTCGCCGGCCTGCAGGTTCGGGGCGATGTCCTCGGCGTACACGAAGCGCTGCACCTGGTCCGGGGTCAGCACCATGATCAGGTCGGCTTCGGCGACGGCGTCGGCGACGTTCAGCACGCGCAGCCCCTCGGCCTCGGCCTTGGCACGGGACTTCGAGCCTTCCTTGAGGCCAACGCGGACGTCGACGCCGGAATCGCGGAGGCTGAGGGCGTGGGCGTGGCCCTGGCTGCCGTAGCCGATGACCGCGACGGTGCGTCCCTGGATGATGGACAGGTCGGCGTCGTCGTCGTAATACATGTCAGTCACAGTGTGTCTCCTACTGAATTTTCTTGGATGAAGGTTGATGCGGAACTGCGGTGGAAGCCTAGGCGCTGCGCAGGGCGCGGTCGCCCATGGATTTCGAGCCGCGGCCGATGGCCAGCGTTCCGGATTGAACTATTTCGCGGATGCCAAAGGGTTCAAGCACTGCGAGGAGTGCGTTGAGCTTTTCGGCGGTGCCTGTGGCTTCAACGATCAGCGAGTCGGTGGACACGTCAACCACTGAAGAACGGAACAGCTCGGCTGCCTGGGTTACCTGCAGCCGGGTTGCGGCATCCGCGCGAACCTTGACCAAGATGTGGTCGCGTTGCACGGAAGACTCAGGAACCAGCTCGACAATCTTGATGACGTTGACGAGCTTGTTCAGTTGCTTGGTGACCTGTTCGAGCAGGTCACCCTCGGCCTCGACCACCACGGTGATGCGGGACAGGCCCGGCACTTCCGAGGGACCGACGGCCAAAGAATTGATGTTGAAGGCCCGGCGGGCAAACAGGGACGCAACCCGGGTCAGGACACCGGGTACGTCTTCCACCAGTACGGAAAGAGTGTGGCGTTCCATGTTCTAGTCCTCCTCTTCCCATTTGGGTGTCATGTTGCGGGCGATCTGGATCAGGTCATTGGGCACACCGGAGGGAACCATCGGCCAGACCATCGAATCGCGGCTGACCACGAAGTCGATCACGACGGGCCGGTCGTTGATGGCCAGGGCCTGGCGGATGGTGTCGTCGATGTCCTCATCGCGTTCGCAGCGCAGCCCGACACAGCCGTACGCGTCGGCAAGCTTGACGAAGTCCGGGATCCGGACGGTGTCATGACCGGTGTTCAGGTCGGTGTTGGAGTAGCGGGACTCGTAGAAGAGCGTCTGCCACTGCCGGACCATGCCCAGCGAGGAGTTGTTGATGATGGCGACCTTGATCGGGATCTTGTTGATCACGCAGGTGGCCAGTTCCTGGTTGGTCATCTGGAAGCAGCCGTCGCCGTCGATCGCCCAGACCACGCGGTCCGGGTTGCCGACCTTGGCGCCCATGGCGGCGGGAACCGAGTAGCCCATGGTGCCCAGTCCGCCGGAGTTCAGCCAGGCGCGGGGGCGCTCGTACTTGATGAACTGCGCAGCCCACATCTGGTGCTGGCCGACGCCGGCCACGTAGACGCCGTCGGGCCCGGTGAGCGCGCCGATGCGCTCGATGACCTTTTGCGGGGCAATGTGCCCGTCATCTGGTTCGCTGAAGCCCATCGGATACGTCTGGCGCAGCCGGTCGATGATCGCCCACCACGGAGCGATGTCCGGACGTGCCGCGGCAAACTGGGTGCGGACGGCGTCGGCCAGTTCGGGAATGATCTCCTTGACCGACCCGACGATCGGCACGTCCGCCGGGCGGTTCTTGGAAATCTCGGCGGGGTCGATGTCCGCGTGGATGACCTTGGCGCCGGGCGCGAAGGAGGAGAGCACCCCGGTGACGCGGTCATCAAAACGCGCGCCGAGAGTGATGAGCAGGTCTGACTGCTGCAGTGCTGCCACCGCCGCGACGGAGCCGTGCATGCCGGGCATGCCCGCGTGCTGCGGATGCGAGTCCGGGAAGACGCCGCGGGCCTGCAGCGTGGTGACCACCGGGGCGCCCACCACCTCAGCCAGCTCCAACAGCTCCGGCGAGGCATCGGCCTTCAGCACGCCGCCGCCGACGTAGAACACCGGGCGCTGCGAGGCAGCGATCAGGCGGGCCGCTTCGCGCACCTGCTTGGAGTGTCCGCGCACCACGGTCCGGTAGCCGGGCAGGTCGATCTTGGGCGGCCACGAAAACGTGGTCTTGGCCTGCTGCGCGTCCTTGGAAATGTCCACCAGCACCGGTCCGGGGCGGCCGGTGGTGGCGATGTGGAATGCCTCGGCGAGAACCCGGGGAATGTCGTCCGGGTCGGTCACCAGATAGGAATGCTTGGTGATGGGCATGGTGATGCCCACGATGTCCGCTTCCTGGAACGCATCGGTGCCGATGAAGGCACTGGACACCTGCCCGGTGATGGCCACCATGGGAACGGAGTCCATGTGGGCGTCGGCGATGGCGGTGACCAGGTTGGTGGCTCCGGGGCCCGAGGTGGCGATGCAGACACCGGCGCGGCCGGTGACCATGGCGTAGCCCTCGGCGGCGTGGCCGGCGCCCTGCTCATGCCGGACCAGGATGTGCCGGAGCTTCGTGGAATCCATGAGCGGGTCATATGTCGGAAGGATCGCGCCGCCCGGCAGGCCGAAGATGTCGTCGACGCCGAGTTCCTCCAACGCGCGGACGATGGCCTTTGAACCGGTCATCTCGGTGGGAGGGACCACGTTGTTGGGGCCCTGGACCCGGTTGTCTACGGCTTCGGACGGCACTGACATGGAGGAGGCAACATCACGCGTCTTGCCCGCTGCCGCCTTGGCGGCAGCGCTGGCCTTGTTGGCCATCAGCGATGGGCTGATTGGCGATCCCTTACTCATAAAGACTTCCTTACGGATACTTATTCATGTGATCTGTTGCGGCGGCCGCCCGGACGGTCAGTCCTTCGCGGCTTCTGTGCTTTGTCTGAAGCCAATAAAAAAACCCCTCGTGCCGGTTGGCTCCGTAGGGGTTCGCGCGTGACGTTCTAACAAGCCGGCTGTTAGGCCACGCGCTTGGTAAGGACGACGGATACGATCTGCATACCGTTCAGTCTTCCCATCCCCTGCGGCACTGTCAACTGAATTTGGTCCCCGTCTCACTATTCGGACGCCCTGTCCAACTAATGGACACCCGGTAACCGGCGAGCCACGGCCGGCGGCAGAAATCCCTAACCGGCGAGACGACCCCGGGAGCCAGCCGAAGTCCCCAACCGGCGCCCAGCCCCCGATAAGTCGGCAGGGTCCTTAACCGGCGACCTGCCCACCTAAGGCGGCAGGGCTTAATAAGGCTGAAAAGGCCTTAGGGGCCCCAAGGGCATCCGCGCCAGCGGGTGCCCTTGGGGAGGCCAGTATCAGCCGCAGTAAGCCCCGGTGGAGGCGGAGTTGACCAGCTTGGCGTACTTGCCCAGCACGCCGGTGGTGAACTTGGCCGGCAGCGGCTTCCAGCCTTCCTTGCGTGCCTCCAGCTCTGCGGGGTCCACCAGCAGGTCGAAGCTGCGGGCCGCCATGTCCACCCGGATGCGGTCGCCGTCCTTCACGAACGCGATCGGGCCGCCGTCGACGGCTTCGGGTGCCACGTGGCCGATGCACAGGCCCGTGGTGCCGCCGGAGAACCGGCCGTCGGTCAGCAGCAGGACATCCTTGCCCAGGCCGGCGCCCTTGATGGCACCGGTGATGGCGAGCATTTCGCGCATGCCCGGTCCGCCCTTGGGTCCCTCGTAGCGGATGACGACGACGTCGCCGGCGTGGATCGCTCCGGCGTCGAGCGCGTCCAGCGCACCCTGCTCGCGTTCGAACACGCGGGCGGTGCCCTCGAAGATGTCGGCGTCGAAGCCGGCGCTCTTCACCACGGCGCCCTCGGGGGCCATCGAGCCGTGCAGGACGGTGATGCCGCCGGTCTTGTGGATGGGATTGTCCATGGCGCGCAGCACCTTGCCGTCCGGATCCGGCGGGTTGATCGCGGCGAGGTTCTCCGCGACGGTCTTGCCGGTGACGGTGAGGCAGTCGCCGTGGATCAGGCCGGCGTCGAGCAGTGCCTTCATGATGACGGGCACACCGCCGATCTTGTCGACGTCGAACATCACGTAGCGGCCGAAGGGCTTCAGGTCGCCCAGGTGCGGGATCTTGTCGCCGATGCGGTTGAAGTCCTCGAGCGTCAGGTCAACTTCGGCCTCGCGGGCGATCGCCAGCAGGTGGAGCACGGCGTTGGTGGAGCCGCCGAAGGCCATGGTGACGGCGATGGCGTTTTCGAAGGCCTTCTTGGTCATGATGTCGCGGGCGGTGATGCCCTTGCGCAGCAGGTTGACCACGGCTTCGCCGGACTTGCGGGCGAAGTCGTCGCGGCGGCGGTCGGCGGAGGGCGGGGCGGCGGATCCGGGCAGGGACATGCCCAGCGCCTCGCCGACGCAGGCCATGGTGTTGGCGGTGTACATGCCGCCGCAGGCGCCTTCGCCCGGGCAGATGGCCCGTTCAATGGTGTCCAGGTCCTTGAGGCTCATCTTCCCGGCGGCGCAGGCGCCGACGGCCTCGAAGGCGTCGATGAGCGTCACTTCGCGCTCGGTGCCGTCTTCCATCTTGGCGAAGCCGGGCATGATCGAGCCGGCGTAGAGGAACACGCTGGCCAGGTCCAGGCGCGCGGCTGCCATCAGCATGCCGGGCAGGGACTTGTCGCAGCCGGCCAGCAGAATGGAGCCGTCCATGCGCTCGGCCATCATCACGGTTTCCACGGAGTCGGCAATGACCTCGCGGGAGACGAGGGAGAAGTGCATGCCCTCGTGACCCATGGAAATGCCGTCGGAAACGGAAATCGTGCCGAACTGCATGGGGAACCCGCCGCCGGCGTGGACGCCTTCCTTGGCGCCCTGGGCCAGCCGGTTCAGGGACAGGTTGCAGGGAGTAATTTCGTTCCACGAGCTGGCGACGCCGATCTGCGGTTTGGCGAAATCGTCGTCCCCCATTCCCACGGCCCGGAACATGCCACGCGCCGGGGCGGCGTGGATCCCGTCGGTGACTACTCGGCTTCGGGGTTTGATGTCAGGCGTATTCTCCAAGCTCATGTCTTGATCTTAGGACCTTTCCGCTGCCCCGCCGGGGCATATGACGGACAGGCGCCTCGCTTGTTACGGCGCGTGAAGAGGGCGTGACGTGTTTGTTTCGGAACGGGCCTTGCGGGGGGGGGGGTGGCTTCCGCCGATCGGGGCTGGTGTTCATAGACTGGGGAGATGACTTCGGCACCAGAGTTTCGCGATCAGCCCTCGAGCGATGACATCAAGGTTGTGCTCCGGCATGTGTTCGAATCGCAGATTCCCAACTACGGCGACTACAACCTGGTCTGCGCCGGACCCGGCGGGGACGGTGCCGAGACCTTCTATGTGGTGGGATACCGGTGGCGCCCGGCCGAGCTGGTGTTTGCTCCGTTCAACACCGCCACCCTCGCCGGACTCGAGGCGCCCACTGCCGTGAACTCCACCAACCTGTCCCACGCCGAAGAAGTCTCCGCCGGGGACTACGAGGTTGGCACGAACACCGGACGCATCTTCCGCTTCCAGGTGGAGGCCAGCGCCCCGCTGCCTGAGGACGGCGACGGCCTGCGGGTTATCGAGCAGGCCGTCGACCTTGAGGACTTCGGCTCCTTCGTGGATCACTTCCTGACGCTGGCCTGACTGGGACGCCTGAGAGGGGCTGCCTGAGAGGGACGCCTGAGAGGGACTGCCGGGCCGACGACGTCGGGGCTCCCGCCGCCGTCGGCCTCCGCCGTCGTTCTTGCCTCAGTCCCGGCGACGTTGCCTCAGGCCCAGGGGCCGTGGCGCACCAGGTTCACGGGCTCTTCGCCCCGGGCCAGGCGGCCGATCTGCTCCTTCAGGAGCTTGCGGATCCGCGGCACGAACGCCTCGGTGTTGCCGCCCACGTGCGGGGTGATGATCGCGTTCGGAGCCTTCCACAGCGGGTGGTCTGCCGGCAGCGGCTCGGGGTCCACGACGTCGAGGGCCGCATGCAGCCGCCCGGACAGCACTTCGGCGGTGAGCGCCTCGGTGTCGACGACGGGGCCGCGCGCGACGTTCACCACCAGCGCGCCGTCCGGCAGCGCGGCGAGGACCTCCTTGTTGATGAGGTGGCGCGTCTGTTCGGTCAGCGGAGTTATCACCACCACCACCTCGGCTGTCTTGGCGAGCTCCACCAGCTCATCAGTGCCGTGGATGGTGCCGCGCTCATCAGTCCGGGCCCGGCTACCGACCCGGGTCAGTTCCACTTCAAAGGGCTCCAGCCGTTCCGCAATGGCAGCGCCGATTCCGCCAACGCCAACCAGCAGCACCCTGCGGTCGGCGAGACCCGGGAATCGGCGGCTGTCCCAGGTTCCGGTCGCTGAGTTGCGGACCGCTGCGTCCACGCCGCGGAGCGAGGCCAGCATCAGCGTCAGGGCCAGCTCCGCGGTCCCGGCGACGTGGACTCCCGCGGCGCTGACGACGGCGACATCGGGCCCCACCAGCTCGGGCAGGCCGTCGTAGCCCGTGGACTGGGCCTGAAGCATTTTCAGGTTCGGCACCCGGTCCAGCGCTTCCTGCCAGTCGCTGCCGGTTGCATACGGCAGCACGACGGCGTCGATCTCGCCGTATTCCAGCCCCTTGGGCTCCCCCACTACGTCCCAGAGGCCGGCGCGAATGCCGTCCGGCAGCGGGCTCATGGCTTGCAGGAGCTCCTCGGTGGGCAACGTGATGGAACGGATGGGGCGAAATTGCTGATTCATGCCTGACAGCCTAGTGCCGCCGTCGAGGTCCGCCGCACCTCTGGACACTGAAGCGGAACCCGCCGTAACGTCGAGGGGCAGCCAGTATTGTGCCGCGCGGCGGTGTTTGGGTGACGGTGTTTTTGTCGGGCCGGCTGGTGGATCGAGGGAAAGGCAGTTACGTGAATCGCTCGTCCCTGCTTAGTTCAGCGGCGGTATTTTCAGCCGTCGGCCTCAGCGCTGCGGCCGTTGCACTGCTGCGCCGACTGCTGCGGCACGGAGCTGTGGAACAGGCGGCGCGGATCAGTTCCAAGGAAGCGTCCACGGGTGAACTTCCCGTGGTGTCCGCCCGGGCCATCGGCACTCCGGCCGGCACGCAACCGGGCAAACGCGACCATTTGCCCGTGACTCCGGTTCCGCCCAACACCGTGACGGCAACGACCAGGGAGCCGGCGGAGCCTGATCATTCCGCAGAGGGCGGGGATGCCGGGCAGCTGAAACCGTCGCGGACCTGGGTGGTGGACAACACTTCGGCCTGGGACGGCAGCCCGTTGGAAATGGTGGTTCCGCCCTCGCTCCGGGGCCTGCGGAAAGGCAATCCCGGCGCCTCACCGGCGTGAGGTCCCGGGCGGAAGCGCCACGCTGGGGGCAGACTGGAGCCAATTTTTCTTTTTCCCGGAAGTACTGGTAATGTTTCATGTCGTTGCGGAGAGCAAATCGAGCAGAAATGATCGGCTTGCAGGACAAAACAAAAGGCACCTCTAGCTCAATTGGCAGAGCATCTGACTCTTAATCAGAGGGTTCCGGGTTCAAGTCCCGGGGGGTGCACAATACAGACCCCGTCTGGCCAGGAAGAAATTCCTTGGCCAGGCGGGGTTTTTTGTTTGGCTTTTTTGGGTTCGGCGGGCCTCGGGCACTTGGGGTGGGTCTCGCTTGCGGGCGCCTGTCCCTGGCCACCCAGCCCGGAATGAGGCGGCTACCGCCCGGCCTCCATGCGCAAGCCCGCGACGCAGTGGACATCCGCCATCCGGGCGGCGGAACCGGTCGAGGCCTGGCCGCGAACCGGTCCGGCCCGTGCCTGGCACACAATGGTCGCAGGAAAGCTTCTGGTGCAGGATGGTGAACCACTGACTGCTTCCCTGCCTGACGTACTGCGCCGCCATCGCACCGCTGACGCCGCGATCCAGCGGCTGGCCTGGCTCCAGATGCTTCGTGCAGATCGCTTCGCGGTGGTGAATGGGGTGACTGACATATGAAGTGGATCTCACTTCCGCCGATACCCGCCGATCCGTTCGCAGTGGGGCAGAAAGGCTGGTAGTGTTGTCTGTCGTTGCGGATGACAAATCGCCGGTTCACGCCGACGCCAAGACATCGCAGCAGATGCACCTCTAGCTCAATTGGCAGAGCATCTGACTCTTAATCAGAGGGTTCCGGGTTCAAGTCCCGGGGGGTGCACAAATCAAGGAGCGGCTCAGCTCGGTGAAAACCGGCAGAGCCGCTCTTTTTGTTGCTGCGAGGCCAGAACGGTGCTCACATTCCCGATGACCGGTTCAAGGGGACTCCCGCTGCCGGTCAGCCCGGAGGCAAAACGAAAAAGGCACGCCCCCCGAAAGGGGCGTGCCTCAACGAATCAGGCCGTGCGCCGTTAGGCCGTGCCTGCGGTCTTCCCGGCTTCAACGCCGGAGCTGTCGCCGGGCACTTCCTCCGCGACTGCGGCAGCAACAATTTCCTCCGCGGGGACGACCGGAATCGGCAGCCCCGGAACATCCACAGCCAGCTGCCAGCGGGGATTTCCCAGCTCTTTAATGACATTGCGCAATTGTCTGCGCAGCTCGTCGGACATCAGGTCACCGCCGTCGGTAAGGGTGCTCTCGATGTCCTGCGCCTCGCGGAGCGCCTCCACTCCCTCCGGAGTGATGGAGACCATGTGGCTGCGCCGGTCCAGGTCATTCCGGACCCGGACCACGTGTCCATGAGCTTCCAGCCGGGAGAGGGTCTTGCCCATCGTCTGCGCCTGGACCCGGACGATCTGCGCCAAATGCGCCTGCGTCATGGGCCCCTGGGAATCGAGGACCCCCAACGCGATTACTCCGGCGTGGGTCACGCCAATTCGAACAAGCCGCTCATTCCAAGCGTGTTCGACCAGGCGGGCAGCCGTCGACAACAGTCGACCGGTGGGCCAGTGCTCCATATCGGGCATAAATCAGAACTCTTCCTTTCAGGGTGAGGATTTGATGGCCGATCGGATAACCTACAAATCCACCACGTACTAGGATAGCCACCAAGGCCGTGCGCTGTCGCGCTGTGACACAGCCTGATCTGCCATTGATACCAAGGAGAGACCTATGCCCCGCCTGTCCCCCGGCGAAAAAGCCCCGGACTTCACCCTTCCGGCAACCGATTCAGCCTCTGTTTCACTCTCCGGATTCCGAGGCCGCAGCACCGTTATCTACTTCTACCCCGCTGCCGCCACACCCGGCTGCACCACGCAAGCCTGCGATTTCCGCGACAATCTGAACACGCTGCAGGAGGCCGGGTACGCCGTCGTCGGCGTCTCCCCCGATCCGGTTTCCAAACTGGAAAAATTCGCCGAGGCTGAACACCTCAACTTCCCGCTGCTCTCCGACCCGGACCACGCAGTTGCCGAGGCCTACGGAGCCTGGGGCGAGAAGAAGAACTACGGCAAGACCTACGAGGGCCTGATCCGCTCGACGGTGGTCGTGGACCCCGACGGCGCCGTCTCCCTCGCCCAATACAACGTGCGGGCCACCGGCCACGTCGCCAAGCTGAAGCGCGATCTCGGACTGGCCTGAACCTCAGGTACACTGGAGGCTGGTTTTGTGCCTTTCCGCGGATAGCGCGGCAGTGACAGCCTGAGCGCGAGTGGCGGAATTGGTAGACGCGCTGGATTTAGGTTCCAGTGTCTTCGGACGTGTGGGTTCAAGTCCCTCCTCGCGCACTGTGACGAGTCGAGACATCGTTTTCCGATGAGTCGCGACATCGATAACACCCCGGTCTTCGGACCGGGGTGTTTTCTTTTGCCCGGGCGCGGTTCGCGCCAGGCACCCGCATGCCGGCCCCGTCAGCATCTGGTTCTGCTGCTTCCCCGCTCCGTGTCCCTACCCGATGCCGAGCCGTTGACCCTGCACCTTGGCGGCGGGAAAATAGCACCTGAGTGGCCCGCCCATCCGCGGGGTGCAACCAGTGGCTCCTTGGTTGAGCCAGTGGCACCTTATTCGAGGAGGCCCCGTTTATGGACACCGTTGCGGACGCCGACGCCAACACCAAGGACAAACCTCCTCCGCCCTGGTACCTGCGCGGAAAGTCCCTCATCATTGGCGCCGGCGCAGTGGCGACCGCGATCACCGCCGTCTTGGGACTGTGGGACCGCTTTGACCCCCCGGATGACAAAGATACGGCGACCGTTGAACTGCTCCAGCTGTTAAGGGCGTCGGACCTTCGTGATTTCAACGCTGTACAGCTCGGCACCGCCCTCCCCCTGAAAACTGCCCAAGACACGAACGCCCGGCAGCTGCCCGCTGGGGGTCACGCAGCAGCAGTTCCGGGATTCTCGACAGCATTCCCGCCCAACCCGTCGCTTCCGCCGGCCGTCACGGTGCCGCCGACGCCGGTTCCGCCGGCCGTCACGGTGCCGCCGACGCCGGTTCCCGGGCCCCCTGCCACCGAGCCTGAAACATCCCCGCCTCCGACCTTTGCCACCCCTTCTTCCACCTCTTCACCCAGCACCTCAGCCGGCTGGACGGAGTCACCCGAATGGACCGAGGAGTTTGAGCTGGAGGTGGTGGAGGATCCGGTGCTGACAATGATGGGCTATGACCTCAAACCTGAGGACTTAAGGGTTTTTCCAGCCGTGGGAAACCAATCCCTGGGACTCACCGCCAGCACTGAGCAAGCCGTTGAACCTGCCGTCGGTGCCGGCACGTCGCCGGCCCCGGCGGATGTCGCAACCCAAATAGTTGAGATGCTCAGCACGGTCGAGGGTACCGACAGCGCCGGCAACCCGGCACCACGAGGCTGGACAGTTGCTGTGGATCTGACCCTTGAAGGCCTGGAGGGAGTGCCCCTTCTGCTGACGTGGTCGCTCGACGGCATCGATGTACCGCATTTATGGTTAGCCGAGAGCCTGGCCTACCGGGTTGAAGCCGACACGGACAGCGCCGCCGGAACAGCGGAAATATGGGTTCCTGACTTGATCCCGCCGGGCACTTACGAAGTGAATGTCAACCTTATCTACGAATCAACCGGCGCCCCCGTCGACTCCGGTTCGCGGCCGGTCCCGGACTAAAACCACCTCCTTCTGCAGGCCCTCGCCCCGCCACTCGCGCCCCGCCGAGCCGAGCCTCCCAAGTCCCTGCTGTGACCTGGCTCAAAACTTTTCCAGCCCGTCACCCATCCGGCCGGAGCCCCGGGCCGAAGACCTTCTGAGACCTCGCCCCAAGAGGTGTTCACACCAACCACGAGGTCCCGCCAGACGGACCCTCGCCAGAAGGAGAAAAACAATGGCTTTCAAGACCCGCCGGAACATGTCCATCCTCGGAATCGCCGCTGTCTCCATGCTGGGCATGGCCGCCTGCAGCACCGACTCCTCCGATACCTCCTCCGAGAGCTCCGAATCGGGCATGGCCTCGGAGTCCAGCATGTCCCCCTCCGCTTCGGAGCCCATGAGCCCCGACGCAACCGCCAGCGAGTCCATGAGCGCCGATCCGGCGGCCAACCTCGTCGGCGCCAGCTGCGCCGACTACGCGGCGGCCGTTCCCGAAGGAGCGGGGTCCATCCAGGGAATGTCGCTTGACCCGGTAGCCACTGCCGCGTCGAACAACCCCATGCTGACCACGCTGACCGCAGCCGTCTCGGGCCAGCTGAACCCGGAGGTCAACCTGGTCGATACCCTGAACGGTTCGGAGTTCACGGTGTTCGCACCCACCGATGAGGCCTTCGCCAAACTGGATCCGGCCACCCTCGAGACGCTGAAGACGGATCCGGATCTGCTCTCCAGCATCCTCACCTATCACGTGGTTCCGGGCCAGATGGCCCCTGAGGAACTCTCCGGCATGTACGCCACGGTGAATGGTGCTGAAGTCGACGTCACCGGGTCCGGCGACAGCCTGATGGTGAACGAGTCCGCCGTCGTCTGCGGCGGCGTCCAGACCGAGAACGCTACGGTCTACCTGCTGGACACCGTCCTGATGCCTCCGATGTAGTCCGGGCGGCACCAAACCCGGCACAGCACAGATCCACCTCCGACAAAGGCGGGCGCCCCACCAAGGCGCCCGCCTTTGTCGTGACCAAATTGTGACCGCGCCGGGACTTGAAATGCGAACTGGCGCCCCGGCACCCATTAGGCTCTGTCCCATATGTTTGTGGCGTGCAACACACTTGCCCCAAAAAGAACCGCTCAAAAAACCGCTCCACCTGCCACGGACACCACAGCACACCCTGCACGATGCACCGCACGGCATCCGCGCGGGTAACACTCGCCCAGAGGAGTAGAACCATGTCACTTGCCGGCCGAACTACGAATGGCTCCCGCCCCAGGCGGCGGGCCGCCGCCATCACCGCAGGCGTTGCCCTGAGCGCCTTGATTCTGTCCGGCTGCGCCCAGAGCGAGCGCGAGGAAGGGTCCGACGACGCCGGTACCTCCTCCGAAGTGGACGGAACCTTTGTCTTCGCGGCTTCCTCCGACCCCAAGACGCTGGATCCCGCGTTTGCCTCCGACGGTGAGTCCTTCCGTGTCAGCCGCCAGATCTTCGAGGGCCTGGTCGGCGTGAAGCCGGGAACCGCCGATCCGGAGCCGCTGCTGGCCAAGTCCTGGGAAACGTCCGAGGATGCGCTCACCTACACCTTCGCTCTTGAGGAAGGTGTCACGTTCCACGACGGCACCGCCTTCAACGCGGAAGCCGTCTGCGCCAACTTTGACCGCTGGTACAACTTCACCGGCATCCAGCAGGAGGAGAGCCTGGCGTATTACTACAGCAAGCTCTTCAAGGGCTTCGCCGATACCCCGGAGACCGCAACCTACAAGTCCTGCGAAGCGACCGGTGACGCCGAGGCCGTGGTGACCCTGGCCAAGCCGTTCGCCGGCTTCATTGCCGCCCTTTCGCTCCCGGCCTTCTCGATGCAGAGCCCGACGGCGATGGAGGAGTATGACGCCAACGCCGCCTCCGGCACTGCCGAGGCACCGACGCTGAGCGAGTATGCCAAGGACCACCCCACCGGAACCGGTCCCTTCAAGTTCGACGCCTGGGACGTGGGCAACCAAATCACCCTCGCCGCAAACGAGGACTACTGGGGCGAGCAGGGCCAGGTCACCGACATCATCTTCCGCGTCATCGATGACCCCAACTCCCGCCGCCAGTCCCTGGAGGCCGGCACCATCGACGGCTACGACCTGGTGGCCCCGGCGGACACTCAGAAGCTGGCCGACGCCGGCTACAACGTGATTACCCGCGAACCGTTCACCATCCTGTACCTGGGCATGAACCAGAAGGTGGAGGAGCTGGCGAATCCGCTGGTCCGCCAGGCCATTGCCCACGCCATTGACAAGCAGGCGCTGGTGGACCAGACCCTGCCCGAGGGCACCAAGGTGGCCAACCAGTTCATTCCCGACGTCGTCAACGGCTACAACGAGGACGTCACCGAATACGAGTACGATCCGGAAAAGGCCAAGGATCTGCTGGCCGAGGCCGGCTACCCTGACGGCTTCACCGTGGACTTCAACTACCCCACCGGTGTCTCGCGCCCGTACATGCCCACCCCGGAGCAGGTCTACACCAACATCACCGCCCAGCTTGAAGAGGTTGGCATCAAGGTCACCCCGCAGCCGAACAAGTGGTCCCCGGATTACCTGGACCGCGTCCAGGTGGGCGAAGACCACGGCATCCACCTGCTGGGCTGGACCGGCGACTACAACGACACCGACAACTTTGTCGGCGTGTTCTTCGGCGGAGAGAAGCCCGAGTTCGGCTTCAACAACCCGGAGCTCTTCGCATCCCTCGAGGAGGCCCGCCAGATAAGCAGCCTGGAGGAGCAGACCCCGCTGTACGAGCAGATCAACGAGGACATCGCCCAGCTCGTTCCTGCCGTGCCGCTGGCCCACCCGGCCCCTTCGCTGGCATTCAACGAGCGCGTGGAGTCCTACCCGGCCAGCCCGGTCAGCGACGAAGTGTTCAACCAGATCAAACTCACCAAGTAGCAGCACGCGGGCCGGGGTTCCTTCGGGACTCCCCGGCCCGCTTTCTGTCCCCCACCCTCCTCCTCCAGCCGGTTTTCATCCGCTGAGAAAGGACATCTGTGCTGCAAGTCATCGGCAAACGCCTTCTCATGCTGATTCCCACCCTTATTGGGCTGTCCATCCTTTTGTTCGTCTGGGTCCGCAACCTTCCCGGCGGTCCGGCCACCGCACTCCTCGGAGACAAGGCCACGCCCGAGGCGGTGGCCGCGATCAACGCCGCCTACGGCTTTGACCGGCCGATGCTGGAGCAGTACTTCACCTATGTGGGCAAGCTCCTGCAGGGCGATTTCGGCACTTCCATCGTCACCGGACGCCCCGTCCTCGAAGAGTTCGCGACCCGCTTCCCCGCCACCCTGGAACTCGCAGTGGTCGCGCTGATCTTCGCCATCGGCATCGGCATCCCGCTGGGCTACCTCGCGGCCACTCACTACGGCCGCTTCTGGGACCATTCCTCGGTGGTGCTCTCCCTGGTCGGCATCACCATTCCCGTGTTCTTCCTGGCCTTCATCCTCAAATGGCTGCTGGCCATCCAGCTGCCGGTGTTTCCCCCGGACGGCCGGCAGGACCCCCGCATTGACGCCACCCATGTCACTGACTTCTATGTGCTGGACGGCCTGCTGACGCGGGAATGGGACGCGTCCTGGGACGCTGTCATGCACCTGGTCCTTCCGGGAATCGCGCTCGGCACCATTCCGCTGGCCATTATTGTCCGCATCACGCGGGCCTCGGTCCTGGAAGTCCAGGGTGCTGACTACGTCCGCACCGCCCGGGCCAAGGGCCTGATGGAAAAAACCATCCGCGGCCGCTTTGTGCTCCGCAACGCCATGCTCCCCGTGACCACAACCATCGGCCTGCAGACCGGACTCCTGATTTCGGGTGCCGTCCTGACCGAGACCGTCTTTGCCTTCAGCGGCGTCGGGCGGTTCCTGCGCGATGCCATCTTCAATCTGGACTATCCAGTCCTGCAGGGATTCATTATTTTCATCGCCATAGCCTATTCACTGATCAATCTGCTGGTTGACGTTTCCTATGGCTTTATCGACCCGAGGGTGAGGGTGCAATGAGTACGGTTCTCCCACCGGCGCCCGGCGGCGCCATCCGGCCCGACGAGCCCGCAGCAACAGCCGACGTCCGGGGCAGCGGGATGTGGCAGTCGGCCTTTGCCCGGCTGCGGCACAATCCGGCAGCTATCGCTGGAGCGGTGATCGTCGGCGTCTTCATCCTGGTTGCCCTGCTGGCTCCGCTGCTGGCACCGTTCGGCGGCGACGATCTGCCCGGACGAACCGACATCACGCCCACCAGCATTCCCGGACCGGGCGACATAGCCGGCTATCCGCTGGGGCTGGACCGTTTTGGCGGCGATGTCCTGTCCAAGCTGATCTGGGGCGCCCGCGCCTCGCTGATCATCGGCATCGTCTCCACCGCCCTCGGCCTGGCCGGCGGGATGCTGCTCGGTGTCATTGCCGGCGGGCTGGGCGGCTGGGTGGACAACGTCATCATGCGGTTCGTTGACATCCTGCTCTCCGTTCCGAACCTGCTGCTGGCCGTCAGCATTGCCGCGATCCTGGGGCAGAACACCTACGCGATCATGATCGCCATCGGGGTGTCGCAGGTGCCCATCTTCGCCCGCCTGCTGCGATCGTCAATGATCTCCCAGCGCAGCGCCGACTACATTCTCTCGGCACAGTCGCTGGGCCTGAGCCGGCGCACCATCACCATGAGCCACCTGCTGCCCAACAGCATGGGCCCGGTGATCGTGCAGGGAACCCTGACCCTGGCCACCGCCGTGATTGACGCAGCAGCCCTGTCCTTCCTGGGGCTGGGCGGCGGCAAGCCGCAGACCGCGGAGTGGGGACGCATGCTCACCTACGCGCAGAACGAGCTGGCCGTGGCGCCGCAGCTGGCGTTCCTGCCGGGCATCTGCATCGCCGTGACGGCACTGGGCTTCACCCTTTTGGGCGAGTCGCTGCGCGAGGCATTGGATCCCAAGACCCGCAAAAAGTAGGCAGCTTCCGGCACCTGCACGACGCAAAAAACACGACGCAAAAGACAGGCAGAGGTGGCGCCCCCCCGGGGGGCGCCGCAGCCCGGGGGTGGGGCCCTGGGCCCCGGGATATCCGG
>NZ_JASKLY010000007.1:0-121554 GCF_030125545.1 Arthrobacter sp. zg-Y1219
CCCCCCCAACCCCCCAAACACCACCACACAAACCCCCGGCAGAGCGGCCCCCCCGGGGGGCGCCACCTCTGCCTGTCTTTGAGGACTTGGCCCCGGTTAAAGCCTTTGGTCCCGGGCCGGTTCCCCGGCCCGGAACCTTCCCGATCAGGAGGCCGGGATCAGGAGGCCAGCTCGTCCTCGGAGATGTCCAGTTCGTTGCCCGGGATCGAAGCCAGCAGTTTCCGCGTGTAGGGATGCCGGGGGTTCGAAAAGACTTCCTCCGACGACGCCGCTTCCACCAGCTCCCCGTCCTTCATGACGCAGACGTAATCCGAGATCAGCCGGACCACGGCCAGGTCGTGGGAGATGAAGAGGTAGCTCAGTCCGAGTTCGGCCTGCAGGTCACCCAGCAGTTTCAGGATCTGCGCCTGAACCAGCACGTCCAGGGCCGACACCGGCTCGTCGCAGACGATCAGCTCGGGCTTCAGCGCCAGCGCCCGGGCAATCGCCACGCGCTGCCGCTGCCCGCCGGACAGCTCCGCGGGATAGCGGCGCAGCATCGACTGCGGCAGCGCCACCTGCTCCATCAGCTCACGCACCCGCGCGGCCCGCTCGATCTTGGACCCGCGCTTGTACGTCTTCAGCGGCTCGTCCAGGATCCGCTCGATCGTGAACATGGGATCCAGGGAGGAGTACGGATCCTGGAAAATCGGCTGGACACGCTGCCGGAATGCACGCAGCTTGCCCTTTTCCAAGCCTCCAACATCGATCCCGTCGAAGGTAATCGTTCCGCTGGTGGGTTCAATCAGCTTCAGCAGCATCCTGGCGGTGGTGGTCTTGCCGGAGCCGGACTCCCCCACGATCGCCACGGTCCGGCCGCGGGGAATGTCCAGGGTCACGTTGTGCGCGGCATAGAAGTCCTCGGACCGCCCGCGGATCTTGAACACCTTGGTCAGGTCGCGGATTTCCACGATGTTGTCCGGTGCGGCCGTGCTGCCGGCACCGGCGTCCCCGGCGTCGTGCCCCGCCGCCCCGGCGACGGCGACGTCGTCGGCCAGCCCCGCTTCGCCGTCGCGCTCCGCGAAGGCCTGCTCGGCGAGTTTCAACCGCTGGGCCGCCGGCACGGTAAAGGCACCGGGGCTCAGCCGCACGGCTGCCACGCTGGGCGCCGCTGAAACCAGGGCCTGCGTGTAGGGATGCTGCGGATCCTCCAGCAGCTGGCGGGCGGGGCCGGTTTCCACCACCAGCCCGCGGTGCATCACCACCAGCTCGGAAGCGCGTTCGGCGGCCAGCCCCAGGTCATGCGTAATCAGCAGCACCGAGGTGCCCAGTTCCTCGGTCATCTTGCCGATCTGGTCCAGGATCGTCCGCTGCACCGTCACGTCCAGGGCCGACGTCGGTTCATCAGCGATCAGCAGCCGCGGCCGGCAGGCCAGGCCAATGGCGATCAGTGCGCGCTGGCGCATGCCGCCGGAGAACTCATGGGGATACTGTTTGGCCCGCTCCGCGGCGTCGGGCAGGCCCGCTGCGGTAAGGACCTCGATGACCTTGCGGTCCAGGTCCTTGGACGTGGCCATCCCGTGCACCAGCAGGGTCTCCGCCACCTGGGTGCCGATCTTCGTGACCGGGTTCAGGTTGGACATCGGATCCTGCGGCACCAGCCCGATGGAGCGCCCCCGGATGGCCCGCATCTTGGCCTCGGGCATCCCCACCAGCTCGGTTCCGTCAAAGCGGATGCTGCCGGAGGCGACCTTGCCGTTGCCCGGCAGCAGGCCAATCACGGCCATGGCGGTGGTGGACTTTCCGGATCCCGACTCGCCCACAATGGCCAGCGTCTTTCCCCGGGGAAGGGCGAAGGAGGCGCTCTTCACCGCCTGCACCTCGCCGTCGGTGGTCCGGAAGTTAACCGCGAGATCGGTCACCTCAAGCAGGGGAACGTCAGGGCTGATTTCAGTCATTTCCCTATCCTGCCTTACTTGGAGCAGTGGTGTGAGCCGTGTCTCACCGGCCCTTGCCGGTTTTTTTTCATTTAGACTGGCAATCCACGCATATTGTCCAGACATGGCCAGCCATGCACTCGGGCACGGGTGCCGAAAACAGCGATGGAAACACCGTTAGGCACCACCGTGCGAGAACCGTCAGACCACACCAGGGATGGAGCGTCCCGGAGGAGAACAACAGCTGTGACAGATCCCGGCATCGGCCGCCGCTCCTTCCTTCGGGCCGGTGCCCTCCTCGGGGCACTCGCCCTCGCCGGATGCACCGCCACCCCGCCCGACAGCAACGCCACCGCTTCGGCTTCCGCCTCCGGCTCCCAGGGCGGACCCAGCGCCACCTTCACCTTCGCCACCGCCGCACGCCCGTCGGGGCTGGATCCGGCCCTGGTCACCGACACCGAGAGCCACCGGGTCACGCGCCAGATCTTCGAGGGCCTCGTGGGCGTCGATGCCCTGACCTCCGCGCCCACCCCGCTGCTGGCCGAGAGCTGGACCGAGTCGGAGGACGGCCGCAGCTACACCTTCGCGCTGCGCAAGGGCGTCACCTTCCACGACGGGGAGCCGTTCAACGCCGACGCCGTCTGCGCGAATTTTGAGCGCTGGTACCACCTGCCCGCCTCCGCCCGTGGAGTCGGCAATCTTGCCTACCAGTCAGTCTTCAACTCCTATTCGGACCGTCCGGAACTGGCGGTGTACAAATCCTGCACCGCAGTGGACGAACACACGGTTCAGATCGACCTGGCCACGCGCCTGACCGGATTCATTCCGGCACTGGCCTCGCCCGAGTTTGCCATGTCCTCGCCCAAGGCCCTCCGGCAGTTCAACGCCGATGCCCTCAGCTCCGAAAAGGACGGCCAGAGGCTCTCGGAATATGCCCTGCACCCGGTGGGCACCGGACCGTTCTTCCTGGAATCCTGGGAAGGCGACGAAGTGCGCCTGGCAACCTACCCCGACTACTGGGGCGAACGCGGGCAGATCGCGGGCATCGTCTTCAAGACGATGACCAGTCCCGAAAGCCGGCTCCGCGCCCTGAAAAGCGGGCAGGTGGACGGCTACGACCTCGTCACCGTGGCCGATGTGGACGACCTGGCCCGCAACGGCCTGCAGATCCTGCAGCGCGACCCGTACTCGGTCCTGTATCTGGGCATCAACCAGGCCTTCCCGGGCCTGGACAACGTCAAGATGCGCCAGGCCATTGCCCACGCCATCGACAAGGACGCGCTCCTGGAGGGACTGTTCCTGAACGGAACCAAGCAGGCCAACCAGTTCGTTCCCGAAAAGCTCGGTGTCTCCTCCGGATCCGTGACCAGCTACGGATACGACCCCGAACGGGCCGCCGAGCTGCTCAAGGAGGCCGGCTACAAGGGCGCCGAACTGCCCTTCCACTATCCCCGCCACGTCACCCGCGCCTATCTGCCGACACCGGAGCGGGTGTACGCCGAGCTCAGCCGCCAGCTAACTGCCGTTGGCCTGAATATTAAGCCGGTTCCGGTGGAATGGTCCGACGATTATCTGCAGAGCGTGCAGCGCAGCGGTGACCGCGCCCTGCACCTGCTGGGCATCAGCGGCACCTACGACGATCCGGACAACTTCGTGGGCAGCCTGTTCGGCAGCTACACCGAGGAATTCGCCTACGACGACGCGCAGCTGCTGAGCAAGATTGACCGGGCACGCACCCTGGAATCCGGACCGGAACAGACCGAGGCGTACACGGCCATCAGCGACCGGATCGCCACCCGGGTGCCGGCCATTCCGCTGGCCTTTCCGATCTCCGCGCTGGCGTTCTCCCCCAGAGTCGCCGTCTATCCGACCTCTCCCCTGCTCAACGAAGTCTTCAACCGGATCGAGCTCCGCGAACCGTAAGTACCTGCACCCCGCGCTCCGGCAAGCTCAGGTGATTTTAGTAAGGGGACCGGTAGCGATACGCTTCTAGGGCTAGCGCCCTCGCGACTGGAGATATGAAGTTGACTGCTAATAGCCCGGCGGACAAGTCCGCAACCAAAACCGATGTTCTGCTGATCGGCGGCGGCATCATGAGCGCGACCCTCGGGGCGTTCCTGAAGCAGCTCCAGCCTGATTGGGACATTTCCCTATTTGAGCGCCTCGACCGTGCCGGGCTGGAAAGCTCGGACCCCTGGAACAATGCCGGCACCGGCCATGCCGCGCTCTGCGAGCTGAACTACAGCCCCGCAGCGGCCGACGGTTCCGTTGACCCGGCGAAGGCCGTGGGCATCAACGAACAGTTCCAGGTTTCGCGCCAGTTCTGGTCCCACATGGTCTCCTCCGGCCACATCTCGAACAGCTTCATCAACCCGCTGCCGCACATGAGCTTCGTCTGGGGTGACGCGCACTCCGAATACCTGCGCCGCCGCTACGAGTCGCTGAGCGCGCAGCCGCTGTTCAAGACCATGGAGTTCTCGGAGGATCCGGCCAAGCTGGCCGAATGGGCTCCGCTGATCATGGAGGGCCGGAACCCCTCCCAGCGTGTTGCCGGTTCCCGCGTCGCGGGCGGCACCGACGTCGATTTCGGCGCCCTGACCCGAGAGCTCACCGGCTACCTGGGCAACAACGGCGTGGAGATGAACTACGGCCACGAGGTCAACAACGTCTCCCGGTCCTCCAACGGCGGCTGGGACGTCAAGGTCAAGAACCGCGCCACCGGGCAGTCCCGGACGGTTTCGGCCCGCTTTGTCTTCATCGGCGGCGGCGGCGGTGCCCTGCATCTGCTCCAGGCCTCGGGCATTCCCGAGGGCAAGGGCTTCGGCGGCTTCCCCGTCTCCGGCCAGTTCCTGCGCTCCACCGACGACTCGATCATCTCCCGGCACAACGCCAAGGTGTACGGCCAGGCCTCGGTGGGCGCCCCGCCCATGTCGGTGCCGCATCTGGACACCCGCTTCGTCAACGGCCAGCGTTCGCTGCTGTTCGGCCCGTACGGCGGCTTCTCCCCCAAGTTCCTCAAGAGCGGTTCCTACCTGGACCTGCCCGGATCGGTCCGCCCGGACAACCTGCTGCCGATGCTGGCCGTCGGCAAGGACAACATGTCCCTGGTGAAGTACCTGATCACCGAAGTGCTGAAAACCCGCGAGGGCAAGACCAAGGCGCTGCAGGAATTCGTTCCCGGAGCTGTCACCGAGGGCTGGGACCTGATCACCGCCGGCCAGCGCGTGCAGGTCATCAAGAAGGATCCGAAGAAGGGCGGCGTGCTGCAGTTCGGCACCGAACTCATCACCGCCGCTGACGGCTCCGTGGGTGCCCTGCTGGGCGCCTCCCCGGGCGCCTCCACCGCTCCGCCGATCATGGTGAACCTGCTCAAGCGCTGCTTCCCCGCCGAATTCGGCGGCTGGGAGGCCAAGATCAAGGACATGATCCCGGGCTACGGCGTCAAGCTCAACGAAAATGAGTCCCTGCTGGACGAAATCACCCAGGACACCAACCGCGTCCTCGGCCTGAACTAACCGCACCGCCGCATCATTTTTACCCGTTGGACCGGGCCGACCCATCCGGTCGGCCCGGTCCTTCGAACTATTTGCACCGGTACGGTTTCCCCGTCCGGAACGTTTTGCCGATCTACGTCAGTTCCGCCCTTCCTAAGGCAGGCTCATGGACCGCTTGGCCAAGCTTTCCCTCTCCAACCGGGCGCTCATTGCCCTGATCACCGTTTTCACGGTGGTCTTCGGCGTGATCTCCATGGGGTCGCTGAAGCAGGAGCTCATCCCCTCACTGGAGTTCCCGCAGATCAGCGTGATCACGGCCCTGCCCGGCGCGTCCCCGGAGGTGGTGGACAAGCAGATCAGTGAACCCCTCGAAGGCGCGCTCACCGCTGTCGAAGGCCTGGAGTCCTCCTCGGCCACCTCGCGTTCCTCAATTTCCACCATCAACCTGACCTTTGCCTACGGCACCGACCTGGACCGCGCCCGCGGCCAGGTGGACCGGGCAATCTCGAACGCCCGGCAACTGCTGCCCGACGACGTGAATCCACAGTCCCTGGCCGGCAGCATCAGCGACTTCCCGATCGTGTACATGGCCGTGTCCTCGGATCAGCCTCTGGCCGAGCTCAACAGCGAACTGCAGCGGCTGACGGTTCCGCGGCTGCAGAAGATCGAAGGGGTGCGGACCGCCGAAGTCACCGGCGGCTCCACCCGGAGCATCGCCATTCTTCCCGACTCCGCGGCCCTTGCCGCCCTGGGGGTTGCGCCGTCGGCCATCTCGGAGGCACTGGAAAACAGCGGCGCCCTGGTTCCTGCCGGCACCGTTTCCGAGGACACGCGGACCCTGCCCATCCAGGTGGGCAGCCCGCTGGACAGCCTGGAGAAAATCGCCGCCCTTCCGGTCGAATCCACGCAGGACTCCGGAGCGGGCGCCGATCCGGTGACCATCGGCGACGTCGCGACCGTGGACATCGCCGAAGACGAGAACACCTCCATCACCCGCACCAACGAGGAGCCGACGCTGGCGGTGTCCATCACCAAGACCCCCGCCGGCGACACCGTGGGCATTTCGCACGAGGTTCTGGACCTGCTGCCGGCACTGGAATCCGAGCTCGGCAACGGCGCGAAATTCACCGTTGTCTTCGATCAGGCGCCCTTCATTGAAGAGTCCATCTCGAACCTGACCACCGAGGGCATCCTGGGCCTGGGCTTCGCCGTCCTGGTGATCCTGGTCTTCCTGCTCTCGGTGCGTTCCACCCTGGTCACCGCCGTGTCCATTCCGCTGTCCCTGCTGGTGACGTTCATCGGCCTGCTGGCGTTCGGGTATTCCCTGAACATTTTGACCCTGGGCGCGCTGACCATTGCGATCGGCCGCGTGGTGGACGACTCCATTGTGGTCATTGAAAACATCAAGCGGCACCTGGGCTACGGCACCGACAAGCGGACCGCCATCCTGACCGCCGTCCGCGAAGTGGCCGGCGCCATCACCGCCTCGACCCTGACCACAGTGGCCGTTTTTGCGCCGATTGCGTTTGTCGGCGACCTGGCCGGTGAACTTTTCCGGCCGTTCGCCATCACCACCTCTCTGGCGCTGCTGGCATCGCTGCTGGTGTCCCTGACGATTGTGCCGGTGCTGGCGTACTGGTTCCTGAAGTCATCTCCCCCGGTCGCCGATCCCGCCGCGTACCGGGCCGACGCCGAAGCCCGGGAGTCCCGGACACCCTTGCAGCGCGGCTATCTGCCGATCCTGCGCACCACGCAGCGGCATCCCGTCTACACCCTGGCCGCCGGCCTCGTCGTCCTGGTCGGAACCGCGGCGATGACCCCGCTGCTGCAGACCAACCTGCTCGGAGACACCGGGCAGAACACCTTCAGCGTGCGGCAGGAAATGCCGCCGGGCACCGCACTGGAAACCACCTCGGCGGCTGCCGAAGAGGTGGAGGAGACGCTGCGCGGCACCGAGGGCATCAAGGATGTCCAGGTCACCATGGGCACCTCGAGTTCGGGGTTTGCCGCCTTTACCGCCGGTGGATCCGCGGTGGCTTCGTACACCGTCATCACCGAGCCCGGGGTGGACCAGGTGGCGCTGCGGGAGACCGTCAGCGCCGAGCTGGACGGCCTGGACGACGACGCCGGGAACCTCACCCTGGGAACCACCGGCGGCGGTTTCGGCACCTCGAACACCGTGGACATCAGCCTCTCCGCCGGTGATCCCGCCGAGCTGCAGCCGGCCGCCGAGCAGGTCACCGAGGCGATGTCCGAGCTGCCCGCAGCCG
The DNA here is from genome assembly GCF_030125545.1 of Arthrobacter sp. zg-Y1219. Taxonomy (NCBI): domain Bacteria; kingdom Bacillati; phylum Actinomycetota; class Actinomycetes; order Micrococcales; family Micrococcaceae; genus Arthrobacter; species Arthrobacter sp. zg-Y1219. The sequence continues at coordinate 7,681 of NZ_JASKLY010000007.1, forward strand.
CCGAAGTCACCAGCAACCTGTCCTCCTCCTCCCCCGTGGTCCAGATTTCGATCGACCGCGCCAAGGCGGTGGCGGCCGGGCTGAATGAGCAGCAGATCGCCGGCCTGGTGGCTTCGACCCTGAGTCCGCTGCCGGGTGGAACCATCCGGATCGGCACCGACGACTTCCCGGTCCTGATCGGCGAGGGAACCACCGTCACCAGCATTGAGCAGCTCAGTGCCGTGCCGGTGCCCGCCGGCTCCGGCACGGTGCCGCTGAGCTCGCTGGCGACGGTCGAGGAAGTGGATGTCCCGACGTCGATTTCCTCCTCCGGCGGCGAGCGCACCGCCGTCGTCTCCGTGGCCCCGGCGGGCGACAACCTGGGGGCGGCGATCACCGAGGTGCAGGCCCAGCTCGACGGGCTGGAGCTGCCGGCCAGCGTCACCGCCACCCTCTCCGGTGCCGCCACCCAGCAGAACGAGTCCTTCACCCAGCTCGGACTGGCGCTGCTGGCGGCCATCGCCATTGTGTACGTGATCATGGTGGCCACGTTCAAATCCCTGGTCCAGCCGCTGATCCTGCTCGTCTCCGTGCCGTTTGCCGCCACCGGGGCGATCCTGCTGCTGCTGGTCACCGGGGTGCCGCTGGGTCTTCCCTCCCTGGTGGGCATGCTGATGCTCGTCGGCATTGTGGTGACCAACGCCATCGTGCTGGTGGACCTGATCAACCAGTACCGCCGGCCGCACGACGGGCGGCCGGGAATGAACGTCCCGGATGCCATCATGAAGGGTGCCCGGCAGCGGCTGCGCCCCATCCTGATGACCGCGCTGGCGACGGTGTTTGCGCTGACCCCGATGGCGCTGGGCGTCACCGGAGAGGGCGGCTTCATTTCCCGGCCGCTGGCCATCGTGGTGATCGGCGGACTGGTGTCCTCGACCGTGCTGACCCTGATCCTGGTGCCGGTGCTGTACCGGCTGGTGGAGGGGTCGCGGGAAAAGCGGCGGGGCGGATCCGCCGATGCATCCGGCGGATTCACCCCGGCAGGTGCCGGCCCCACGGAATGATTCGTGCCGAACCGTCGTTGTGGCACCGTGTAGATGCAAATGCATATACTTGGAGCAGTTCGGTTCGGCAGCCGCCGGAACACCATCGGAGGACACCATGCAGATCGGCGTATTCAGCGTCAGCGACATCACCCGCGACCCCGTCACCGGGCGGATCCCCACGGAAGGCGAACGGATCAAGTCCGCCGTGGCCATCGCGAAGAAGGTCGAAGAAATCGGGATGGACGTCTATGCCACCGGCGAGCACCACAACCCGCCGTTTTATGCCAGTTCCCCCACCACGCTGCTGGGCTACATTGCGGCGCAGACCGAGCGGATCATCCTCTCCACCGCCACCACGCTGATCACCACCAATGACCCGGTGAAGATCGCCGAGGACTTTGCCATGCTCCAGCACCTCTCCGACGGCCGGGTGGACCTGGTCCTGGGCCGGGGCAACACCGCCCCCGTCTACCCCTGGTTCGGCAAGAACATGCAGGACTCCGTGGAGCTGACAGTGGAGAACTACAGCCTGCTCCGCCAGCTCTGGGACAAGGACACCGTGAACTGGGAGGGGAAGTTCCGCACCCCGCTGCACAACTTCACCGCCACGCCCCGTCCGCTCGACGGCGTCGCCCCCTTCGTCTGGCACGGCTCCATCCGCACGCCGCAGGTGGCGGAGATTGCCGCCTACTTCGGCGACGGCTTCTTCGCCAACAACATCTTCTGGCCGAAGGAGCACTACATGCAGCTCATCGGTCTGTACCGCGAACGCTACGAGCACTACGGCCACGGCCGCGCCGATCAGGCGATCGTAGGCCTGGGCGGCCAGTTCTTCATGCGGAAGAACTCCCAGGACGCCGTGAACGAGTTCCGTCCGTACTTCGACAACGCCCCGGTGTACGGCCACGGCCCCACCATGGAGGACTTCACCGCGCAGACCCCGCTGACAGTGGGCAGCCCGCAGGAAGTGATCGAAAAAACCCTGTCCTTCCAGGAATACTTCGGAAACTACCAGCGCCAGCTCTTCCTGATCGACCATGCCGGCCTGCCCCTGAAGACCGTGCTGGAGCAGCTGGACCTCTTCGGCGAATACGTGCTGCCGGAGCTGCGCCGAGAATTCGACTCCCGCCGCCCGGCCGATGTTCCGGACGGTCCTACGCATGCCGCACGGGTAGCCGCAGCGTCACGTGCATCAGCGGCTCCTTCTTTTCAGTAGGGTAGAGGCATGTCCCCGGATACCAGCAGCGTCCCCGTTCGACAGGCAGCAGAGGCCTGGGAGTCCCTTTTCCGGACCCAGGTGGGGGTGATGAGGCGGCTCCAGAAGGATCCGGCGTTCAAGAACCTGACGATGCGCGAGTACGACGTCCTGTTCAACCTCACCCGCTGCCCCACCGGCTGGATCCGCCTGAACGAGCTCAATGAGCACCTGCTGATCAGCCAGCCGAGCCTCAGCCGCATGGTGGAACGGATGGAGGCCAAGGGGCTGGTGCAGCGCCGTCCGGCGCAGAACGACCAGCGCGGCGTTGAGCTGGCACTGACCGACGAGGGCCGGGACATGCAGCGCCGCCTGGGCCGGGTCCATGTGCAGGGAATCCATGAGCTGCTCTCGCCGGCGCTCAGCAGCGAGGAACTCAACCAGCTCAAGCTCCTCACGGACAAGGTGCTGGCCAGCCTGGCCGCCAGCGACGACTAGCACCGCCTGATCCGAACCACGGCGGGAGCCAGCAGTGGAAACCTTCAGCGCCGACAGCATCCCCGACCAGAGCGGAAAAACCGCAGTCATTACGGGCGCCAACAGCGGCCTGGGACTGCAGACCGCCCTCGTCCTCGCCGCGAAGGGCGCCCGCGTGGAGCTGGCCTGCCGGAACGCAGCGCGGGGCGAAGCGGCGCTGCAGCGGATCCGCGCCGAGACCGGAAGCGACCGGGTGCGGGTGCGCCCGCTGGATCTGGGCTCCCTGGCCTCCGTGCGGGCCTTCGCCGCCGCGCAGGAGGCCCCGGTGGACCTGCTCATCAACAACGCAGGGGTCATGGCCACCCCGCACCGCGCCACGGCTGACGGGTTCGAGCTCCAGTTCGGGGTGAACCATCTGGGCCACTTCGCACTGACCGGGCTGCTGCTGCCGATGCTGCGGGCCGCCCGCGCTCCGCGCGTGGTCACCGTCTCCAGCCTCGCCCACCGCGGCGGAAGGATGTATTTCGACGATCTGGACGCCGCACGCAGCTACCGGCCCTGGGCGCGGTACAACCAGAGCAAACTGGCCAACCTGCTGTTCACCTTCGAGCTTTCCCGCCGTCTCGAGGCCCGCGGCGAGAACCTCATCGCCGCAGCGGCCCATCCCGGCTTCGCCAGCACCAACCTCACCTCCGGCATGAACCACCCCGCCAGCCTGGACGTCCTGGGTGCCTTCTTCCGCCTGCTGGGCCAGAACGGGGCACTCGGGGCGCTCCCCACGCTGTATGCCGCTACGGCTCCCGAGGTGCGGGGCGGGGACTTTTACGGGCCGGACGGTCCCGGACAGCTGCGCGGCACATTGCACGGCAAGCCCGCCCCGGTAACTCCGGCGCCCCAGGCCCGGGACCCGGACGCCGCCCGCCGGCTATGGGAGGTCAGCACCAAGCTCACCGGCGTTACGTTCCCCGGGTTGGAGTAACCGCCCCTACGGTCCGGGGGTGCCGGTGTCGGCAGCCGTGAGCGGCACGTCCGAAAACGCCGGCCGCGGCACCAGCAGCAGCAAGCCGGCGGCAAGGAAGCCCGTTCCCGAGCACACGGCCCACACCGTGAGATAGCCCGACAGGGGCGCCGCGGTCTGCAGGCCCGTGCCTCCGGCCACGGCGTCAGTCGCCGCGCTCAGCAGCGCTATTCCGAACACCGCTGAGGCAAACGACCCGCCGATGGTCTTCGTGGTGTTCGTGAGGCCGGTGGCCATGCCGGTGCGGTTTCGCGGGGCGGCAGCGGCCGCGGCGGAGGGCAGCGCGGCGACCAGCGCACCCGAGCCCAGCCCGGCAACGATCATGTTGGTCAGCGTATGGGCCAGGGTGTCGTGGAAGGGCAGGAACAGCAGGTAGCCGATGCCCACCAGCGCCGCGGCACCGCAGAGGGTCAGCCTCGGCGTCGTGCGCCGCGCAACCACCGGAAAAATCAGGGCTCCGAGGAGCACTGACAGCACATAGGACCCGATGATGATCGACACGTCCCCCGCGTCCAGCCCCAGGCCGTAGCCGTGCACCCCGCGGTCAGTGCGGGCGAAAGTGGACATGGGCGCCTGCGCGCCGAGGACCGAAATCCCGAACAGGCCGGCGGTGAGCTGGACAGGCCACATGGATTTCTCCCGCAGCATTCGGAAGTCCACCAGCGGATCGGCCAGGCCCAGTTCGTAGCGGACGAACGGCACGAGCGCTGCCACCCCGGACAGCAGGACCAGCCAGACCCACCAGGTGCCCGGACCGTTGATCCGCAGGAAGCTCAGTCCGGACGTGATCAGCAGCAGTCCGAACGCGAGCAGCAGGAAGCCCCGGCCGTCCAGGATCCCGCCGGCGCGGTCGGTGGTTTCCGGAACACCGAAGTGGATGGCGGCGATGCACAGCGTCACGGCCGCTGCGGGAATCATCAGGGTGAGCTCCAGCCTGCCGGCGAAGACTTCCACCAGGGCACCGGCAGCCAGCGCTCCGACAATAACGCCGAATTGGAGGGCGCCGACCAGCAACCCGGCTGCCTTGCGGGTCAGGGCCGCGCCGCCCAGGGACCCGGCAGCCCTGCCGAAAATCAGCGCGATCTCCAAAGGCAGCCAGACCACGTAAAACCCCTGCAGCGACCAGGCCGCCAGGAACGTCCAGAAGTCCGGCGCAAAGGCCACGCCCCAGGACGCGGCGGCAGTTACCACGGTGGAGACCAGCAGGATCCGCTTATGCCCGTGGATATCGCCCAGCTTGGCCAGGACCGGCACGGCGAGCGCGCTGAGCATCAGCTGCGCGGCCTCGAACCAGTTGACGTCGCCGTCGCTGATGCCCAGGCGGCGGGCAATGTCGGTGAGGATCGGCGTGTAGTACCCCTGCAGGATGCCGCTGGTGATTTCGACAAGGGCCAAGAAGAACACCACCGGTCCCAGCGAGCGCAGGCTGCGGCGCCCGACGTCGGCGGCCGGCTTCACCGGGCGGCCTCGAGGCTGCGCAGCAGGCGGACGTAGAACAGGATCCCCTCGCCGAAGGTCTCCACTCCCAGCGATTCGTTGTCTCCGTGGATGCTGGCCCGGGCCTGGCGGTCCATCCGGAACGGGGCGAACCGGTACACCGCGTCGCAGATTCCGGTGAAGCGCCTGGAGTCGGTCCCGGCGAGCATGACGTACGGAGCGGGCGCGGCGTCCGGGAAGACTGCCGTGATGGTCCTGGCAAGCAGGGCGAACTGGTCATTGTCGGTGGCCGACACCGGAGACGGTTCATTGCCTTCAACCACCCGCAGCGACACCGATGGGTCCCTGATGATCCGCTTCAACCGCCTGACCGTCCCCTCCACCGTGTCCCCGACGGCGATCCGGATATTGGCGTTGGCCGTCGCCCGGGACGCCAGCACGTTGGCGGCGCTGCTGCCCCGCAGCTGGGTCACGGCCACAGTGGTGCGTGTCAGGGCACCGGGTTCTCCGCCCATGCGGGCCAGCACCATGGTGAGCGGCCGCCGGAAGAGTCCCATGTTCCGAAAAACCAGCCGCGCCGGAAAGCGGGCGGCGGAAGCCAGCCGCCCGAACATTTCCACCGTGGGGTTGGGCAGGGAGGCAGGCAACGGGTTCTCGTCCAGCCGGACGACAGCCCGGGCCAGACGGGCCGTGGCGCCCCGGCTGTGCGGCGTGGACGCGTGACCCCCTGAATCCTCGGTGGAGAGTTCCACGTCCAGGATTCCTTTTTCGGTAACACCCACCACGGCCACCGGCCGGTTCACAAACGGAAAAGCCTGCGTGGCCACCGCTCCGCCTTCATCCAGCACCAGCCAGGGCCGGATCCCCCGGCTGGCCAGCAGAGCTGCAGCAACTCCGGCGGTGGTCCCCGCCGTTTCCTCATTGTTCCCAAAGGACAGGTAGACGTCCCGCGCCGGAACGAAACCCTCCTCGAGCAGAAGTTCCACGGCCTGCAGGATCGCGGCCAGGGCGCCTTTGTCATCCAGTGTTCCGCGTCCCCAGATCCTGCCGTCGGAGATGGCCCCGGAGAAGGGCGGATGATCCCACGAACCCGGATCCGTCACGGGGACGACGTCGTAGTGCGCCATCAGGACCAGCGGACTGCCGTTCGCCTCCGCGCCGGCTTCCGCGCTCCCGGAGCCGGGGACTGGGACCGCCGGAGTTGCCCCCTTCCAGTGATAGAGCAGCCCGTACCCGTTCACCCGCTCCAGCGTCAGGTTCCGGTGAACCTGGGGAAACAACTCCGGCAGCGCCCCGATGAAGCTGTCGAATTCGGCAATCTCGATGTCCTGCGGATCCCGTGTGGACACGGTTCGGCAGGTGATGAGGCGGGAGAGCTTCGCGGCGGCAGCCGACCCGGCTTCCAGCGCCGCGGCAGCCGGCGGGGGCACGATGGACTTCGATTTCATGCCCCGAGTGTAACGAGGACCACAGTGGACGCGCCGGTGCAGCACCCGCAACCCGGGGAGCGGCTGTCCACGCCGCCTGTTGTGCGGAGGTGGTCCGCTATTCGGAGGCGGCCCGGAGCAGGGGCAGGGTGCGGCCTTCAAAATGTGTGTTCAGCACGATCACTGACGACGACCGCACGATGGTCCGGGTCGCGACGATCGAATCGATGACGCGCTGCAGGTCCGAATTGGACCGGGCCGCCACGCGCGCCAGCAGATCGCTTTCGCCCGAGACGGTGTGGACTTCCTGGATCTCCGGGATCTGCTCCAGCGCGTGCACGACGGCGGCGTGCCCGGTGTCCTGGCTGATGGTCAGGGAACAGTAGGCCACCACTCCGTAGCCCAGGGCGGCAGGATCCACCCGCGGACCCCACCCGGCAATGACCCCCAGCCGCTGCATCCGGTCCAGCCGCGCCTGAACCGTGGCACGCGCCACCTGCAGTGTGCGCGACGCCTCCAGCACGGACATCCGGGGTTCGTCGGTGAACAGTGCAATGATGCGGGCGTCCAGGGCGTCGGTAGGCATGTTTCCCTCTCCTGCACCGCGATCAGCTGTGCAAACTGTAAGCATTCTGGCACAAACACGGTGCATTCCTTGTAGCCGGTGCCCGAGGCATAAGATGGTTAGGCCGCTTCATGGCAATCCCCCAACCTCAAAGGCGCCTCCTTTCATGACCACCCGAACGTCCGCAACCGGTCCTTCCGGATCAGGCACCCCGATTCCGGCGGAGCCGCCCACCGTGCGGAAGATGCGCCCCCGCCATCTGGTGTTCATGAGCCTGGGAAGCGCCATCGGCACCGGACTGTTTGTCGGCTCCGGAGCCGGCATCCAGGCTGCCGGGCCGGCGGTCCTGCTGTCCTTCCTCATCGCGGGCACCATGGTCATCCTCGTCATGCGGATGATGGGCGAGATGGCCGCCGCGGATCCCAGCAGCGGCGCCTTCTCCGTCTATGCGGAAAAGGCACTGGGCAGGCCTGTCGGCACCACCATCGGCTGGCTGTGGTGGCTGCAGCTGGTGATCGTCATCGCGGCGGAGGCCACTGCTGCGGCGGCCATCGTGGCCTCCATGTGGCCCGGCTCCCAGCAGTGGGTGCTGGCACTGGTCTTCATCAGCCTCTTCACCGCCATCAATCTGGGGGGTGCGGCGAGCTTCGGCGAATTCGAGTACTGGTTTGCGCTCCTGAAAGTGCTCGCCATCGTTGCCTTCCTCGGAGTCGGCATCGCCTTCATCGCCGGCTGGCTGCCCGGTGTTCCCGCCCCGGGCCTGAGCAACCTCACCGGCAACGGCGGCTTCATGCCCCACGGCTGGAGCGGAGTGGGTGCCGGGCTGCTGCTGGTGGTCTTCGCCTTCGGCGGCACCGAGATTGTCGCCGTCGCCGCCGCAGACACCGAGAACCCGGCCACCAACATTGCAAAGGCCATCAACTCGGTGGTGTGGCGCATCCTGATCCTGTTCATCGGTTCGGTGCTCGTGATTGTCACCATCCTGCCGTGGGACAGCGATTCCCTCAGCACCGGCCCCTTTGTCGCCGCCCTTGCCGCGGCCCGGGTGCCGGGCGCCGACGTCGTCATGGCTGTGGTCATTGTGGTGGCCCTGCTGTCCGCGCTGAACGCGAATCTCTACGGCGCGTCCCGGATGGTGTTCTCCCTGGCCGAGAGGGGCCGCGCCCCCAAGGCCCTGGGCCGCAAGAGCGCCAACGGGGTTCCGCGGGCAGCCGTCGGCGCCTCGGTGGCGTTCGGTTTCCTGGCCGTGGTGCTGAACTACCTCTACCCGGAGACGGTCCTGATGATCCTGCTGAACCTCGTGGGTTCAACCTGCCTGGTCGTCTGGGGTGTATCGATCGTTTCGCAGATCATCCTGCGCCGCCGGGCTGAGGCGGCGGGCATGGAGCTCAGCTTCAAGATGTGGGCCTTCCCCTGGCTCTCCTACTTTGCCCTGGCCCTGCTGGCCGGCATCGTGCTGCTCGGCTTCCTGGACTCCGCCGTCCGCATCCAGCTCGTGGCGACACTGGCCCTGACCTGCGCCCTGGGCACCGCCGCCTGGCTGCTGGACCGCAAAACGACGCAGTCCGGCAGCCAACTCCGGTAGCCGCCCGGCGGGTGGTGGCCTGCTCCACGGAATGCGGCGGGGTTTCTTGGGGAAATTACCGGGCAATTCGACCCCGCCGCGTTGTTTATACCTGAGTACATAACGACGCATTTCCACCCCGGGCATAAAAAGAAAGACCGTGTTCGGAAATGTCGCGACTATTCCCGACATAAAAGTCCCCAAGCCGCCACAGGCGGCGTGACGCCGCCTGGGCCGCTCGTGTCCGGCATGATCCCCACCCGGTGCTCTACCCGGTGGCGCGCAGCTCCACCCGGTGGCGCGCAGCTCCACCCGGTGGCGCGCAGCCCTCAACCGCCGAGGTGAAGTGAGGCGGGCCGCAGGGTGCTGCCCGGTGCTGGGCGATGCTGGGCGGGCGAACACACCGCCCAGCCCGGGCGAGGTCAGTGCCGGCAAACGCCCCTGCTACTGCCCCTTGCGCTTCTTGGGAATCAGCTCTGAATCGCTGGAGTTTTTTGCTCGTTTTTCGGCCCGCTTGTCCTTGATCGACTTGCCCGGCTTCTTCTCGTTTGAACCCTGTGGGGATTTACCTGACAATTTAGGCTCCTCATAAAGAAAATACGGATAGCTCAGACCATACGCGGTAAATAAATAAAAGCCAGTCTTCGCGCAAAACTGTGCAAGACCACGCTGGACGCCCGGCCGACGATCGGGGCGCCTGCGGTGCCGAGTGTGCACCTATGGCGGCTTGGATCGGGCTGACTGCATTGAGGGTGCAGCTATGGCGGGTTCCGCGGCGTCGAGCCCGCCACACCTGCGCTCTCGATGAGGCACGGGAGCAGGTATCCCGGCAAAGCTGCACTCTCGGTGAACCGATCCCGCCACACCTGCGCTCTCGATGAGGCACGGGAGCAGGTATCCCGGCAAAGCTGCACTCTCGGTGAACCGATCCCGCCGAAGCAGGCCCGGCCCCGCACTGCGAGCCGGCCCCGGAGCCACCGCTCCGAAACAACCGGTGCGCACTTTGTACACTGCACACTTTGTACAGGGCATCGTCCTGCCGATGAGCAGGATCAGGCAGGCTGTACATCCCGCGGCGAACGGATTGCACTGCAGAACCGCGCCGGTTAGGTTTCGACATATGGTCCCAGTCACAACACAGGTTCCGGAACTTTCCGGTGACGAACTGCGCCGGCTCTATCGGCTGCTCACCGCGGTGCGGCAGCTCGACCTGGCCGCCGTCGCCTGGCAGCGCCAAGGCATCATTCCCGGTTACGCGCCGGAGCTCGGGCAGGAGGCAGCCCAGGTGGGCAGCGCCTTCGCCATGGACACCAGCCGCGACTTCATCTTCCCCACCTACCGGGAAATGGGCACCGCGCTGACCCTGGGCGTGGACATGGTGCAGTACATGGCCACGCACCAGGCGTCCTGGCACGGCGGGCTGTACGATCCGGTGACCACCCGGCTGGCGCCCATCCAAGCAGTGGTGGGCGGGTCGGTGCTGCACGCCGTGGGCTGGGCTCACGGCCAGCGGCTGGCCGCGCAGGCAGACGCCACGCAGGCAGACGCCACGCAGGCAGACGCCACGGCAGAGACCGCCCCTCCCGACGGCGCCCCCGCAGCCGCCACCCCGTCCGACGGCGAGCCTGACGCCGCCCCGGCAGCCGGCCTCCCGGCGGCGCTGACCTACTTCGGCGACGGAGCCAGCTCGCAGGGCGACGTCCACGAAGCCATGAACTTTGCCGCGGTACTCAAGGCCCCCGTGGTCTTCTTCGTGCAGAACAACGGCTGGGCCATCTCGCTGCCCACCGAGGCTCAGGTGGCCGGCGGCCGTGTGGCGGCCCGCGCCGCGGGCTACGGCATGAAGTCCCTGACGGTGGACGGCAACGACGTCACCGCCGTCGTCCGCGCCACCCGTGAAGCGTTGGCCCACGCCAGGGCCGGCCACGGACCGGTGCTGATTGAAGCCATGACCTACCGGCGCGGCCCGCACTCCACCAGCGACGATCCCGGCCGCTACCGCACGCTGGACGAGGAACGGCGCGACGCCGGCGCCGATCCCGTCGCACTGCTGGCGGAGCAGCTCCTGGCGTCCGGCCACGCCGACTCCGACTTCCTGGACGCCGCGCAGGCCGACGCGCTGGCCGCCGCCGACACCGTCCGCGACGGAGTCCAGGCCCTGAGGCCGCGGCCCGGCTCGGAGATGTTCGAGTTTGTCTTCGCCGAATCCACGCAGCAGCTGACAGATCAGGCCAGTGCCTGGCGGAAGGAATCCGAACATGACTGACCAGATGACCGGCAGCTCGGACCTGGCCGCAGATTCCGGAACCGCCGGCTCCGGCCCGGCAGTAACGCTGTCCATGCAGGCTGCCCTGAACCGCGCCCTGACCGAGATCATGGAGCAGAACCCGAGGGCGCTGATCCTGGGCGAGGACGTCGGCCGACTCGGCGGCGTCTTCCGCATCACCGACGGCCTGCAGCAGCGCTTCGGCGCCGACCGGGTCCTGGACACGCCGCTGGCTGAGTCGGGCATCCTCGGCATGTCGGTGGGACTGGCGATGGCCGGGTTCCATCCCATTCCCGAGGTGCAGTTCGACGGCTTTGCCTACCCCGCGGTGAACCAGATCGTGACCCAGCTGGCGCGAATGAACTACCGCAGCCGCGGAACCCTGCCCATGCCGGTCACGCTCCGGGTGCCCAGCTTCGGCGGGATCCGCGCCCCCGAGCACCACGGCGAATCCCTCGAGGCGCTGTTTGCCCACGTTCCGGGCCTGAAAGTGGTTTCGCCGTCGAACCCGCACGAGGCCTACCACCTGCTCAAGTACGCCGCCGCTCGCCCCGATCCGGTAATTTTCATGGAGCCCAAGTCCCGCTACTGGCAGAAGGGCGAAGTTCTCCCGGCCGACGGCGGCTCTCCCCTAGGCTCCAAGGTGGTCCGTTCCGGCAAGCACGTCACGCTCATCGCCTGGGGGGCCATGGTGGCCCGCTGCCTGCAGGTGGCCGAGCTCGCGGCCGAGGACGGCATCGAGGTGGAAGTCCTGGACCTGCGCTGGCTCAAGCCGATCGACGCCGCCGGGCTGGCGGCGTCGGTGGCGCGGACGCGGCGCGCCGTCGTCGTGCACGAAGCGCCGCTGACCTCGGGACTCGGGGCGGAGGTCGCCGCGCTGGTGACCGAGCGCTGCTTCGGCACCCTGCGGGCGCCGGTTGAGCGGGTCACCGGATTCGACGTACCGTATCCCTCAGGTGACCTGGAAGATGAGTACATCCCGAACATTGACCGCATCCTGTTCGGGATCCAGCGAGTATTGGAGTATCGACGTGGCTGAAATCCCCTTTCCCCTGCCGGACCTCGGCGAAGGCCTGATTGAGGCCACCGTGCTGGAATGGCTGGTGGCCGAGGGCGATCAGGTGGAACGGAACCAGCCGCTCGTGGAGGTGGAAACCTCCAAGTCAGCGGTCGAGCTGCCGTCACCGCAGGCGGGCCGGGTAGCCCGCACCTACGGATCGCCGGGCGAGAAGATCAACGTCGGTGAACCGCTGATCATCTTCGAGGTGCCGGACAACACCGCGGGCATCGTGGGAACCGTACCGCAGGAGGCACCGGCGCGCCGCCGCGTCCGCCTGACCGCGGCACTGGACGAGGACTAAGCCATGGAACTGAGGACACACACCGTCGAGGGCACCGATCCGCAGCTTTTCGCCGAAATCATAACGCCCGACGACGGCGCCGCCTCCCGGCCGATCCTCCTGCTGCACGGCTTCGCCTCCTCGTCGCAGCTGAACTGGCACGATTCCGGCTGGATCGGCGCCCTGACCGCCGCGGGGCGGACGGTGCTCACCGTGGACCTGCCGGGGCACGGCCGAAGCGCCGCGCCCGCGGATCTGGACGCCTACCGTCCCAGCCGGATCCGCGCGGACCTGCTGCAGCTGCTGATGGACGCCGGAGTGCGTCCGCTGGCCGCCGACGATCCGACAACCGGCGTTGACATCATCGGATATTCGCTGGGGTCCCGGCTGGCCTGGGAGTTCGGCGCCACCCAGCCGGAACTGGTGCACCGCATGGTCCTCGGCGGACCCGGCAGCGGCGATCCGCTGGCGGACTTCGACCTCTCCGCAGCCCGGGAGAACCTGGCGGGAGGCGGAGCGGTGGCCGATGAAACCACTGCCGAACTGCTGCGCATGGCCACCCTCGTTCCCGGCAACGACGTGCCTGCCCTGCTGAACATGGTCGAGGCCGCCAAGGAAGAGCCGTTTGTCCCCGCGGAGGCCGTCCCCGCCATGCCGCTGCTGCTGGTGGCCGGGGACCGGGACATTCTCGCAGCGGGCGCCCCGGAGCTGGCGGCTCTGTCCGGACAGGCCGAGCTGCTGTGGCTGCCGGGACGGACCCACGCCAACGCCGTGACGTCCCGGGCCTTCAAGCAGGCGGCCATCAACTTCCTGGCCTAGCCGCGTCCAGGGACCGCCCCAGCCTCCTCCAGTGAGAAGACACATAATTACGGCTTGATAAAGCCGCGCCCGCCTCCCGGGATCCGCCGCTGGCGCAGGATAGGGTGGAATGGTGAGTGGGGCAGGACCGAATTAATCAGGCGGCTGATCAATTCCCCCTCCGGTGGTGAGCAACAGACCCGGACCCTCCTGCCCATTTCTTCTTTCTTCGACACACCCTCTAGGAGGACACCCGTGGATGTACTCCTTGGGAAGCGCTACCGGACCACCGAGCTCATCGGTTCGGGCGGCGCTGCCTCCGTTTACCGGGCGGCCGATGAGCACCTGGGGCGGGAAGTGGCGGTCAAGCTATTCCATCCCAGCGTTAACGACGACGACGAGAACCGCCGCCAGCAGACCGAAATCCTCCTGCTGGCCACTCTGAACCACCCCGGCCTGGTCACCCTGCTGGACGCCGGCACCCTGGAGGACGACGACGGACGCCTCTCCACCTTCCTGGTCATGGAGCTCGTGGACGGCCCGGACCTGCGCCGCACGCTGAAATCCGGACCGCTGGGCCCCATCGCCACAGCTTCCCTGGGCGCCGATTTGGCCGACGCCCTGAACTATGTGCACTCCAACGCCGTGATTCACCGGGACGTCAAGCCCGCAAACATCCTCCTGTATCCGCAGGCCGAGAACGATACGCGCCTCTATCCCAAGCTCACCGACTTCGGCATCGCACGGATGACTGAGGCAACGATGGCCACGGCGCACGGCGCCACCATCGGCACCGCCAATTACCTCAGCCCGGAACAGGCTTTGGCCGGAGCGGTGGATCCGCGGACCGACATCTACTCCCTCGGGCTGGTGCTGCTCGAATGCCTCACCGGCGAAAAGGCGTTCCCCGGCCCGATCGTGGAGTCCGCCGTCGCACGCCTGGTCCGTGACCCGGAGGTGCCCGCGGAGCTCGGCTCCGACTGGGTTGAACTGCTGCGCGCCATGACCGCCCGAACCGTCGACGCCCGGCCGGACGCCCATGACGCCGCCGCGGCGCTGCGGGGCTTCGGCATGGAAGCCGAAGCCCCGCACAGCCCGGACTCTCCGGCGGATTCCGGGCCCGACGACGCCGTAACCGGCGGTGTCACCACCGGCAACATCTACATTCCGCTGCCGCCGGCCCACGCTCCCAGCCTGGGCTAGACCCGCTCCCGCAGGGAACGGCCGGCAGGGCAGCACACGGACAAAACGAAGCCCGGACCGGGTGCTCCCGGTCCGGGCTTCTGCGTAGCGTTCTGCGGGCTACTTGGATCCGCCCTCGGCGGATTCCTGGTCTTCCTCGGGCTCAAAGTTCGACGCTTCATCGGTGGACGCCGCGGCCACGCCATCCTTGGTGTCAGGAATGGTCCCCTCGGGTCCCGTTGTCTTCTCGCCGTCCTTGGAGTGATCCTCGTTGGCGTTCTTTTCGCTGCCCATGGTGGGTCTCCTCATCCGCTGCGTCTCCGCCGAAAATCCGGCGCTTCCTTCGATACTAAGCCACCTGAGGGCTCACCCGACAGCGGGACCGGCACCCGGCACGCCGCGGCCGAGCGTGGACGTCACGGGGCGAAGACCACTTCGGCAGCGACTGACACCTCCAGCAGCAGCGGCGCTCCATTCGTGGTGGCGGGGCCGGCCAGGACCGCGAGCTCGGCTTCCAGCGCGGAGAACTCCGTGACTCGGCGGGCCGGAACTCCCAGGCCTTCGGCCAGGGTGGCAACGGAGATCTGCGGAAACGCCGGCCACGGCGCCTTGCCTCCGCGCTTGTCGGCCAGCCTGTCCATTACCGCGTAGCTGCCGTTGGCCAGGACGATGAAGACCACCGGGACTCCCCGTTCCGCGGCCGTCCAAAGTGATTGGATGGCGTAGAGCGAGGACCCGTCGCCGACCACCGCAACCACCGTCCTCCCTGGCAGGCCCATCTTGAGTCCGATGGCGGCCGGCAGTGCGAACCCCAACCCGCCCATCGCCGCCGAGACGAACCCCAAGGGGGCCTGCGCCGGCACCATCGCCTGCAGCGCCGGGCGGGACGACGGCGCCTCCTCGACGAGGACGGCGTCCCGGGGCAGGTACCGTGCCAGCAGCTCGAAAACGTGCGCCGCCCGCAGTGCCTCCCCCTCCGCCGGCGGGTCCAAACGAAACGCCGCAGCCGGGGCTGCCGCGGCTGCCGCGGCTGCGGGCCGCGCCGGGGGCATCTGCTCCGCAAGCAGACGGGAAATGCCGGCCACCAGCACCGCGGGATCGCCGACAAGCGCGAGGTCTGCGGGTGAACGGTTGGCCTCTGCGGCGTCGGCGGTCAGCACCACTATGCGGGTTTGCTCCGGCACGAGCGGTCCCTCGGCATAGGGGTATTGCCGGATGGCTGCGGTGCCGGCGACGAGCAGCACGTCATGGCCCGACAGCGCGGCACGCACCCGGGGACGGTCTGCCGGAAGCTGCCCCTGATACAGCGGATGTGTCTGAGGAAAGCCTGCCCGGGCCCCGAAGGGCTCGATCCAGACCGGGGCCTGAAGAGTTTCAGCCAGCTCCGTCAGGGCTGCCCAGCCGGCTTCGGTGTCGTTTCCCGCGCCGGCCAGGATCGCCGGATTGTGAGCGGCTGCGAGCATGGCGGCGACCTCCGCGGCGGCCGCAGGCAGTCCGGGCGGAGCAAGGACGACGCGCCCGGCTGCCGCCGCAGCATGCGGCTCCATCGGTTCATCCCAGTCCCCCATCGGCACAATGACCAGGACGGGACCGGACCCCTGCTCGGCCCGCAGCGCAGCCCGCGATACCGCCGACGGGACATCTGCGGCCCGGACCGGGGACAAAATTTCCAGCGGATAGTTTCCTGCCAGCCCGTCCAGCTGACCGGTAAGGAACGGCTCCAGGGCCAGATGCCGGCGGTCCTGTTGGCCCACCATGACCACCAGCGGCGCCCGGTTTACCCGCGCCGTGGCGATGGCGCCGACCGCGTTGCCCAGCCCCGCGGTAGTATGCAGCAGCGCGAAAGCGCAGCGTCCCGTCGCCAGGGCGTAGCCGGTTGCCATTCCCACCACCGATCCTTCATGCAGGGCAAGAATGAAGTCGAAGTCATCCGGCAGGTCGACCAGGAACGGCACTTCGGTGGAACCCGGATTCGAGAACAATGTGGTGAGGCCCCGAAGCCGCATCACGTCAAGGGTTTCCTCCCTGACGGTCTTCATTGGCGGACCGCGCTTTCGCCGCCCGTGCCAGAGCCGGGCAGCACGGGTCGGCCGCCGCCCCCGCCGTCGGCTTTGCCTGCCCGGGAGCCGCCCGCGTTGTGCTTGGCTAGCTGGATCTGCTCGTAAACGTGGTTGCGCAGTTCGACGAACCGCGGCAGCGAGCGGGTGGTGAGCTGGTCCCGCTCAGCAGGCAGGTCGATGAGGATATCCTCCTGCACCACGGTGGGCGAACTGGAGAGGACGACCACCCGTTCACCCAAGTACACGGACTCGTCGATGTCGTGGGTGACGAACAGGATGGTTACCCCCAGCTTTGCCCAGATACTCCGAACCAGGTCCTCCAGATCGGCACGGGTCTGCGCATCGACGGCGGCAAAGGGCTCATCCATCAGCAGGACCTTGGGCTGATACGCGACCGCCCGGGCAATGGCCACCCGCTGCTGCATACCGCCGGAGAGCTGCCACGGGTAGCTGGTGGGCACGTGGTCCAGCCCGACCGCCTGCAGGGCGTCATCGACCAGCCGTGTGCGCTCGGCCTTGGGCATCCCGGCGGTCTTGAGCGGCAGCTCTACGTTGGCCCGCACCGTCATCCAGGGAAAGAGGCTGCGTCCGTACTCCTGAAAGACGACGGCCATGTCCTTGGGCGGATCGGTGATCTTTCTGCCTTCCAGGACCACCTCCCCCGAGGTAGCTGCCATGAGGCCGGCGATGATCTTCAGCAGCGTGGTCTTGCCGCTGCCCGACGGGCCGACAAGACAGACCAGCTCCCCGGGGCGGAGATCGAAGGTAAGGTTCCGCACCGCTTCCACCTCACCGGCGTCGACCTTGTAGATCTTCTGAATGCCGCGGACTTCCAGCAGCGGCTTTCCAGCCGCCTCCGGGGAGTTATTCTGCATGTTCTACCTCTCTTAACCCGTGGTACCAGCCAAGAACGCGGCGTTCGGTCCACTGGAACAAAAATGACATGACGACGCCGATCAGTCCCAGGACCACGATGCCGCTCCACATCTCGGGGATGGCGAAGGAGCGCTGGAACTGGACGATCGTGAAGCCCAGGCCCTCCGAGGACGCGAACATTTCGGAGATGACCATGAGGATCAGGCCGATCGACAGGCACTGCCGGATGCCCGCCATGATCTGCGGACTGGCGCTGGGCAGGACCAGATAGCGCAGCCGGTGGAAGCCGGTGATGCGGAAGGTCTTGGCGCTGTCGCTGAGCGTGCCGTCCACGGCACGGACGCCCTCGATGGTGTTCAGCAGCACCGGCCAGATGCAGCCCGAGACGATCACCGCAACCTTCATCTGGTCGTTGATGCCGATCAGCAGCATCAGCACCGGAATGAGCACCGGCGGCGGGATGGCACGGAAGAACTCCAGCATCGGTTCCAGCAGGCTGCGCAGCCAGCGGATCGTGCCGACGAGCACGCCCAGCACCGTGCCCAGCACAATTGCCAGCAGGATGCCGATGATCAGGCGGGTGACACTGGGCAGCACATCCTGCACAAAGCGCTCCCCCACCCAGACCGTGACCAGTTTGTCTGCGAGGATCCCTGGCTTGGGCACGAAGAAGTTCGTGCCGCCCAAGGTGGAAGCCCACCAGAGCAGGATCAGCAGCACCGGCAGGCCCACGAGGTAGCCGAACTTTCGGAGCAGTTTCATACCACCACATCCCCGCGTACCGAACTGTGCCAGCGCAGGGTGCGCCGCTCAACGAAGCGCATGCCCATATTGATCACGATGCCCAGCACTCCGGTGGTCAGCACCAGCGCATACATTTGGGCCACCGCCCCTCCGGACTGCGCCAGCGCGATCTCGTTGCCCAGGCCGGGCGAGCCGATGATCAGCCCGGCGGTAATGGCTAGGATCAGCGCAACAGCTGCAGCCAGCCGGATTCCCGTCATCAGATACGGCAGCGTGGTGGGCCACACGACGTACCGGATTCGGTCCAGCCGGCCCAGCCCAAAGCTGCGGGCGGTGTTGCTGGCCACCGGGTCAACGTCGGCCACCCCGTAGAGCACCTGGATCAGGACCTGCCAGAACGAGGCGTAAACCACCAGCAGCAGGGTCGATTCCAGCTTGAAGCCGAACAGCAGCACGGCCAGGGGAATCAGTGCCACTGACGGAATAGGCCGCAGGAATTCAATGGTCGAGTTGGTGGCGCGGCGCAGGAAGGTGCTGGAGCCGATGATCAGGCCCAGGATCACTGCGGCGGTCGCTGCGATCAGCAGGCCCAGCGCCCAGCCGGTCATCGTCTGGCCGACCGCGGTCCAAAAAGCGCCCAGCGCCAGGTTGGAGAAGAAG
Source organism: Arthrobacter sp. zg-Y1219 (assembly GCF_030125545.1). NCBI lineage: Bacteria > Bacillati > Actinomycetota > Actinomycetes > Micrococcales > Micrococcaceae > Arthrobacter > Arthrobacter sp. zg-Y1219. Next base: position 26,315 of record NZ_JASKLY010000007.1, read on the forward strand.
ATGCCGAGGACGTCGCTTGCCGGCGGCAGGTAGGCGGGATTAACCAGCCCGGTCCGGGGAATAAGTTCCCAGGTCAGGAGGAAACCCGCGATTCCGGCCATGCCCAGGAGGGGCCCGGCCGGAAGACGCAGCGGGGTTTTCATGAGTCGCGTCGTTCCGGTCAGCGCTACTGCTGCGCGGGCAGCATGAGGTCCAGATCCGGTGCCTCTGTCAGGGTGCCGTACCGGGTTGCGGCATCACCAAGCACGGCGGTTGCGTCCCGGTCAAACTCTACGCGGAAGGTCGGCAGGATCATTTTGGCGCGCATCGCCTCGTCGATCTTGGTGTAGGTGCCCACCACGTCGCGGACCGCTTCCGGGTTCTCCTGGGCATACACCAGAGACTTGTTCATGGCCTCGGTGAAGTTCTCCACCAGCTCCGGATTCGCCTCAATGTACTCGGCGGAGGTGAAGTACCCCGAGATGTCCAGGTTCGGGTCGGTCTCGGCAAAGTTGTAGGAGATGACCCGGGCGCCGGACTCCACAGCCTGGGTTAGGAAGGGTTCGACGATCCAGGCGGCATCCACCTGGCCCGATTCAAGGGCGGCCGGAGCGTCCGGGAAGGGGATCTCCACAAACCTGATGGCGGACTCGTCGCCCCCGTCGTCCTCGACGACCTTGCGGATGGTGGTGTCGCCAATGTTCGAGAGGTTGTTGACCGATACCGTCCGGCCGGCCAGGTCGGCGGGGGCCTGGATCTCGGAGTCCGCGGGAACCACGACGGCCCCGAAGTCGGAGGAGGTGTCACCAGTGGTGGAGTTGCCGTTCGCTACATATCGGACGTCCAGGCCCTTGTCATTGGCGACCATGACGGACATGGTGTTGCCGAAGGCGAATTGGAAGTCCCCGCTGACCACGCCGGGCACCGCTGCGGCGCCGCCGGTGGTGGTCTGGATATCGAGGTCAAGGCCCGCGTCCTCGAAGAAGCCCTGTTCCTTTCCCAGCCAGATCGGCGCAGTGTCCACAATCGGGATCACGCCGACGGCGACCTTCGTCAGATCTCCCTCGGCCGCACCGCCGGCGCCGCCTGATTCGGTCGATTCCCCTCCGGAGAGCGAACCTGATCCGCAGGCAGAGAGGGCCAGCGCAGCGACGGCTGCTCCGGCAAGGGAGATGGCACGTTTCATGGATCGACTCCTTTGTCACCGGCATCCGGGGCCACAACAATGGTCCCCGGATACCCGTTCGCATGATGAACATTTGTTCTCTGCGCAAACGTAAGGAGTCGGGCCCTACTCAGTCAAGAATTTTCGTGGAATAGGTCACATCGATAGGAGACCGTGACCTTGACGCTCAGCCTGCCGCGTGGTTAGCGGCACCCCGGCGGGACGCGATTGCCCACCGGACGCACAGGCTCAGGATAAGCAGTACGACCGCTGCTCCCACCGGCACCAGGAACGCCGCCTGATGGCCGTCGCTGTCGGCCAGCCGTCCGGCCAGGGAAGCGCCGATGGCGGTTCCGGTGACCACGCCGCTGGCGAGCATCGTCATGACCGTGCCCATCAGGTGCCGAGGGGCGACGACCGCGCCGATACCGAAGATGCTCACCATGGTGGGACCCACGGGGATGCCCAGGACGAAAAGCGCCACCAGCATGGTGGGGATATCCGCGGGGAAGAGCAGGAGGACCGAGAAAGCGGCCATGGCCGCCGCGGAGACCATCCAACGCGCGGCCGCCGTAAAGCGCTCCGGCCAGAAGGCCACGGACAGTGCCGCCGCGGCCGAACTGATGCCCATGACCGCGTACAGCAGGCCTGCGGCGGAGGCAATGTCAAAGAGACCGCCAAAGGCGGTGAGGCTCGTCTGCGTTCCGCCAAAGAAGGTTCCCATCGCCACCATGCCCAGGACGGGAAGGGCGATGAGCAGCCAGTCCGCGCGCGGATGCACCACATCGGCTTCGACCGGATTGCCTGCCTTCTCTGCGTCAGCATCACGTGCAGCCTTAGCTGCGCGTGCCGCCCGCGCGGGGACAACGGAACGGACCGTCGGGTGCACGGCAAAGGCGCTGACCATGGTCAGCGTCAAAACCGCGGCTATGGCCAGCGGCAGCCAGGGCGCGACGGCGGCTGCCAGCAGACCGACGAGCGCTGGGCCGAGCACGAAGCTGAGCTCATCCGCGGTGCTCTCGAAGGACATCGCGGTGTCCAGGTCACGTGCGCCCGCGGTGTCGGCACCGCGCCTGCGCTCGGTCATGGCCATCCAGCGCACACGGGCCAGCGGACCGACCTGGGGGCAGGTGGCGCCCATCAGGAAGGCAGCGGCCAGTGCCGCGAACGGAGTCGCTGCATCGGGCAGCTGGAAGGCCATGTACAACGTCAGCGCGATGGCCAGCGGGTTGACGACGGCGGTGGTCAGCAGGACCGGCCGCTGACCGACGCGGTCCGCCACATATCCGAGGACGGGAGCGCCCAGTGCCGAGCCGATTCCGACGGCGCCGGCGGCCAGGCCGCCGGTCGCATAGGATCCGGTAACGCTGGTGACCAGGGTGAGGGCGCCGACGGTCAGCATGGCCAGCGGCAGCCGGGCCAGGAAGGCGACCGGCACGAATCCCCGGCCCGCCAGCGCGAAGATCCGCGCGTACCGGCCGGCGGTTGCTTCTGCGGGAGTGCGCTCAGCTTCGGCCGGCGACGCTTCGGCGGGCACCGGCTCGCGGGAAGCCTGCTCGTTCGGAGGAGGGGTACCCGGAGTGCTGCTCCGGGGCGCAGTGGGGGCAGACGGAAGATTGTTCATGCGGTTCCAGACACGTTTCAACGCGCATCGTCCCCCCTCCCGATGCGCCCAACCCGGCTACCCCGCTATTCTATCCGATTCCGTGCCCCCGCCGCCGTGATGTTCCTTGCACTGTCCGCCGGCCGGTGTTGTCCACCGGCGGACAGTCCGGGGTTATTCGCTGTCGCGCGTGGTCTGCTCGGCAAGGGTGTCCCAGAATGAGGTATCCGCGGAACGGATCGAACCGTTTGCGATCGCTCTGGCGGTCGCATCCAGCGTGGTGACCGTTTGCTTGATCAAATATCCGTTGCTCTTCTGGCCGAGGACAGCCGAGGGATTGGTGTTGTCCGACATGCCGCGCATCTCAAAGAGCAGCGTGGAGATTCCGTACTCAACCGAAATCCCGTTGCGGCTGATTGTTTCAACAGATCCTCCGACGTACCGTCCAAGATGTCCCCATCCGGTCGGGTCCACGGCGCCGAACACCACCGCGCCCAGTTGCTTGGAACCCTCGACCACGGCCGGGTCAGCATTCGGCGTCGTGGGATAGAGAATCGACCCGGACACGAGCCGGCCGTCGCGTTCGCTCTGTGTGCCCTGATGGTGAAGATCGATCATGTAGTCGACGTTGTACGCCTGCAGAACGTTCCGGTGCAGAGCTTGGGTTTCCGGCTGGATCTTTGCCACATGGTCACGGTTCAGGTCCGTGCCGGTGGCATTAGCGCGGGTCAGGGTCCGACCGCCGTCTGCGATGTAACCGTCCAGGGGAAAGTCGACATCACCCATTGCTCCGTCGGGATTGAGCATGGGGACAACCAGGATGTTCACCCCGTTCAACACCCCTTTGGTTTTGCCGGTGCCGAGGTGCTTGACGAACTCCAGCGCACCCTCGGTGGTCAGCTGTTCATTGCCGTGCTGCTGCGTCAGATAAAGGATCGTGGGATTGTCCGGGTTGGTGATGAACTTCGCGAGATACAGGTCCCGGCCCTTTACCGACTGCCCGATCACTTCCAGCTCCATCGCCGGTTGGCGTGCATCCTGTTTATGGAGCTCAGCCACGACCTCGTCGTAGGTGCGCAGAATCGAGGTGTTAATGGTTTCGTTCCCGCCGTAGTTGGGCCCCTCTCCGACTGCATATGCCGGGGCCGCCGCGGTCCCTGCCGCCAACAGCACGGCAAGCGACAGGGCGGTGATGGTTTTGGATGTCCTCATGGTCGGTCTCCTCAAAAAGGGTGTGACTGCTGTGAAGGAAGTGAAACCTGACTACTTGGATCTGTCAATCATCTCTACCGGAGTCTTCCCTTTTGGGTTCTCTTCCCGTATAGGCGGCATGTACCGCCGGTCAGACACCCACCGGGTCACCGGCGGAGAAGCGCACGGAGGACCCGTTCCGGCCCTTCGTGATCTGCAGCTGCGCTCCGATGCGCTGCTTCATTTCAGCCACGTGGCTGACGAGGCCCACCACACGGCCCCCGTCGCGGAGCCCTTCCAGCGCATCCATCACCTGTTCCAGCGACGTTTCATCCAGGCTGCCGAACCCCTCGTCCACAAACAAAGTCTCGATGCTGACGCCGCCGGCCTCCTGCTGGACGACGTCGGCCAGGCCCAACGCCAGGGCCAGGGACGCCATGAAGCCCTCCCCGCCGGAGAGCGTGGAGGTGTCCCGGTGCTGCCCCGTCCAGGCATCGGTGACGTGCAGGCCCAGGCCGGCCTTCCTGTTGCCGGAGGTGGAATCGCTGTGCACCAGGGCATAACGGCCACCGGTCATGGCCGACAGGCGTTCGGTTGCCGCCGCGGCGACCTGTTCCAGGCGCGCGGCCAGGACGTAGGTGCTCAGCGTCATCTTGTAGCCGTTCTCGCCGCCGCCACGCGCGGTGTCGGTCACCGAGCGGAGCAGGTCGTGGCGCTGTTCCAGGGGGCGGATGCGTTCGGCCGCCTCGGCCAGCTCACGCGCGTACTCCTGCAGAGCGGCGGTTGAGGCCTCCAAGAGGCCCAGCCGCACTGAACACTGGGTGAGCCGGGTCCGGGCCGCTGCCGTGAGGTCGGCGGCAAGAACCAGGTCTTCCTCATCCGGCACGGGAAGCGGTTCTCCGCGTCCGTCCAGGGCTGCCGCTGACTCCTCGCTCTCGCGGCGCAATGCCAGCCGCTGCCCCGCCTGGTCGTAGCCGGTCACGGTGAGCTTGAACGCGGCGGCCTCTTCGTCAGCCAGCAGGGCGTCCCGCACTGCCTGGGCGGTTTCGAATTCCGACGCCTTCAGCCGTGCGGAAAGGTCTTCCTGCGCTTCAGCGGCATTTTCCCCGGCCGCTTGCCGGTCCGCCAGCGTCCGTCGTGCGGCTGCCACCAGGCCGCGAAGTCCGGTCAGGCAGTCAACCCGTTCCGCGAGCGAGGCAAAGCCGTCCCGGGCGGCCTCAACGCGTCCGCTGAGTTCAGCGATCTGCCGCTGCGCCGAGATGCGCTGCTCATCCGCCTGCGCCGCCGCGACCTGGGCGGCCGATTCTTCCTCGGCCAGCTGCTCGAGTTTGGCCGACAGTTCTGTGCAGCGCTTCAGCGCGGCGTCCAGTTCCCGGCCGGCGGAGGTTGCCTGGGCCAGGGCATCCTGTGCTGCGGCTTCCAGCGCACGGGCGGTTTCCGGGTCGCCGTCCCCGCCCTGGATCCGCAGCTCGGCCAGCCGGCGGTTGGCGGCATCCGCCTCCGCACGGGCGGCTTCGAACTCCTGCTCGGCGCTTTCGGTGAGCAGCCGGGCGTTGTCCTCGTCCAGCTTTGTCACCGCGCTCTCGCCGTCCGGCAGGACCGCCGGGGCTGGGTGTTCAGCACTGCCGCACACCGGGCAGCCCTGCCCGGATTCCAACCGTCCGGCCAGTTCCGCGGCGGCCTGCTCCAGCCGGCGCTGCAGCTTGTCCTGCCATTCCTGGCGCCGGTCCTGGTACGTTCCGCGCAGTTCGGCAGCGGCCTCGTCGGCGGCTGCTGCCTCCCGGGCGGCCCGGGCATATTCCCCGATGGCCCGTGTCAGGGCGCGTGCCCGGTCCACGTCTTCCGCCGCCGCTTCCCGCCCGGAGGCCCGCTCCCGCAAGGATTCGAGTTCGCGGGTCAGTTCACCCTCTTCAGTACGAAGCGCGGCTGCCGCGGCGCCCGCCGCGGCAGCCGCCGCGCGCCGGGTCCCGGCCCGCCCGGCGGCTTCAGCGAGCTCGGTTTCGAGCACGCTGATGCGCTGTTCCTCGGCCAGTGCGGCTTCCGCCGTTCCCAGCTCCGTGGTCAGCCGGGCATCCGCCGCTGCCAGTTCGGCTGCAAGCTCCGCAGCCTCCTCCGGAATCTCCTCCGCTGCATCTTCCGGGGAATCCCCGGCCAGGCCGTACGCCGCGGCGCGCGGATGGGCGGACAGCTCCGCCAGGGCGTGCGCTGCCGCGTCCTCCCGGAGCTGGAGCCGGGCTGCGGCGGTGTCAACGGCCCGGACGTAACCGCCCAGTGCTTCGGCCTGCCCGTGCCGGGCCAGGGCGGCGCGCAGCGGTTCCACCTCGGCCAGCTGCCGGGCGTGCGCCTGTTCATCGCGCTCCAGCTGCTGGCGGGCGAGGCCGCGGGAGCGGCGGTGCTCGATGTCCAGCTGGGCGGCTTCAGCTTCCCGCAGGGCAGCGGAGAGTGCGGCGGAGGTTTCCCGCGCCGCGGCAGTCCGGGCCGCCAGCGTGCGGCGGAACTTCTCCACCGCGGCGGTGTCGGTGCTGCCGCCCCCAGCTCCCGGGCCCGCTTCATCAGCAGCGGCTGCCGCGTCTGCCGCGGCGTCAGCACCGGCGTCTGCGTCGGCATTGCCGTCGCCGTCGGCGTCACCCTCAGCTTCCGGGTCGGTGTCCGCGGCCCAGCGCTGCATTTCGTCACGGGCACGGCGCAGGACATGCTCAGCATCGGCCCGGGCGGCCTGCAGGTCGCGGGAGGCCGCCGCGAGGTCCTCCTTGAGCTGGTCTTCAATCTCTTCGAACCGGGTGGTGCCAAAGAGCTTCTGCAGCAGATCCGCCCGTGTTTTGGCGTCAGCGCGCAGGAACGCCGCGAAGTCGCCCTGCGGCAGCATGACCACCCGGGTGAACTGTTCCTTGTCCATGCCCATGAGGGCCTGGATCTCGGCACCGGCCTCATCGTTGCGGGCGGACTTTGTCACCCATTCCCCGTTGACGAACTCGCGGAGAGTCGTGTGCGCCTGCTCGGTCACGGTTTTTCCGGTGCCGCGCTTGGCGGGACGGTCCCAGGCCGGGTTCCGGACCACCTCAAAGCGGCGGTCGCCGGAACTGAATTCGCACACGACTTCCGGCGCGGTGTCCGGCGCCGCGTGGTCGCTGCGCAGCCGTTTGGCGGTCTGCCGGGCGCCGGGGACCCCGCCGTAGAGGGCATAGCAGATGGCGTCGAGGATGCTGGTCTTGCCGGCGCCGGTGGGGCCGTTCAGCAGGAACAGCCCATGGGCCCCGAGTTCGTCGAAGTCGATGACCTGGCGGTCGGCGAAGGGGCCGAACGCCTGGATTTCCAGCCGGTGAATCCTCATTTCGCCGCCTCCGCAGACTGGACCTTGGTGAGGACGTCCGCAAACAGCTGCTTTTCCTGCTCATCGGCCTGCCGGGAGCGGACATGGTCCAGGAAGCCGCAGCAGATCTCCAGGTCGTCTGTGGCCTTGGCCAGCCGCTGGCTGTAGGTCTGGCCCGCGGCACGCGGCCCCGAGGCTGGTTCGAAGGCCAGGACCAGGGTGTCCGGAAACCTGCTGCGCACTGATTCCATGGCCTTGGCCGGGCGTTCGTCATCCGTCAGGGTCACCTGGCAGTAAGCGGTTTCGGCATCCGTCAGCTCAGGGTCTGCCAGCAGCTCGGCCAGGGTGCCCCGAAGGACGGCGAGCCGGCGCGGCGCCGGCCACAGGACCGGTTCCACGGACACCAGGCCGGCGGCGTCGAATTCCACCAGGAGCCCGCCCTTCTGCTGGCGTGCCTCGGAGAAGGAATAGGGCAGCGGAGAACCGCTGTACCGAACGGAGGGACTCAGTTCCTGCCGTCCGTGCAGGTGGCCCAGGGCGGTGTAGGTGAAGCCGTCAAAGAGGTCCAGCGGAACAGCTCCGACTCCCCCGACGGTGAGGTCCCGCTCACTGTCCGACGTGATGCCGCCGCTGGCGAAGACATGGGCCATGGCCACCGGCAGGACCGGCTGGCCGGCGTCGGCCCGGCGCTGCACATCCGCAGCGATGCGGCGGACGGCTTCGGCCACGACGGTGGTGTGGTGCGGCGTGTCAACGCCGAGCTCCGGGGCGGCCAGCCGCGGTTCCAGATAGGGGATGCCGTAGACGGCGACGGGCGTGCCGCCGGTGTCGAGCAGGACCGGCTCCGGAATCTCGCTGATCCGGGTGCGCAGGTACACGCCGCCGCGCTCAAAGATGCGGCTGCCGAAGCCCAGCCGGGCGGCGGAATCGTGGTTGCCGCTGGACAGGATGACCTTCGCCCCGGCGGCCGTGATCCGGTCCAGTGCCGAATCGAGCAGACGGACGACGTCGACCCCCGGCAGGGCACGGTCATAGACGTCACCGGCGATCAGCACCGCGTCAACCGCCTGCTCGCGGACGGTGTCCACGAGCCGGTCGATGAACTGCTGCTGGGCGCCGAGCATTCCCACGCCGTGGAAAGAGCGGCCCAAATGCCAATCGGAGGTGTGCAGTAATCGCATACTCCTAAAACTACCTCCCGGCACCGACACTCCCCGGACACCGGGGACATGACAACGCCCACCCCCTCCGGCAAGTGGTGCGCCGGAGGGCGTGGGCGTGGTCGGGCGTGTGAGCTAGGAGGACTTGTTGGCGCGCTTGCCGCCGTCGTCGTCGCCGTTGAAGAAGCCGCGGGCCTCATCCCCGTTGATCCGGGCGGAGGTGCCCTGACGCGAGGCGTCGGGGGCTGCAGCCGGTGAAGCGGCGGCCGGAGCAGCCGCCGAGTCGGCGTCGTAATCGGCATCGAAGTCGTCGTCGGCCGCATCGGCGACCGTGAGGTCGATGCTGCGGTAGATCAGGCCGGCGATCAGCGCGCCAAGGATCGGAGCGACCCAGAAGAGCCAGAGATGGCCCAGCGCATCACTGTCGGCGAAGAGGGCAACCGCAGTGGAGCGTGCCGGGTTGAGCGAGCCGCCGGTGATCGGTGCCAGGAACGTCAGCAGGACCACGTAGGTCACGCCCACGGCAAACGCCGCGGTGGCCGCAGGCTTGCGCCCGGCCGTGGCTCCCAGGAACACAGCGGTGAGCAGTGCGGCACCGATGACCTCGGTCAGCAGGGCGCTGGCCAGCGGGAAGCCGGCACCGTACTCAACGCCATACCCGTTGGACAGGGCGGAGAAGACAGTGCGTGTTTCATTGAGTTCGGGAACGCCCTGGATGACAACCCAGAGGATCAGCACAGCCAATGCTGCGCCGATGAGCTGCGCGATGACGTAGACCGGCAGTGCTTTCAACGAGGTGCGGCCGGCCGCGGCGCTGGCAACGCTGATGGCCGGATTGAAGTGTCCGCCGGAGACGTAGCCGAAGGCCACCATGGCCGCAGCCGCGGCCAGGCCGACGCCCAGGGGCGAAGAGACGCTGCCCGTGGCGCTAAAGAAGGCAAGGCCAACGCCGACAAAGACCAGAAGGAACGAGCCCACGGCCTCTGCTGCGCTGCGCCCAACCAGCCCGTAGGTGTGCAGGCGCTTGCGGGGTGCTGTTCCGGTGGCAGGGTGCGCAGCACGTGCGCCGCCTGTGGAGATGGGCTCGGCATTCATTCGCAAAAAGTGTCCTCTTCCTAGGGGGTGTGGCACGGCGGAATCCATCAGGGAAACCGCCGCAGGCCCGGAGCGGTAAACACGCGTCGGGCAAACTCACCCAGCTTGCCATTGCCAGCTGGGAGGATACTGAAGGCTCGCGCATGCCGGGACGCTCGATATGCTGGAACGGTGAGCCTAAACCCCAAAGAACCGCCCGCCGCTGATCCTTTTCCGACGGAACCGGGTGCGTCCTCCTTCCATCTTCCCCTCGATGGACAGGGAGGAAAAGTGTTTGGCTGCCTGCTTGGCGGCGCACTGGGCGATGCGCTCGGCCACGCCGCCGGATCTTCCGGTTCCGCGGAGGTCCGCCACGCCTTTGGACCGGACGGAACCGGGACCCTGTCCGGCGTCGCCGGGCCCGTTCCGTTCTCCGCTGCCACACAGATGACGCTGTACACGCTCGACGGGCTGCTGGAAGCCCTGGAATGGGCCAACGCGGGGGTGGGTGCCGACGAAACCGCCTGCCTCTGGCTGGCGTACCTGCGCTGGCTGAAGACCCAGGGGGTCTCCCCGGACCCCGGCGCCCCGAATCCTCCGCTGCGGTGGATCGATGCGCAGCCGGTTCTGCACCAGCGCCGCGCTCCCGGAAACACAAGCCTCTCCGGGCTTTCCGGGCCGGACATGGGAACCAAGTTCCGGCCGGTCAATCCGGATTCCAAGGAAAGCGGGACCGTCACCCGGTCCGCACCGTTTGGCCTGCTTCCCTATGTGGAACCGGGCATGGTGTACCGCCTGAGTGAGGACGCAGCGTCGCTGACACACGGACATCCGTCCGCGCGGCACAGCGCCGCGGTGTTCAGCGCGCTGATCCACGATCTGCTGTCCCCTGCAGCGTCGCTGCAGCAGGCCGCGGAGGCGGCGGTGCTCCGCGCAGCCGAAAGCGGCGTGCCCGAACTGTCCGCCCGGATGGCCGCTGCCATTGAGCTGGCGCGTTCCGGGCCGGTTTCCCCGGAGGAACTAACTGCGGCCCTGGGCGAGGGCCGGGTGGCAGAAGAAGCCCTGGCCCGCGGACTGTACGCCGCGCTGGCCACCTCCGGAGCCGGCTCGCCGCAGGAGCACTTCCGTGCCGCGGTGGCCTTGGCCGTCCACCACGACGGCGCCGCCGGCTCCACGGGCTCCGTCACCGGAAACATTCTGGGCACGCTCTACGGCGCAGCAGCCCTGCCCGGCGACTGGCTGGCCGTGCTGGAGGGCCGGGACCTCATCGAAGAGCTGGCCCGGCAGTTCGTCGCCGCCACGGGCGCGTAGCCGCAGCGCCGGCGTTACCGGGAGCCGCCGCTGCGGCTATGCCCCGGTGCCGCCGGTGCCGCCGAGCATCTGCAGGAACTCGGCCTCGGAGAGCACCTCGATGCGCTGTCCCTTGCCGTGCAGGTCCAGAACCCGGCGTGCCTTGCCGGTCAGGACCCCGTTGCGCAGGTCTCCGGCCTCGAAGCCGTCGCCCATCACCAGCATCGTGGTGGCACGGGTGACGTTGGAGGCCGGGCGGGCGCCGAAGTCCGCGGCGGCGTTCTTGGCTGACTGGCGCGACATGCCCAGGTTTCCGCTGAAGACCACTGTGTGGCCGAAAAGCGGATGAGCGGCATCGGCCAGCGGATTGGGCGGCGGGTTGTCCCCTTCGGAGGGCCATCCCGACCAGCCGGTGGCCGCCGCCTTGGCCTCCGAGCCGGTGCCGCGTTCCAAGGCGGCGCGTGTTGCCTTCGAGAGGGTATCGATGCCCGGAAGATAGGCGTCGAGCCGGGACGGGACCATCCCCTGGAGCGCAAAAAAACCGGCCATGTCGGCGGCACCGCTGCGGCGGACAATGTCGAGCATGATCCCGGCGCAGGCGCGGGAGTCCTCCACGGCGTCGTGGTGGTTCAGCAGCGGCACACCGGCAGCCTCGGCCGCGAAGGGCAGCGAGTGGGACACCAGGCTGTAGGTGCGGCGGGAGTGCACCACCGAGCAGGTGTAGTCATAGGCCGGACCCGGCAAGCCGGAAACTTCCAGGGCGGAGCGGATCACGCCCATGTCGAAGGCTGCGTTGTGGGCCACCAGCAGGTCTCCGCCGATGAACGCTCCGATTTCCGGAAACAGCTCGCCGAAGCGCGGAGCTCCGGCCACCATGTCAGCTTCGATGCCGTGGATGCGGGTGTTGCGCCGGTCAAAGAAGTCGTGCCCCTGCGGCGGGCGCATGAGCCACGAGGCTTCCTCGACGACGACGCCGTCGCGCACCTTGACCAGCCCCACCGAACAGGGCGATCCCCGGAATCCGTTGGCCGTTTCGAAGTCTATGGCCGTGAATTCAATTCCCACGCGGTGTTCGGTTCCTTGCTGAAGATGGGGGCAAAACGGTGAAGATGCGGGTCAATCAGATGCGGTGGACGTTACTCGCCCTCGGCGGGCTCGGGCGGCAGGACGGACTTCTTCCGCCGGTGGGAGCGGACCTTGCTGGCCACGAACCAGACGGCCACCAGGACGCAGGCCACTATGACGATCTTCTGGAAGACGTCGGCATAGGCCTCCACGAGGTGCCAGCTCTCGCCAAGGTAGAACCCGGCGATGATGAAGATGGAGTTCCAGATGAGGCTTCCGGCAGTGGTCAGTCCCAGGAACTTCCAGACCGGCATCCGCTCGATGCCTGCCGGAATGGAAATCAGGCTGCGGAACAACGGGATCATCCGGCCAAAGAACACTGCCTTGTAGCCGTGCCGGTTGAACCAGGCCTCGACCTTGTCCACGTCTTCCAGGTCAACGAGGGGCACCTTGGAGACGAGGCGGCGCATCCGGTCCCGGCCCAGCCAGGCGCCCAGGCCGTACAGGGCCAGGGCGCCAACGACGGACCCGAGGGTGGTCCAGAACAGCGCGGCGACAATTGAGAAGTTTCCCTGGCTGGCGGTGAAGCCGGCCAGCGGCAGGATCACTTCGCTGGGCAGCGGCGGAAAGAGGTTTTCAATGGCGATGGCCAGGCCCGCACCGGGAGCCCCGATGGTCTCCATCATGTCAACGGCCCACTGCGCGATCCCTCCCAGCGCCGATCCGTCGGTACTGGCGGTGGCAACTGAGGCAAGAATCTGTGTAGTCATATTGCCCTCAATTCTGCCCTACGAATCGGCCCGGGCGGAAACCCGGGCCATCCGACGGGCCGCCGGGCAGTTCCCCGGGCTGCTCAGGCCAGGGCCTCCACGATCGCCGGCAGCAGGGCGCGGAACGCCTGCCCCCGGTGGCTGATGGCGTTCTTTTCCGCCGGCGCCAGCTCGGCGCAGCTGCGGTCCGAGCCTTCGGGCCGGAGCACCGGGTCGTAGCCGAAGCCGCCGGTTCCGCGCGGGGCTGGAAGCAGCGTCCCGCGCAGCTCTCCGCGCTCCACGGCTGCGGTGCCGTCCGGCAGCGCGAGCGCCGCGGCGCACACAAACGCCGCGCCCCGATGCTCCTCGGAAATGTCGGCCAGCTGGGCCAGCAGCAGCTCCAGGTTCGAGGCGTCGTCGCCGTGCCGTCCGGACCAGCGGGCGGAGAAGATCCCCGGGGCACCGCCCAGGACGTCCACGGCCAGCCCGGAATCGTCGGCAATCGCGGCCAGCCCGGTGGCCGCGGCCACGGCACGGGCCTTGAGCAGCGAGTTTTCCTCGAAGGTGACGCCGGTTTCGGCAACGTCGGGAACCCCGGCGGCGGCCGCGTCGATCACCTGGGTGTCGACGTCGAGCCCCTCGATCCGTCCGCGCAGCAGCTCACGCAGTTCCCGCAGCTTGCCCTGGTTGCGGGTGGCGAGGACCAGCCGGGCCTCTGCGGGAACCGGGCTCATGCCGACTCGCCCAGGGTGCTGCGCTGGATCTCCGCCAGCTCGGAGGTGCCCAGCAGTGCCAGGTCCAGCAGGGCATTGAGTTCATCGCGGTCAAACGGTGCGCCTTCGGCGGTGCCCTGGACCTCCACGAACTTGCCCGAACCGGTCACCACGACATTCATGTCGGTTTCGGCGCGGACATCTTCGACGTACGGCAGGTCCAGCATGGGCACGCCGTCGATGATGCCGACGCTGATGGCCGCCACGGTGTCCAGCAGGGGCTCCGCGTTGCGGGCGATGAGTTTGTTGTCCTTGGCCCAGGTCAGGGCATCGGCCAGCGCCACGTAGGCGCCGGTGATGGCGGCGGTGCGGGTGCCGCCGTCGGCCTGCAGCACGTCGCAGTCCAGCACGATGGTGTTTTCGCCCAGCGCCTTGGTGTCGATGATGGAGCGCAGCGAGCGGCCGATCAGCCGGGAAATCTCGTGGGTGCGCCCGCCGAGCTTGCCTTTGACCGATTCGCGGGCGTTGCGGGTGTTGGTGGCCCGGGGCAGCATGGCGTACTCGGCCGTGACCCAGCCCTTGCCCTCGCCCTTGAGCCAGCGCGGCACGCCAGGGGTCAGGGAGGCGGTGCACAGCACGCGTGTGTTGCCGAACTCGATCAGCGCGGAGCCTTCGGCCTGCTTGGACCAGCCGCGGGTGATGGTGATGCTGCGCAGCTGGTCAGGGGTGCGGCCGTCGGAGCGCACGACGGCGGAACCGGCGGCGGGCGTGGAAGAAACAGGGCTGTTTGCAGCGGTAGTCATGCGCCCAGTCTATCGGCCGGAACGGGGCACCCGCCGGGCGGGGCCGCCCGGCGTGCGGGTGGGACCGCCCGCGGAGCCGCTCAGCCTGCGGGCTGGACCCCGGGGTTGACGGCCAGCGGCGCGGCGAACGGGCTGCCGACGTCGTAGGAGACACCGGCGACGGCCACCGCCAGGTCACCGGCATAGGTTTCCCTGGCCTCGGCCACTGACGTGTTTGCGTCGTTCCAGACCGGCAGGTGGGTCAGGAGCAGACGGCGGGCGTGGGCTGCGGAGGCCGCGGCACCGGCACGCTTGCCGGTCAGGTGCACACCCTCGATGGCGTCGTCGCGGCCTTCATGGAAGGCGGCTTCGCAGAGGAAGACGTCGCTGTCACGGGCGGCTTCCTCCAGGCCGTCGCAGGAGTCGGTGTCTCCGGAGTACGCCAGCGTGTGCAGCACGGGCTTGCCGTCGGCGCCGATGCCGGTTGCCTCGATCCGCAGCGCATACGCCTCATCGGCCGGATGCCGGACCGGATAGGGCGTCACGGTGAACGGGCCGATGGTCACGGTTTCCCCGCCGGTCCAGTGCAGGAACTCGAAGTCCTCGTGCATGCCGGGATCGGTCGGCAGGCCGTAGGCCGTGGCCATCCGGTCAGCGGTGTCCTGCGGCCCCCAGACCTTGATCCGGTCCCGGTTCCAGCCGGCCGGGTCCCAGTGCACTGCCACGTGCAGGCCGCAGAGGTCCATGCAGTGGTCCGGATGAAGGTGGGTCAGCAGCACGGCGTCAATGTCGCGCAGGTCCATGTAGCGCTGCAGCGCGCCCATTGAGCCGTTGCCCAGGTCCAGCAGGATGCGCCAGTCACGGACGCCGTCGTTGGCGGTCACGAGATAGCAGGAGGCGGGCGACGCCGGGCCGGGAAAGGAGCCGCTGCAGCCCACGATGGTCAGTTTCATGGAGTGCCGTTCCGAAGGGCGCCGGGCGGCCTTCCGTGTTCGTTGTGGATGGAGCGGTCTGCGGGAGAACGGCGTCCGGAGCGGTCCGCGGTCACCATTTCCGGGGTGATCCGGGCCAGGCTGCCGGTGGGATAGTGCGCCGCGACGTTCTCGACGTGTTCAACGCTGAGGACCTCGGGGCCGAGGAAGCGGCGGGCGAGCAGCTCAAACGACGTCGAATCCCCCGTGGCCACGAAGTGGTGTTCGGGCGCTGTGGCGGCGGTGCGCTGCAGGTCGTGGGAGATCAGCGCCCGGTAGACGTCCTTGGCGGTTTCTTCTGCGCTGGACACCAGCGTCACGCCGTCGCCCATGACGTAGGAAATCACGCCGGTGAGCAGCGGGTAGTGGGTGCAGCCCAGCACCAGGGTGTCCACGTCCCGGGCCTTCAGGGGTGCCAGGTATTCTTCGGCGCTGGCCAGCAGGTCCGGGCCCGCCGTGACGCCGGCTTCGACGTACCGGACAAACGCCGGGCACGCCACCGAGGCGATCTCCAGATGGGGAGCGGCCGCGAAGGTGTCGTTGTAGGCCCGCGATCCGACGGTGGCCTCGGTGCCGATCACGCCGATCCGGCCGGACCGGGTGGCCGCGACGGCGCGGCGCACGGCGGGCTGGATCACTTCGATCACGGGAATGCCGTAGCGGCGGGTGTAACGCTCGCGGGCGTCCCGGAGCACTGCGGCCGAGGCGGTGTTGCAGGCGATGACCAGCAGCTTGACGCCGGAATCCACCAGTTCATCCATCACGCCCAGCGCGTTGGCCCGGACTTCGGCGATCGGAAGCGGGCCGTAGGGTCCGCGGGCGGTGTCGCCCACGTAAAGAATCGACTCATTGGGCAGCTGGTCAATGACCGCCCGGGCGACGGTAAGCCCTCCCACCCCGGAGTCGAAAATGCCGATGGGGGCGTCCGCATTGTTTTTCCGCGGCAGGCTGTCGTGCTGCGGCTGGCTGGCGCGCTTGCGCAGCGGTGTGCGCGGTGCGTCCTTCAGCGGTTCCGTCGTCAGTGAGGAACTATCCGGGTCAGAGCTCATAATGTATCGAGAATAGTCCCCCCGTCCCCCGGGGCGTACTCAACCGGACGTGCGCTTGATCACAGCAGCGAGCGGGTCATGGCCTGCATCAGGGTCTCCTGAAGCCAGGTGACAAAGTTGTAGACGAGGGCAAGGTAGCCGTCCACGTCCTGCGCCTGGGAGGGCTCGGTGATGTCGTGCAGCCGCTCGGCGTCTTCGTCGGTTTCCAGGTTCAGCCGGTCGGCGAGGACAAGCCGCACATCGTTGAGGGCACGGGCAAAGTACTGGGCCTGCTCACCGTTCAGGAGCAGCGGCTTGGACTCCAGCAGCAGGGCCGCGGCGCGCAGTGCTCCGGTCTTGTCTTCCCGCAGCGAGCGCTCGGTGAGGCGGCGGAATTCCAGGGCTTCGCCGTCGTCCCCCTGCACCCCGTCCGGCAGCAGCCGGCGCAGCGCGGAGTCTGACGGGACACGGGCACTGGTGTCCAACCCCACCATCGCGGCGAGCGGATCGGCGTCTGCCGGGGTGTCCGGCTCGAGCATGCCCAGCACGTCGTTGAACAGGCTGCGCAGCAGCTCCCGCTCCCCCGCATCCAGTGATGCCGAGATTCCCTTGCGGGTGGTTTTGAATCCGCTTGCCACGTCTGTCCTATCCGCCGGCCCGGGGCCGGTCTGTCCTGCTGGTGGTGCCTGCCTGCGTGCCGCGGGTCAGGGCTCGTCGGTCTTTTGGAACGTGGCCCACAGCCCGTAGGAGTGCATCGCCACGGTGTCCCGCTCCGCCGATTCGCGGGAGCCGGTGGCCACGACTGATTTTCCGTGCTCATGCACTTCCATCATCAGCTTGTTGGCCTTGGCTTCGGAGTACCCGAAGTAGCTGCGGAAAACGTAGCTGACGTAACTCATGAGGTTGACCGGGTCATTCCAGACGATCACCACCCAGGGCACGTCGCTGCTGACCATGGACTCCGTTTCAGCGCGCTCGAGTGTGTCGGTGCCGGGCGCAGTGCTCAAAGTCATGAGTCCAATTGTAGGTTGGCTCCCGGTGGCCAAACCGCCAGCGGAGGTCTTCTACTCAATAAGCGAACGGGGGATAGAGTTTTGACTGTGAACAGCCCTAACGCTTGGCGCCAGCCTAATGCCGCCCTGTATACAGACCATTACGAGTTGACCATGCTGCAGGCTGCCCTGCACTCGGGCACCGCCTCCCGCCGCTCGGTGTTTGAGGTCTTCGGCCGCCGGCTGCCCGACGGCCGCCGATACGGCGTCGTCGCCGGCACCGGCCGGATCCTCGAGGCACTGGCCGCCTTCCGGTTCGACGACGAACAGCTGGACTTCCTGGAACGCACCTCGGTGGTGGATGCGCCCACGCTGAAGTGGCTGGCCGATTTCCGCTTCTCCGGCAACATCTTCGGATACGCGGAAGGCGAGGCGTACTTCCCGCATTCGCCCATCCTGACCGTTGAATCGACCTTCGCCGAGGCCTGCATCCTGGAGACCCTCCTGCTGTCGGTCCTGAACCATGACAGCGCCATCGCGTCCGCGGCATCGCGGATGGTCAGCGCCGCCGGCGACCGTCCCTGCATTGAAATGGGATCGCGCCGCACGCACGAGGAGGCGGCAGTGGCCGCCGCCCGGGCTGCGATCATCGCCGGCTTCGATTCCACGTCGAACCTCGAAGCCGGGCGCCGCTACGGTTTGAAGACCGTGGGCACCGCCGCCCATTCCTTTACCCTGCTGCATGACACGGAGCCTGACGCCTTTGCGGCCCAGATCGGCTCGCTGGGTGTTGGCACGTCACTGCTGGTGGACACGTACGACGTCGAACAGGGCGTGCGCAACGCCGTCGCCGCCGCCGGTCCGGAACTTGGCGGGGTCCGGCTGGATTCCGGCGACCTGGTGGCCCAGGCCAAGTGGGTGCGCGAGCTGCTCGATGACCTGGGCAACACGAACACCCGGATCATGGTGACCTCGGACCTGGACGAATACGCCATCGCCGCCCTGGCCTCCGCCCCGGTGGACGCGTACGGCGTGGGAACGTCCCTGGTCACCGGTTCCGGTGCGCCCACGGCCGGAATGGTCTACAAGCTGGTCAGCCGCGAAGGGGACGACCACGAGTTTGTCTCGGTGGCCAAGGCCGCCAAGAACAAGGCGTCCCGCGGCGGACGCAAGTATGCGCTGCGCCGGCTCAATGAGCGCGGCACGGCCACCGCCGAGGTCATCGGCATCGGCCACCGGCCGGTCGATGACGGCAACGACCGCCCGCTGCTGGAGCAGTTTGTTGCCGACGGCGAAATCCTTCCCGGCTGGACCGGGGCTGAAGCCGTGGACCGGGCCGCCAAGCGGCATACCGCGTCCCTGGCTGAACTTCCAACCGCGGTGAACCGCCTGCAGCGCGGCGAACCGGTAATCCCCACCGAATACGAGGAGTGAGAATGACGCGTGCCCTGATTGTTGTCGACGTCCAGAACGACTTCTGCGAGGGAGGATCGCTCGCCGTTCCCGGCGGCACCGACACCGCCTCCGAAATCACCGACTACATCGAAACGACGCTGGGCCGTTACGACGTGGTGGCCGCCACCCAGGACTGGCACATTGAACCCGGCTCCCATTTCTCCGACACCCCCGACTACAAGAATTCCTGGCCCGTGCACTGCGTCGCCGGTTCCACCGGTGCCAGCCTGCATCCGGACCTGGACACCGAACACATCGATGCGTTTTTCCGCAAGGGACAGTACGAGGCGGCCTACTCCGGTTTCGAAGGGGTGCTCGCCCCCGAAGACGAAGTCCCCACCGGCGACCTGGATGCCGCGGCGGTTCCCCCGGACCCGGCCGAAACCGTCAGCCTCGATGACTGGCTGCGCGAGAACGACGTCGAGGAAGTGGTGATCGTGGGCCTGGCCGCCGATTACTGCGTCCGGGCCACGGCCTTGGACGCCATTGCCGCCGGCTACGACACGTTCGTCATTCCGGAGCTGTGCCGCGGAATCGACCGCGCCGAAACCCGGGCCGCCCTGACCGAGCTCGAAGACGCCGGAGTGGAGCTGCTGGACCTCTAGTCCGCCTTCCCCCCTGCTCTTCCCTTGCCCCTCCCCGAGATGGCAGAAGGTGGGGGGGGCCCCCGCGGGGGCGGGCACCGAGGGCCGATTGGGGGGGGGGGCTCCCCCCCTGCTGTCCCCTTGCCCCCCCCCGATTGGGCAGATGGTGCAGTCCCCAGCGCTGGGAACTGCACCTTCTGCCATTTCGCGGGCCTGACCTGGAGAAGCCCGGAATGGCCGACTCCCGGCAGCCTTACTTGCGGCCGATGAACCAGTCCTGCAGCTTCTTCAGCCGCTGGTTGAGCTGCTCCTCATTGGCCTGCGCCACGGGCGGCCCGCCGCAGATGCGGCGCAGCTCGCTGTGCACCATTCCGTGCGGCATGCCCGAGCGCGCCGACCAGGCGGACACGTTCTTCGCCAGCTGGCCGCGCAGCTCGGTCAGCTGCCGGTGGTCCATGACCGCCGGTGCCGGTTCGGGTTCGGGGGCTGCGGCAGCTTTGCGGCCGCGGCGGGACAGCTGTTCGTGCTGGCGCTGGCGCAGCAGCACACCCATCTGGTCCGCGTCCAGCAGCCCGGGGATGCCCAGGAAGTCCTGTTCCTCTTCGCTGCCGAGCTCGCCGCCGGTGCCGAATTCGCCGCCGTCGAAAAGAACCCGGTCAAAGGAGGCCTGGGATTCCAGGGCCTCGAACTTCTGCTTGGTGAGGGAGTCCGAGGCCTTTTCCTCCTTGTTGGCCGCTTCCATGAGGCTGTCCTCCAGCCCGAAGCCCTCCTCCTCGAGGTGGCTCTCCGGCCGGTCCAGGGCGTGGTCGCGCTCCATTTCCAGCTGGTTGGCCAGGGCCATCAGGTTGGGCACCGAAGGCAGGAAGACCGACGCCGTTTCCCCGCGTTTGCGGGCACGCACAAAACGGCCCACTGCCTGCGCGAAAAACAGCGGCGTTGCGGTGGAGGTGGCATACACGCCGACCGCCAGCCGCGGCACATCCACGCCTTCGGAGACCATCCGCACCGCGACCATCCAGCGCTGCTGCCCGGCGGAGAACTCGTCAATCTTGTCGGAGGCCTTGGCATCGTCGGAGAGGATCACGGTCGGAGACTCCCCCGTGATCTTCTTCAGGGTGCCGGCATAGGCCCGGGCGTCGTCGTGGTCAGTGGCAATGACCAGTCCGCCGGCGTCGGGCACCGCCCGCCGGACTTCGGTCAACCGCCGGTCGGCGGCGGCCAGGACGGCGGGAATCCACTCGCCCGTGGGATTCAGGGCGGTGCGCCAGGCCTGGGCGGTGATGTCCTTGGTGACCGATGCCTCGCCCAGCGAGGCCGCCATTTCGTCGCCGGCGCTGGTGCGCCAGCGCATGTTGCCGGAGTAGGCCATGAACATCACGGGACGGACCACGTGGTCGCGCAGGGCTTCGCCGTAGCCGTAGGTGTAGTCGGCCTTGGACCGGCGGATGCCGTCCCGGTCCTTCTCGTATTCAACGAACGGGATCGCCGCCGTATCCGACCGGAACGGGGTTCCCGTCAGTGAAAGCCGTTTCACCGCCGGTTCGAAGGCCTCCCTGATGCCGTCGCCCCAGGAGAGGGCGTCGCCGCCGTGGTGGATTTCGTCGAGGATCACCAGGGTGCGGGCGGCTTCGGTCTTCGCCCTGTGCAGCATGGGTTTGGACGCCACCTGGGCGTAGGTCACGGCAACACCAATGAAGCCGTCGCCGTGCCGTCCGTCCGCGTTCTTGAAATTGGGGTCCAGGGCCAGTCCCACCTTCGCGGCGGCGTCGGCCCACTGGCGCTTGAGGTGGTCGGTCGGTGCCACGACGGTGATCCGCTTGACGATCCCGCGGTCCACCAGCTCCGTGGCGACACGCAGGGCGAAGGTGGTCTTGCCGGCGCCGGGGGTAGCCACGGCGAGGAAGTCGTCGGCGTCGGACGCGAAGAACTTCTCGAGGGCTTCGGCCTGCCACTGGCGCAGCTTCGGGGCGGTGCCCCAGGCGGCTCGTTCCGGATAGGCGGGCGGCAGGGCCGGCCCACCAAAGAGGGTGTCGGGGCTCACGCTGTGAACGGCACCTTTCCTGTGTTCGGGGTAACTATTGCACTGCGCGCACCGGAGACAATCCCCACGCACGCAAAAATGGCCAGGACCAGCCACATGACGCTGAACACGCCGGACTGGCCGGAAGCGGCAGGGTTCTGCAGCAGGGCGAAAAGAATCCCTGCCACTGTGGTTCCTGCAACGGCTCCGACCTGGTCGGAAATTTGGAGGGACGCGGAATTGCGTCCCCGGTCCGCGGAAGTGGACAGCGCCAGCACCATCACAGAGGTGCTGGAGAGGGCCAGGCCCATGGCTGCTCCCGCGAAGGACCACACCACCACGATGACCCAGAAGGGCACTGACGGCGAGGTAAGCAGTCCGATTCCCCCCACTGCCGCAGCCAGCATGGTTGCGCCAATGACCAACAGTCGGTGACGGCGTCCGCCGGCACGCGCCTGCAGGAAAGAACCCACAGCCCAGCCTACCGCTCCTGCGGTCAATGCCAGTCCGGCAGTGGCCGGGTCCACACCGTGCGTCGCGAGCACCATGAGCGGCAGGAAGGCCTCCGCGGCGACAAATCCGGCGCTCAGCAGGCCGCGCGTGGCCACCACGCTGGGCAGGCCGCGCGCAAGCCGCAGCGTGCCCGCCGGCAGCAGCCTCCCCAGTGCGACGCCGGCTGCCGCGGCTCCCGCTGCGGCCACCGACCAGAGCAGCACTGAGGACGCCAAGGAAGCTGACGATGAGGCTGCTTCGTTGCCGGCCCACTGGGCGGCGAAGACCGCGGCGGCCAGCACGGTGCCCCACAGCGCGCGGCGCCGGCCCAGGGCCGGATCCAGGGCGGGATGATCGGGCGGTCCCAGGGAACGGACCCGCGGCCAAACCATGAGGCCGGCGACCAGCACAATGGGGATGACGGCGGCAAAGACCCAGCGCCAGCTCACGTACTGGGCCAGCAGCCCGGCGGCCAGGGGCCCGGCCATGGACGGCAGGATCCAGGCCGTGGCCAGCCAGCCGAAAAGCACCGGCTGCAGTGCCGCGGGATAGATCTCGCCGATGATCACGTAGACCGCCACGATCATGGCTCCGCCGCCGAGCCCGGACACCGCCCGGCCGGCGGTGACAATCCAAAACTCGCCGGCCAGGGCGGACAGCACCAGGCCGGCCGTCATCAGGGCCAGGCCGGCGGCCAGCGAGGGCAGCGGCCCCTGCACATCGCATCTGCTGCCGGCCACGACGGTGCCCAGCAGCGAGGCGGTCAGAAACATCGAGAACGCCAAGCCGTAGCCGGCACCGGCCGAGAGCTCCTCGGCGACCACGGGCATCGCCGTCGTCACCGCCATCGCTTCAAACGCGGAGCAGGTGATGATGGCTAGGATGCCCAGGGTCAGGGCGCGGTATGCGGCGGAAAGGGCGCCGGCGGGGCGCGGTGCAGCAGACGAACCCATGGACGGACCGGGACTATTTGCCGCCGTCCTTGGGCGCGCTCAGCCCTTCGTAAATTTCCTTGCAGGTGGGGCAGACGGGGAACTTCTTCGGATCCCGGCCCGGCGTCCAGACCTTGCCGCACAGGGCGATCACGGGTTCGCCGGAAAGCGCCGACTCCATGATCTTTTCCTTGCGGACGTAGTGGGAAAACCGCTCGCTGTCGCCGGGTTCTGTGTACTCACGCTGCTCTTCGCGCTCGATGACGGCGGTCGAACCGCCGCCGTCGTCCAGGCGCCGGGCAGGGTCATTTTCGAAAGGATCAGGAGGCAGACTCATGGTTTCCATCTTAGTACCCCAACAGGTTCCGAGGCCGGGCCGACTGACCGGGCCGGCTCATTTGTGAACCGAGACCGCACCCAGCATCTCCGGCCCGCGCCGGTCCAGCCACCGCCCGCCGATCCGGATTCCGGCCGCCAGCAGCCCTGCCCCGAGCAGCACACCGCCAATCAGGGTCAGCCAGTCCCAGAGCGGATTGTCGTTCAGCAGCGCCACGAGCGCCAGGACCAGCACGGGAAGCACAATCACGATCTGCGCCAGCATGCCCAGACCCTGCACGAGCATGCTGCGTCCGCCGGAACCCGGCGGAGTCTTGAATGCGTTCTCCCCCGGCAGCGGAACGTTGTAGGTATACCGCGCCGATACGACGGCGGACAGACCGAACCCGCCCAGGAGGACGGCCAGGGACACCCCGAGAAGCACCGGAATCAGGTCCGTTTCCCCAAGCACCAGACATGGCACCACTGCGGCCAGGATCGTCACCGGGAGCGCAAAAACGCCGCAGGCGATGACCCGCCCGGCCCGGTCCGCTGTGCCGGAAACGCCGGTGCTGATGTGCAGGGCAAAGGCCGTGTTGTCATACGAGACATCGGCGGAGATGCAGAAGGCGAGCAGGTAACCCAGCAGCGGTCCCGCGAACAGCAGCAGCGCCGGGCCGTTGCCCTCCTGCGTGCCGAGGAACACCAGCAGAATCACCAGCAGCGGGATGATCAGCAGGGACGCGCCGTAACGCGGGTCCCGGATCCAGTAGGTCAGCGACCGGGCGGCCACGGCACCGGTGGGCGTGGCCGGGAAAAGGGCAAAGAACCCAAGCTTTCCGCCCTTGCGCCGGGGACCGGCGTTGTGCGGCGGAGTGATCAGCGCCCGCACCAGCAGCAGTTTCCAGACCCAGACCAGCGCGGCCAGGAATACGACGGCGATGGCCAGTTTGGCGGCGGCCGTTCCCGGCTGGTTCAGCGCCACGTCGCCGGGCACCGCCCAGGCTGCACCCAGCGGCGTCCAGGACAGGGTACGGGCCAGCGACGGCAGGTAGTCCTGCGCACTGCTGATGCCCGAACTGATGCCGGCGATGATCGGGCCCAGCAGCATGAGGGGAATGATCGCCACCAGGCCGGAGATGTCCTTGAACCGGCGCGAAGAGGACAGCGATGTGCTCGCGGCGACCATTACCCGGGCTGCGATGAAGCATGTGAACACCGCGATGACGGCTGACACCACGCCTGCAGCCAGGGCCGCCGGGTTCCGCCACCAGACAGCGGCCGAGCCCAGCGCCGCCAGCAGCGTCATCGCGCCGGGGATGCCGATGAGCCCGCCCAGCGCCAGGCCGGCCAGGAGCTTGGGCAGGGGGACGGCGAAGGTCACAAAACGCGCCGGGTCCAGGGTCAGGTCCACACCGGTGGCCAGAATGGGTATCAGCGCCCACCCCAGCACGGCCACGGTGCCGGCGAGGACGGTTACGGTGCGGGCCAGCTCCGGCTCGCTGAAGCTCAAATAGAACAGGCCGCCAAACAGTAGGCCGAGCATGCCCAGGCCGTACAGCGCCCCGAAGACAAGTCCCACGATCTGCCACGGGCTCCGGCGCAGGGAGTTGCGCAGCAGGAGAAGCTTGAGCCTTAGGAGGTCCGCAACCATGGCAGGCCCTCCGAGCGGGTGCGTCCGCCCACCAGCTGCACAAAACGCTCTTCCAGGGTCTCGCCGCACCGGACCTCGTCCACGGTGCCGGCGGCGAGAAGGTTGCCGCCGGAAACCACCGCAACGTGGTCACACATGCGCTGGACCAGGTCCATTACGTGGCTGGAGACAATCACCGTGCCGCCGGAATCCACGTAGCCGGAGAGGATATCCCGGATATTTGCAGCGGAGACGGGGTCCACCGCTTCGAACGGCTCATCCAGCACCAGCAGCCGGGGCGCGTGGATCAGTGCCGAGGCGAGGGCGATTTTCTTGGTCATGCCGGCGGAGTAGTCCACCACGAGGGTGCCCGCGTCATTGGTCAGGTCCATGGCCTCGAGGAGATCCCGGACGCGCCCGGTGACGGTGTCGCGGTCCATGCCGCGCAGCAGGCCGGCATAGGTGACCAGCTGCTCGCCGGTGAGCCGGTCGAACAGCCGGACGCCGTCGGGCAGCACGCCCATCAGCCGCTTGGCCTTGAGCGGTTCGGCCCAGACATCCGTCCCGTGCACCCACACCTGTCCGTGCTCGGGGCGCAGCAGGCCGGTGGCCATGGACAGCAGGGTGGTCTTGCCCGCACCGTTGGGCCCCACCAGCCCGTAGAAGGACCCGGCAGGGACATCCAGGCTGATCCCGTTGACGGCGATCTTCTCGCCGAAGCGCTTGCCGAGGGCACGGACGGCCAGCGCCGGGGCGGCGGGAACCGCCGCGGTATTCGGAACCATGGACTCGGTCATGTCAGCACCACTTTCGTCATGATCCCCAAGGTACCTGCCGTTCGGCGGAGGCGGATCGG
The DNA here is from genome assembly GCF_030125545.1 of Arthrobacter sp. zg-Y1219. Classification (NCBI taxonomy): domain Bacteria; kingdom Bacillati; phylum Actinomycetota; class Actinomycetes; order Micrococcales; family Micrococcaceae; genus Arthrobacter; species Arthrobacter sp. zg-Y1219. The sequence continues at coordinate 51,674 of NZ_JASKLY010000007.1, forward strand.
CCGCAAGGACCAGAATCCGGGCCCCCGTCCGGTTTCCGGCCGCCCTGACCACGTCCTGCGGACCAGACGCCGGGGTTTCGGTACGGTTAGGCCGGCCGCGCCCGCTCATACTGCGGCACCCAGGGAAGCTTGGCGTCCAGTTCGCCGGCCGCCCGCATCCACCAGTGCGGGTCCCGCAGCGCGGCCCGGGCGATCAGGACGGCGTCGGCGCGGCCGGCGCGGAGGATGTCCTCCGCCTCGGACGCCGTGCTGATCAGGCCGACGGCGGCGGTCGGAACACCGGCAGCCGCACGGATGTGCTCGGCAAATCCGGTCTGATATCCCGGTGCCACCGGAATACTGGCGTCGGGCACGGCTCCGCCGGTGGAGACATCCACCAGGTCGACGCCGCGGTCGCGGGCGGCGGCGGCCAGGCGCGCCGAGGTGTGTTTGTCGACGCCGCCGTCGGTCCAGTCCGTCGCGGAGATCCGCAGGAGCAGCGGCATCGACTCGGGGATGACCGCCCGAACCGCATCGACGACTTCCAGTGTCAGGCGGCTGCGGGCTTCCTCGGACCCGCCCCAGCCGTCGGTGCGGGTGTTGACCAACGGGGTCAGGAACTGGTGCAGCAGATACCCGTGCGCGGCGTGGATCTCGATGGTGTCGAACCCGGCCTCCACCGACCGCTCGGCGGCCTGCGCGAAGTCCGAAATCACCTGCCGGATGCCTGCGTCGTCCAGCATCTGCGGGGCGGCGTAGCGGCCAAAGGCATCGGCCGTGGGGCCCACGGTCCGCCATCCGCCGTCGGCCTCCGGAACACTGCCGCGCTGCTCGGCGAACGGAGCAAACGTGGAGGCCTTGCGCCCCGCATGAGCCAGCTGCACGCCGATCTTCGTGCCGGCGGCACCGTACCGATGGACGAAGTCCGTGATGCGCCGCCAGGCCGCCGTCTGCTCGGAGGTGTAGAGGCCGGTGTCCTGCGGGCTGATCCGCCCCTCGGGGCTGACCGCCGTGGCTTCGGTGATGATCAGCGCCGCTCCCCCGGCGGCGAAGGAACCCAGATGCATCAGATGCCAGTCGTTCGGCACTCCGGGTGCGGTCACGGGGTCGGCCGAGTACTGGCACATGGCGGCCACCCAGCCGCGGTGGGACAGCTCCAGGCCCCGCAGCGTCACGGGGTCGAACAGGCCGGGGTTCAGGGGCGCTGCGTGTTCACTCATGCCGCGGCCGCTTAGAAGAGGGCCCGGGCAAGGGCGGAACGTGCCTTGGTCACCCGGGGGTCCGTGGTGCCCACCACTTCGAACAGGTCCAGCAGGCGCAGCCGGGCCTTTTCCCGGTCGTCGCCGAAGACGCGGGCGATCAGCCGCACCACGCGGTTGAAGGCGTCCTCCACGTGGCCGCCGGTAATGTCCAGGTCGGCGACGGCCAGCTGGGCCTCGACGTCGTCGGGGTTCTCCGCCGCGTCGGTGCGCAGCTTCTCGGCGTCAGCGCCCTTGACCCGTGCCATGAGTTCCACCTGGGCCAGGCCCGCCTTGGCCTCGGCGTCGGCGGGCTGCTCCGCCAGCGCCTTGCGGTAGGCGGCGGCGGCGCCGTCGTAGTCCCCGGCAACGATCGCGTCGTAGGCTTCCTGGTGCAGCGGAGGCAGCGGAGCTTCTTCCGCCGGCTCCCCGGCACCGCCCTCGTTCAGGGTTCCGGTGACGCCGTTGGCCGCTGCCACCTGCAGCAGCTCGGCGATCAGGGCGCGGATCTGTTCCTCCGGCACCGCCCGGTCGAAGAGCGGCACCGGCTGGCCCTTAAGGACCGCTGAGACGGTGGGAACCGCCACGGCCTGGAAGGCCTGGGCGATCTGCGGATACGCCTCCACGTCCACCCGCCCCAGCAGCAGCTTGCCGTCCTGTTCCGTGACGACGCTCTGCAGCACCGCACTGACCTGGGCGGATTCGGGGCTGCGCGCCGAGTACAGGTCGATGATCACCGGAACCTGCTCGGACAGCTGGACCAGCTGGGGGAAGGTCTGCTCGGACACCTCAACGATGTACGGGCTTGCTGCCGGCTGGCCGGGACCGGGCCGGCCCGCCCGGTCGGAGCCCGCGGCTGCCGGCGGCGCCGTGGCTTTGGCCTTCAACCCGGAGAGGTCGACGGCGCCCCTCAGGTTCATCGTGGAAGCGGCCGGTGCGGGACGGTGGTTGGGAGTGCTCATGGCTTCACCTTATTACGCAGTCTCGGGTCACCGGCAACCCCGGTTTCCCTGATGGAGGGTGGGGCTATTTCAGGGTGGCGGAGAGCAGCTCCTGGACGGCGCCGATCACTTGGAGCGGTGCCGTGCTGCCTGCCGGCGGAACGTACAGCATGACTCCTTCGCCGTACTTGACGTCGATGCCGGCGTCGGTGCTCGTCTCGCCGGTCAGCGTCTGGTAGATGGTGCCTTCCAGGTTGATGGAGTCGCCGGCTTCGCGGGGAACGCTCGTGTAGCTGCTGTCCATGTAGCCGAACACGATGGCTCCGCCGTCAGCGGTGCGCAGGGCGCTCGTGTCTTTGGGCACCGGCGTGTGCTTGAAGGTGATCTTGGCGAACTCGTTGTCCGGGCTGGCCGTGACATCGGTCTGGAACTTGGTCACGGCCTCGGCGAAGGTATTCGGCGAGAAGGTGTCCTTGTTCTTGCCGGCCGGGTTGGTCAGGGCGTCAGCCAACGCGTCCACCGCAGCCTGCGGGGAAGCGGCAAGGCCCTCGGCGGAATCTGCCGGCGCCGGATCCACACCGGCGTTGCCGGCCGGACGCGGCGGGAAGCTGGTTCCCGGAAGCATCCGAACGGACGAAACGAGCTTGTAATTCTCACGCGCCGAGTTCTGCACCAGCAGAAGTGCCTGCGGAACCTCGTTCTCGGGCCCCTGGGTCACCGCCACGATGCTGCGCGGAAACTCGGTTCCGCCCATGATCAGGTCGGTCTTCAGCGGCTCGGCGGAAACCGCCTCCGGCGCCGCGTGGGTGGGCACTTTGGCGGCCGTGGCATAGCCGGCCTTTCGCAGGGCCGCTGCGGGGCCGCCGGCGCGGGTGGCCAGCAGCGCGGGGTCCTTGGCGGCATCCGCTTCCTGGACCGTGGTGGCCACGTCGTCAAGGATTCGTTCCAGCTGCGCGTCCAGGACCACAGGCGGCACGGTTTCATCGGCCTCATCGGCGGCTTCGGAGGCTTCGGAGGTGGGAGCCGCGGTCAGCGGCAGGGCGGCAAGGGCCGGCGCCGGAACGGCGCCGAAGGCCAGGACGGCGGCGAGGGCGGTGCCGAAGGCCGCAGCCGGTCCACGGCGGCGCAGGGCGGGCACAACGCTGAACGACGACGAACCGGCCGGGTCAGAGGTGCGGCTCTTTGCGGAATCTGCGGCCGGTGCGGGATGCCCGGACGGGCTGGCGGGCAGCGGCTTATCGGCAGGGGCCGCTGGATCCGCTGCCGGCAGCGAGGTGGTGCTGGCTGTTGCCGGATGCGCTGCCGCTGCGGTGTCCCGGGCAGGACCTGCGGTGGACGGTCCGCTGCCGCCGGAACCGCGTCCGCTGTTGCCGCGGCCGGCGACGAACGCCAGCGCCAGGCCGAGAACGGCGAGCAGCGCGCCTCCCACGATCAACGGCACGGCAAAGGGTGTTGTGGCATCGTTGGCGTAGGTGACCGATACGTCGGCGGGCGCCGGAGCGGTGCCGTCCGTGGCCAGCAGGATCTGCCAGTCGCCCGATGCCGGAGCTTCCCAGGTGAAGGTCGTTTCGCCGTCGACTTCCTGTTCGGAGACCCAAAGGTCGGATCCGGCCGGGTTGGGCACGGTCGGCGTGCCTTCGGCGAGCTCGGAGGTCAGGCTCTCGCCGTCGGCACCGACGCGCACGGCGGAGGCGTCGCCCACCCAGGCGTCCACGTCGTCAGCCCGGCCCACGGCCATCAGGAAGGGGCCATCGCCCGCTACCGTCAGGTCCACGCCCCCGGGGTGTGCGGTGAGGACATCAGCGCCGACAACAGTCAACGGGGCCTGCTGGTTTTCGGACGGCGCTTCGGCTGTGACAGTGCTGGGCGGAGCCCAGACCGTTCGCTGCCCGATGCCGAGAAGCATCAGCAGGACTCCGATCACGATCAGCGGAACTGCAATTTTGTTTCGCACAACTTACCTATCTTCAGTCTCGGTGCAATCGCCTCACCTGTAGGCAGGCTGAAACGGGACGTGGAGTCTCTTGGCTATCGGGCGGTAATTGGGTTTATAACCCAATGGTAACGAAATCCCCGGAACGGTCACATTCCGGTGTGCGCGGCGGTCGCCGCTCCGCTATCCGAGCCCCGTGCGGCTGATAATCTGGCGCTTCGTACCCGGGGCGTTCGCTACATACAGGAGACATGCAAAAATGGGCGAGAACCAGGACCGGCCGGCCGAGGAACCGCGGAAGGATCCGCAGCAGGCAGGGGAACCGGCGCGTACTTTTGACCGCACGCCGCGGCAGGGCTTCCTGGCAGCGGCTTCCGGCCGGCTGCGGCAGGCTGTTCCGCATGGCGTACCCGGCGCTCGTCCGCGCCCCAGGTTTGAGTTTCCTCCGGAGGTCAACGCGCCTGCGGAGGCGAGCTCCGGCGAAAGTTCGGCCAGCGGGACGCCCGGCAACGCTGACGACTCGGCCCGCGGCATGACCGCCCCCATTCATTTCGGCTTCATGTTTTCCGTGGGCGTGGGATTCGCCCTGCTGGTTTTCTTCATTCTGACCAATGTCGGCGAGCTCCTGGTGTGGATCGGTGCCGCGCTCTTTATTGCCCTGGGACTGGATCCGATTGTGCGCTGGCTGGGCGCCCGCCGCATTCCCCGCCCCGCCGGAATCGCGATCACGCTGCTGATCCTGGCCGGCATCGTGGCCAGTTTTTTCGCCACTCTGATTCCCACGATTGTCCGGCAGACCTCGGAAATCATCAGCAACGCCCCCGGATATGTCAACACCTTCCTGGAATCCGATTTCTTCGTGAACATCGATGAACAATTCCATGTGAGGGAGCGCATCGAAGAGGAAGTCAACAAGTTCTTCACGAACCCCGACGCCCTCGGCGGTGTTTTCGGCGGCGTTTTGTCGGTTGGCACGGTAATTGCCAACGGGCTCTTCGGCGCGCTGATCATTCTGGTGCTGACCCTTTATTTCCTGTCCTCGCTGCCCTCCATGAAGATGTGGGCCTACCGGCTGGCCCCGCGCAGCCGCCGCCGGCGCGTTGAGTCGCTCTCGGAAGAAATCACCAGCAGCGTCGGAAACTACGTGTTCGGACAGGCAATAGTTGCGGTGCTGGATGCCAGCTATGCCTTCATCGTGATGTCCATCGCGGGCGTGCCGTTCTCCGTGCTGCTGGCCTTCGTGGTGGCGCTGCTGGCTTTTATTCCGCTGGTTGGTCCCCCGATTGCCCTCATCCTGGTTTCCCTGGTGGCGCTCACCGTCAGCTGGCAGACGGCCGTGGTCTTCGCCCTCTTCTACCTCGCCTACCTGCAGTTCGAGGCGTACTTCGTCTCCCCGCGCATCATGCAGCGCGCCGTGGCGGTGCCCGGAGCTGTGGCCGTCATTGCGGTTATTGCCGGCGGCACGCTGCTCGGGGTCCTCGGCGCGCTCATCGCGATCCCGACCGCCGCAGCGGTGCTGCTGCTGCTCAAGGACGTCTTCATCTCCCGCCAGGACCACCGCTAACCGGAATGCGTCCCGGAGCCGCCCTCAGCCCTGCCGGCCGTCAGCGGCGGCCCAGGCGCCCGCCGCCGGACCTGCGGGTGCGCCAGCAGCGATCGTGCCAGTGCCTGCGGTCCGACACAGCGGTGTCCCGGCCCAGCAGCGAATCCTCCTGCCACACCACCAGGTGCGGCACGCCGGGCGGAATGATCATGCCGCATCCGGGGCATTTATAGTCCTTGGCCGCGTTCCGTGCCGTGATTTGCCGCACTGACCATTCGCCGTCGGGCGCGCTCTCGCGGTGCGGGATTCCGGCCCGCGTCCGCTCCAAATCCACCTCGGCCGCGGGGGTTGCCCACTTGCTGCGGGCGCTGCGGCCCAGATTGGCGTTGGCTGCGCCCGGCGGGCGGCGGGGACGGTTGGAACGGGGCATACAAGTCATTTTGCCCGAGCGGAGCCGGTAAAGTGCAACTGTGCGTTTAGTTATTGCCCGCTGCTCTGTTGACTACATCGGCCGCCTCCGTGCCCATCTTCCGCTCGCCGTCCGTCTGCTGATGGTGAAAGCCGACGGTTCCGTCCTGATCCACTCGGACGGCGGCTCCTACAAACCCCTGAACTGGATGAGCCCGCCGGCCACCCTGCGGATCACCGCGCCCGAGGACGACGACGCCGAAACGGGCGTCATCGAAACCTGGAACGTCCAGAGCACCAAGACGGATGACAAGCTCGTCATCAGCATCTACGAACGGTTCTCCGAGACCTCCCACGACCTGGGCGTGGACCCCGGCCTGATCAAGGACGGTGTGGAGGCCGACCTGCAGCGCCTGCTGGCGGAACAGATCACCAAGCTCGGCGACGGCTTCACACTGATCCGGCGCGAGTACATGACGGCGATCGGACCGGTGGACATCCTGGCCCGCGATGCCAAGGGCGCCACGGTGGCCATCGAACTCAAGCGGCGCGGCGACATTGACGGCGTGGAGCAGCTGACCCGGTACCTTGAACTGCTGAACCGGGATCCGCTGCTGGCTCCCGTCCGCGGCGTTTTCGCTGCGCAGCAGATCAAGCCGCAGGCCCGCGTGCTGGCCGCTGACCGCGGAATTGACTGCCTGACTTTGGACTACGACGCCATGCGCGGCGTCGACGATTCGGCCTCGCGCCTCTTCTAGCCGTCCTCCAGCCAGGCCGAATTTCGTCGTCGAAATGCCTAACTGGTGCCTCGCCCAACGGGGCTGGAGCGCTTAGTTCGCAGGCCCGAAAATACTTGGAAGTTTTTTCGGCAAATTCGTTGACCACTCATTGGCGGTGTGTAATCCTATAACCAGTCTTTGTGTAGGTGTTATTCATGCTCGCAAGACCGTTGCGAGCGTGAAGCTCCTCAAGGAACTGCTGAATGGCAAGGATCTTGAGCCTTCCCGTTTCAGTAACAATAGGCCTCCGCGGGGTGTGGCGGCCGGAAGTTCCACTTATGAGGAGAAACAAAATGGCACAGGGTACCGTCAAATGGTTTAACGCTGAAAAGGGCTTCGGCTTCATCACTCCCGACGATTCAGACGGCGACGTCTTTGTTCACTACTCTGAAATTCAGACCGGTGGATTCAAGACCCTCGACGAGAACCAGCGTGTTGAGTTCGAAATCGGCCAGGGCGCCAAGGGCCCCCAGGCCACCGGCGTCACCGCGCTCTAAGCGCCACTGCGCTTAGCGTCACCACGCTTTTCGGCTCCGGTTCCTCCGGACCAACAACAAAGTCCCCGGCATTCGCCGGGGACTTTGTTGTTGGGAGAACGTACCTGTGGCCGTCAGCTCCGCCGGCGGACGACCTGCGCGCCCAGGCCGCGGAGATTCTCCATGAAATGCTCGTACCCGCGGTCGATGTGGTCCACGCCCCGCACCTCGGTGGTCCCCTCGGCAGCGAGCCCGGCGATCACCAGGGCGGCGCCGGCCCGGATGTCGTTGGCCTCCACCGGAGCCCCGGAGAGTCTCGGGACGCCCTGGATCAGGGCATGGTGCCCGTCCAGGCGGATGCCGGCCCCCAGCCTCGCCAGCTCCGAGGTGAACCCCCAGCGCGCCTCAAAGACGTTCTCCGTGACCATGCCGGAGCCGCTGGACACAGCGTTCAGGGTGACAACGAACGGCTGCAGATCGGTGGGGAATCCCGGGTAGGGAAGGGTGGAGACGTTGATCGGCTCCGGGCGCTCCGGACCCTTCACGGTGAAGCTGTCCTCCCCCACCGTGACCGAACAGCCGGCCTGCGTCAGCTTGTCCAGCACCACGGCCAGGGCAGAGGCGTCGGCGTTCCGCACCTCTATGCAGCCGCCGGTGACAGCCGCCGCGAATGCCCAGGTGCCGGCAACAATGCGGTCAGGCACGACACGGTGAACCACCGGTTCCAGCCGCTCCACGCCTTCGATGACGAGGGTGTTGGTTCCGATCCCGGAGATCCGCGCGCCCATCTCGTTGAGCATCTCGGCGATGTCGGTGATCTCCGGTTCGCGCGCCGCGTTGTCGATCACCGTGGTGCCGGCGGCCAGGGTGGCAGCCATCATCAGGTTCTCGGTGGCACCGACGGAGGGAAAGTCCAAAAGATGGCGGGCGCCGATCAGGCCTTCGGGCACGGAGGCGACAAGGTAGCCGTGGTCAATGGTGATGGTGGCGCCCATCAGCTCCAGTCCGGCGCGGTGCATGTCCAGACCGCGGGAGCCGATGGCGTCCCCGCCGGGGAGCGCAACTTCGGCCTGCCGGCAGCGGGCCACCAGAGGACCCAGAACCGAGATGGAGGCACGCATGGCCCGCACCAGGTCGTAGTCGGCCTGGTGCCCCGGCACTTCGGGGACCTCCACTGAAACGGCGGCCGCTTCGACGTCGTAGTCGACGGTGCAGCCCAACCTGCGCAGCAGCTCGGCCATGATCCAGACATCCTGGATGTTGGGAACGTTGGTGATGGTGGAGCGTCCCTGCGCAAGCAGCGTGGCTGCCATGAGTTTCAGGACGCTGTTTTTGGCTCCGGGGACACTGACAGCTCCGTTGAGCGTGGACGGCCCGGTAACAACTATGACGTCTTCCATCCCTCAATACTAAGGTGGGTTCGAATTACCAAGACGCCCAACCAACTGGGAAAGGTCAAAGGCGGCGGACGTTTCAGTCTTGCGTCAGCGCCAGGTTCCGATGCCGATGACGGGGCCGGCTTCCAGCCATGAGGAGAGGCCCGTGTAGACCTCGTAACTCATGGCGACCAGTACTTCGCGGCCCTCGTATTCAAGGTTAACCACAATGGCGCCCGGTTGGATGCGGGCACGCTCAGCTTCGGTCGGCTGCCGCCAGCTGCCGATCTCCAGGGAGCTGCGCAGGAAGCGGTGGGGCGGACGCGGGCTGAGCGAAATAAGGCGCAGCCACTCCAGGTGGGTGTCCGTATAACGACAAACCCCCATCTGCCACCCGCCGGGCGGGAGGCAAATGGAGGCATCGAAAGTACCGAGGGCGCGCCGCAGCTGGCTGCGGCGCACCCCGAACAGAATTACTGCCAGTACCAGCAGGCAGAGAAGCCCTGCCAGCGCAATGAACACATAAGAGCTGCTCATTGGGAAGGGTCAGCGAGTCCCAGCGTTAGCTGCGTCGTTCATCTGAGCGTTGTCAGCGACAATCACCACGCGGTCGCGGTCGACGGAGAAGAAACCACCGTCAACGTTCACCGTGAAGCGCGCGCCGGACACCGGTTCAATGGCCATTTCGCCTTCGGCCAGGATGGCCAGCAGCGGGGTGTGGCCGGGAAGGATCCCGACGTCGCCCTCGCTGGTGCGTGCCTTGACCATCTTCGCCGCGCCGGACCAGACAAAATGGTCGGCGGCAACAATCTCAACTTCGAGTTCAGCAGTGTTCGCCATAGGGCTTACTTCCCGGTCTGCTCTTGGATCTTCGCCCAGTTGCGCTCTACATCGTCCATGCTGCCGACGTTGAAGAAAGCCTGCTCGGCGATGTGGTCAACGTCGCCGTCGCAGATGGCCTTGAAGCCCTCGATGGTTTCCTTGATGGTGACCGTGGAGCCCTCGACGCCGGTGAACTGCTTGGCGGTGTAGGTGTTCTGCGACAGGAACTGCTGGATGCGGCGTGCACGTGCCACAACAATCTTGTCCTCTTCGCCCAGCTCGTCGATGCCGAGGATGGCGATGATGTCCTGCAGTTCCTTGTTCTTCTGAAGGATCTGCTTGACGCGGACAGCAGTGTCGTAGTGCTCCTGGCCCACGTACTGCGGGTCGAGGATGCGCGACGTGGAGGTCAGCGGATCCACGGCCGGGTACAGGCCGCGCGAGGCGATTTCACGGGAAAGTTCCGTGGTGGCGTCCAGGTGCGCGAACGTGGTGGCCGGGGCCGGGTCGGTGTAGTCATCAGCAGGCACGTAAATGGCCTGCATCGACGTGATCGAGTGACCCTTGGTGGACGTGATGCGCTCCTGCAGGAGACCCATCTCGTCAGCCAGGTTCGGCTGGTAGCCCACGGCGGACGGCATGCGGCCCAGAAGCGTTGAAACTTCGGAACCTGCCTGCGTGAAGCGGAAGATGTTGTCGATGAAGAGCAGCACGTCCTGGTTCTGCACATCGCGGAAGTACTCCGCCATGGTCAGGCCGGACAGGGCCACGCGCAGACGCGTTCCCGGCGGCTCATCCATCTGGCCGAATACAAGGGCGGTGTCCTTCAGGACGCCTGCCTCTTCCATTTCAACCCAGAGGTCGTTGCCCTCACGGGTACGCTCGCCGACACCGGCGAATACCGACGTACCACCGAAGTTGCGGGCAACACGGGTGATCATTTCCTGGATCAGCACGGTCTTGCCGACACCGGCGCCGCCGAACAGGCCGATCTTTCCACCCTTGATGTACGGGGTGAGAAGGTCGATCACCTTGATGCCGGTTTCCAGCATCTCGGTGGAGCCCTCAAGGTCCGCAAAGTTCGGAGCCTTGCGGTGGATCGGCCAGTGCTCGGTGATTTCGAGCTCGTCTTCGCGAACGTCCAGGGGCTTGCCCAGGACGTTGAAGATGTGGCCCTTGACGCCGTCGCCCACGGGGACATGGATCGGTGCGCCGGTATCCTTGACGGCTGCGCCGCGGACCAGGCCGTCGGTGGCCTGCATGGAGATGGCGCGCACGAGGTTGTCGCCGAGGTGCTGGGACGTTTCGAACGTAATGGTGCGGGTCTCACCGTTGAGCGTCAGCTCGGTGGTCAGCGCGTTGTAGATGGTGGGAATTGCGTCAGCCGGGAATTCGACGTCGACAACCGGGCCGATGACACGGGCGATACGGCCGGTGGCACCCGAGGCTACGGAATTAGATCCGTGCTCGACAGTTTGGGCAGTCATCTCTCTCACTTCACTCAGTTAGATGGCGTGTGGACTAAGTTTGCTTCTGGTGGAACTACGCCGGTTGGCGGCTGGAGCTAGGACGCGCTGAGCGCGTCGGCACCGGCCACGATCTCGGACAGTTCCTGGGTGATCTCGGCCTGGCGGGCGTTATTGCGAAGTCGCGTGTACTTCTTAATAAGGTCGGAGGCGTTGTCCCCTGCGGACTTCATTGCGCGCTGGCGGGCGGCGAGCTCGGAAGCGGCTGCCTGAAGCATGGCTGCGAAGATGCGCGACTCGATGTAGCGCGGCAGCAGTGCGTCAAGAACCTTTTCGGGCTCGGGCTCGTACTCGTAGAGAGGCAGCAGCTCAGTCTCGGACTGTGCTTCTTCCTCGACTACTTCCAGCGGAAGCAGGCGGATCACCGTGGGTTCCTGGACAACCATCGACTTGAAGCGCGTGTAGACAATGTGGATTTCATCCACGCCGCCGTCTTCGTAGTCAGTGTTGAAGTCATCAAGAAGTGCCTGGCCGATTTCGCGGGCTGTTTCAAAGTCCGGTGCATCGGTGTTTCCGGTCCAGACACGCGCAGCTTCGCGCTCACGGAAGTCGTAGTAGGCCTGCGCCTTACGTCCCACCAGGTAGGTCTTGACCTCTTTGCCCTCTTCACGGAGCAGTTCGGCCAAGGATTCGCTTTGCTTCAGCACACTGGCGGAGTACGAACCAGCAAGACCGCGGTCGGAAGTCAGAACCACCATGGCTGCCCGGCGGATTTGCTCCGGCTCGGTAGTCAGCGGGTGATCGATTTCCGACTGGGACGCCACAGCAGAAACGGCACGGGTGATCGCATTGGAATACGGCAATGACGCAGCCACACGGGTGCGTGCCTTTCCAATGCGAGAGGCAGCAATCAGCTCCATCGCCTTGAAGATCTTCTGCATCGACGTCGTCGAAGCGATCTTCTGACGGTAGACCCGAATTTGGGCTCCCATACTTTTCCTTTCAGTTCCTAGCGTTCTACTAGGGGCTAAGGCTTTGGCAAGGGTTCCGCGTCCGGATCAGATGATCCGGACGCGGAACGAAGAGCCGCTAGCGCTTCTGCTTGACGATCTTTTCCTGGTCAACAGCGTCTTCGCCCAAGGCTGCGTACTCTTCGTGGCCGGCGGCAACCATGTGGTTGTCTCCTTCGCCGAAGAATCCTTCCTTGAACGCGACTACGCGCTTCTTGAGTTCCTCCACAGTGGAGTCCTCAAGCTTGCCCGTCTGCGCCAGGGTGGTCAGCACCGAGGTGCTGTGCTTCAGGTGGTCGATGAACTCGCCTTCAAAGCGGAGAACATCTTCCACGGGAACATCGTCCAGGTAGCCGTTGGTGCCGGCCCAGATCGAAACAACCTGCTCTTCAACGGGGTACGGAGCGTACTGACCCTGCTTGAGGAGTTCCATCAGACGCGCACCGCGGGTGAGCTGCTGGCGGGTGGCTGCATCGAGGTCCGAAGCAAACATGGAGAATGCCTGCATGTCGCGGTACTGGGCCAGTTCCAGCTTCAAAGTACCGGAGACCTTCTTCATGGCCTTCTGCTGAGCAGCTCCACCGACGCGCGAGACGGAAATACCGACGTCGACGGCGGGGCGCTGGTTGGCGTTGAAGAGGTCCGACTGCAGGAAGATCTGACCATCGGTGATGGAGATGACGTTGGTCGGGATGTACGCCGACACGTCATTTGCCTTGGTCTCGATGATGGGCAGGCCCGTCATCGAACCGGCACCGAGCTCATCGGAGAGCTTCGCGCAGCGTTCCAGCAGGCGAGAGTGCAAGTAGAACACATCGCCCGGGTAAGCTTCGCGTCCCGGCGGGCGCCGGAGCAGCAGGGATACGGCGCGGTAGGCTTCGGCCTGCTTGGACAGGTCATCAAAGATGATCAGTACATGCTTGCCGCCGTACATCCAGTGCTGGCCAATGGCCGAACCGGCGTAGGGAGCCAGGTACTTGAAACCGGCGGGGTCCGAAGCGGGGGAAGCAACAATGGTGGTGTACTCCATTGCGCCCTTGTCTTCGAGGGTGCGCTTGATTTCAGCAACGGTGGATGCCTTCTGGCCGATGGCTACATAAATGCAGCGCACCTGCTTCTGAACATCTCCGGAGTCCCAGTTCGCCTTCTGGTTAAGGATGGCGTCAACGGCAATGGCGGTCTTACCCGTCTTGCGGTCACCGATGATCAGCTGGCGCTGTCCGCGGCCAATCGGAATCATGGCGTCGATAGCCTTGAGACCGGTCTGAAGCGGTTCGTGTACAGACTTGCGCTGGGTTACGCCCGGCGCCTGAAGTTCCAGTGCGCGGCGTCCCTCGGCCTCGATCGGGCCCAGGTCATCCATCGGCTCGCCCAGCGGGTCGACAACGCGGCCGAGGAAGTTGTCCCCGACAGGTACGGACAGGACTTCACCGGTGCGGTGAACTTCCTGGCCTTCTTCGATCCCGGCGAAGTCGCCGAGTACAACGACACCGATTTCACGGGTGTCAAGGTTCTGGGCGAGGCCCAGTGTGCCGTCCTCGAACCGAAGCAGCTCGTTCGCCATGACGGAGGGCAGGCCCTCCACACGGGCAATGCCGTCGCTGGCGGTTGTTACGCGGCCAACTTCAACGCGCTCTGCGTTTCCGGGTTCGTAGGACGCCGCAAATTCGTTCAACGCATTACGGACGTCGTCGGCGTTGATGGTCAATTCGGCCATCTGCAGTCCCTGCTCTCCTGTGTTGTGATCATCGCTTGGTGCCGATGACCGTGATTAATTCTCAAATGATCTGAACTGGTCTCAACCGTCCCGCGGGACGGCTAGACCGCGAGCTTCCGACGGAGGTCGGACAGACGGGAAACTACTGATGAATCCAGTATCTCGTCTCCCACTGCGATCCGCACGCCGCCGATCAGTGACGGTTCAACGTCGGCGTTGATCTTCAACTCACGGCCGTAGAGTCCATTAAGAGAGGACTGCAGACGCGAAAGCTGCTCTTGGGTCAACGGACGGGCGGCCCGAACCTCGGCAATCCAGCGCTTCTGGCGCCCGGCAACGAGATCCAGGAAGCGTGCCACGAGGGCACTGGGCTTCAGGCCGCGCGGATGCGTGACTGCCTGGCGGATCAGTACCAGTGCTTCGGGGCTTGCCCCGGGCACCAGCTTCTGCGCCAGAATGACCTTTGCCTCAGGCGATGCCTGCGGCTCGGACAAAGCCCGCTGAAGTTCGTGGCTGGAAGCGACTGCCCGGCGGAACCGGATCAGGTCGTCTTCCAAGGCGTCTAGGCCTGCAAGACCCGATCCGCGGTTTTCTGCCGTTGCTGAAACAACAGTGGCAGCCAGTTCCTCGAGCGCATCACCCAAGTCACGCGGAGACCGCCAACGCGAGGAGACCAGATCAGCAACAATGGCCTCGGCGTCTGCCGAAACCTTGCCGCGTACCAGCTGTGCAACCAGCGCCGCCTTGGCATCGCTTTGACGGGCGGGATCGGTCAGCGCACGCCGGATACCGGCGCTGCTGTCGAGAACGCCCAGGATTCCAAAGAGTTCCTCTGCCAGTGACAGCGAAGCAAACGGAAGCTTGGCTTCCAGCTGCTTCTGCGCCACGGCCAGTGATTCGCTCGATACTCCTGCCATTACCTAGCTGCACCTGCGTTCTCGTTTTCCAGTTCCCCAAGGAAACGGTCCACCACGCGTGCGGCGCGGGCGTCATCCTCAAGCGTCTCGCCGATGATGCGTCCGGCCAGCTCGGTTGCCAGAGTGCCGACCTCAGCGCGGAGCGACGTAACAGCCGCCTGCCGCTCTGCAGCGATCTGCACCTGTGCCTGCTCGGTGATCCGTGCGGACTCAGCAGCGGCCTTGGCCTTCAGCTCCGCGAGGATCTGGGCGCCTTCAGCGCGTGCTTCTTCGCGGATGGCGTTGGCTTCTGCCCGGGCATCGGAAAGCTGTGCCTTGTATTCGACCAGCGCTGCGCTGGCTTCTGCCTGGGCCTTTTCGGCCTTGGCAATGTTGCCTTCGATGGCTTCCGTGCGCTCCGCAAACGTCTTCTCGAAGGCCGGCACCACAAACTTGACGACGATGAACATCAGTATGGCGAAACTGATTCCCGTCACCAGGATTTCCCAGATGTTGGGCATCAGGGGGCTGGCGCCTTCAGAGGCTGCCAACATGACTACCTGATCCATAATGCACCCGTCCTATCTGCTTGGTGGGTCAGTCGGTTCGGACTAGACAATGAACGCGAGAACCAGACCAAGGATAGCGAGGGCTTCGGTCAGTGCCAGACCCAGGAATGCGATCGGCTGGAGTACACGCTGTGCCTCCGGCTGGCGTGCAACGCCGCTGATGTAAGCGAAGAAGACGAGGCCCACGCCGATTGCGCCGCCGATTGCGGAGAGGCCATAGCCGATTGCGTTGAGGCTACCTTCGATTTCCATGTGTTTTTTCCTTTCAAGATGCCCTGAAGGGCAGGTTGCTTGGGGTTTCCCCGAGGGGAAGCTTAGGTTTCCCGGAGGGAAAGCTTAGTGATCGTCTGCCAGCGCGCCCTGGATGTAAATGGCGGTCAGCAGAGTGAAAACGTAGGCCTGGAGCACCATGATCAGTGCTTCAAGCATGTACATGGCGATACCGCCGCCTAGAACCAGCACCGAGGAGGCCTGGAGCAGGATGTTGTCCTGGAGGACCAGGAGGTATTCGATGCCGGCGCCGGCGAGCATGATGATCAAGTGTCCGGACATCATGGTGGCGAACAGACGCAGGCTGTGCGTGATCGGCCGGACCAGGAAGTTGGAGATGATCTCGATCGGAACCAGAACGGGGAGGATGTACCACGGCACGCCGGACGGAACCGTCGCCTTCACGAAGTACTTCATACCGTGCTTCTTGATGCCAACACCGATCCACGTCACGTAGACGATTGCTGCCAGCAGGTACGCTCCGCCCGGGTGGGAGAAGCTGGGCAGCTGGATGAACGGAATGGCACCGTAAATGTTGTTGACAACAATAAAGAAGAACAGTGCGAAGAGGAACGGAACGAACTTAAGGAAGTCCCGCTCGCCGATTACGTCCTTGGCGATGCTGTTACGGACGAAGCCGTAACCCCATTCACCCAGGAACTGCAGGCGTCCCGGCACGAGCTTTCCCTTGCGGGAAGCAAGAATAAAGAACACAGCGATGATGACAACTGAGATGATGACCAGCAGCATCTGCTTGCCAACACCGGTACCGTATTCGGCGCCCCACGGGAAAATCTCAGGGAGGTGCATATCTGAAATGGCCGGCGGAACGAATCCACCTTCATTAGTGGCCGGGAGTGCAAGCGCGATCAACGCGTTTCCTCTCTGCTGTGTCCTTCATCGGGCGTGTGAATCGGGGCAAGGGTAGTTGCCCGGTCTAAAATCTTTGGCATTACTGTTCGGCTTCTTCACGGTCATGGGCTGGAGGGCCGACGCTGGCTTTCGCAGGTTTGCTTCCGGTCAGGCCGTGCACTTTGGTCAGGTAAAATCCGGCGGCGGCTCCGAAAAGAATGCCGACGAGCACCAACCACTGGGTCTCGAACAGATTGTCCAAAAACCACCCTACCAAACCCCAGGCGACGATCCCGCCAATGATATAGCTGAAGACGCGCATGCCGGAGTCGTACGTGGACTCGGGGTCGAACCCGGGTTTTTCAGACATCCTTTTCCCCTTTTACTGAAGATGGTTCCCGGGCCGGCGCAGGCGTCGGCTGCGGCTCGTCGTCGTAAAGCTGGAAACGAATCCGGGAGAAGGCACGAATTTCCGCGATCTGCCACACCACCACGGTGAGGATGGCGGCGGTGAAGAACCACGTGGCGTCCAGCCACGCGGGCCTGCCGATCATAAACAGCACCGCGGCGAAGAGGACCACTTTGACGATGTAGATCAAAGCGAACATTGCCATGGCGCCGTGCGGATTGTCGCGGCCCACTACATGGACGATCAGGAGGCTGACGCCGCTGAACGCCGCGACGAGCGCCCAGCCGAACAGCACGCTGCCGAGGCCCGTGGTGCCGGCAGCAATTAAGGAAGCCGCGCCGAGAACGACAACCAGCATTCCTGTCCACTTCATTGAGGCACGGAAGATACCGAGCCAGGGATTCGAAGTGGGTCCGGAGGCGACAAGGGGACGTCCAGTCAGGGCACCGTCTGCGGGGCTCATAACTCTTGGGACATCCTTCGGGCCGGTGCGGGTGGGAGCTGCGGCGCGGGAATCCGCGACAGAAGAAATTCTACAACACATAGAAGTTGCCGCCGGCCGTGCGCGTCATGCAGGCTCACACGCGGGTGCGCTGCCGGTCGAAGATCCGGGGCGACAGCAGGTAAAACACCACCACCGCCAGTGCGAACAGGGTCACGGCGACTTTGAGCACATCGCCGGCGCCGGCCACAACCAGCCCCGCCGTCCCCGTCAGCAGGGTGCACACGGTGACCACGGCCGCCGACTGCAGATGGCTGAGCCCCGCGTCCGTCAGTCGCTGATAGACGTGTTGGCGGTGCGCCGCGTACCAGCGCTCTCCCCGGCTGATGCGCATCAGGAGGGTGGAAAAGGTGTCGGCCAAGTAGATGAGGATCGGGAAGAGCAGATACTCCACGTTGACGCCGGCGAGGAAGGCGGCCACCGCGGTGCCGGCAATCGAGGCGCCCAGGAGGTAGCTGCCGACGTCGCCCATGAACACCGATCCGCGGCCCAGGTTCCACGGCAGGAAAGCGGCAAAGGCGGCGGCGGTGACTGCTCCGGCAACTGTCATCCAGACGTGGTCGCTGAGCAGCCCGCCGACGGCGTACAGGACTCCCACGGTGATTCCGTGCAGCCCCGAGATGCCGTTGACGCCGTCCATGAAGTTGGCGACGTTGATGTAGGCGGCGATGGCCAGCGCCCCGACGGGCACCCACCAGTAGCTCTGCTCCATGGTCCACACCAGTGCCGTGGTGCCCAGGACTCCGAGCGCCAGCTGCAGTCCGGCGCGCAGCCGGACGGACAGGCCGCGGAAGTCCTCAATCCAGCCGAGCAGGGACGCCGACGCGATGATCACGATCAGGATGAGCACAATCGAGCGGTCAACGGCCACCAGGCCGGTCAACAGGGACAGCATCAGCCCCAGCAGGACGCCTGCGGCGATGGTCACGCCGACGCCGCGGATAATCTCCTTGGTGTGGGAGGAGCGCTCGTTCGGGATGTCCAGGACACCAAGCCGGCGCAGCAGGGGTATGAAGGCGAAGGGAAGCAGCAGGCTCACCAGGAAGGCTGCACCGACACACAGGGCCAGCAGCATCAGCCCGTCCGCCGTTCCGCCGTGCCGCCGTTGAACGGATGCACGCGGGCCCGCTCGGCGGACACTCCCCCGGGCAGTCCCCCGGGCACTCCCCCGGGCACTCCCCCGATGCCCGTGACCGGGGGCAGGACCTCTCCGTGGGAGTCCACGCCGCACTTGTGCAGCCAGTCCTCGAACCGCAGGTCCGAAGGGTTGAGCTCGTCGACTGCCGTGTGGGAGATCTTCGGGTGCAGCGGACGTGAGTCGTCTTCGCCCGTCCCGACCAGGATTTCGTGCAGCTTTTCACCCTGCCGAAGCCCGGTGAACACAATTTCAATGTCCTTGCCGGACATGTCGATCATCCGCCGGGCGACGTCCAGGATCTTCACGGGCTCGCCCATGTCAAGGATCAGCACTTCACCGCCGCGTCCGATCGCACCCGCCTGGATCACCAGCTGGCAGGCCTCGGGAATGGTCATGAAGAAGCGGGTGACCTCGGGGTCCGTCACGGTCAGCGGCCCGCCCTGGCGGATCTGTTCGGTGAACAGCGGCAGCATGGAGCCACGGCTGCCGATGACGTTGCCGAACCGCACCGACACATAGCGCTCGCCGCTGCTGTCGGCCATCCAGGCGGTGAGCTTCTCGGCCACGCGCTTGGAGTGCCCCAGCACGGTGGTGGGATTCGCCGCCTTGTCGGTGGAGATGTTCACAAAGTATTTGACCTTGGCCTTTTTGGCCGCGCGCAGGACATTCGCGGTTCCCAGCACGTTGGTCTTCCAGGCCTCCTGCGGATACTGCTCCAGGAGCGAGACGTGCTTGAGCGCGGCGGCGTGGAAAACGACGTCGGGCCGGCGGTCGGAGAAGATCTGTTCCAGGGCGTCGGGGTCCCGGATGTCGGCAAGGACGGTGTCCTTGCCGTTGAGCAGTCCGTGGCCGGTGATGGACAGCTGAGTGAGCTGAAGGCCCGTCTCGTCCCGGTCCACCATGATCAGCTCCGCGGGGTCGAAGGCCGTGATCTGGCGGCACAGCTCGGAGCCGATGGAACCGCCGGCACCGGTGACCAGCACCTTGCGGCCGGTCAGGTAGCCGGCGACTTCCTCCACATGGATGTCCACGGGGCGGCGCCCGATGAGGTCCTCGACGGCAACCTCGCGGAAGTCGGTCAATCCGGCCCCGGCACCCTTGCTCAGCATGTCCTTCAGCGGCGGCAGCACCAGCACGCGCAGGTCCAGACCTTCGGCGCGGTCGGTGACCAGCCGCACCTGGCGGGCTTCGACGTCGGCGATCGCGATGATCAGGACGGTGGCACGGGTGCGCTGCACGATTTCGCGCAGGTCTTCGAGTTTTCCAAGCACGGGCACCGTGGACAGGCGCAGGTGCTTCTTGGCCGGATCATCGTCGATCAGCCCCACCGGATAGTAAGGAGATTCCGGGTCCTTCATCATGCGGGTTACGAGGGAACTGCCCAGGAATCCGGCACCGTACACCAGCGTGCGGGAGGCCTCATCGCCGGGGCGTGCCTTTCCCTCGACGTACATCCGCTTGAGGTAGCGCATGGCTGCCATGAACAGGCAGGCGAACGGGAAGGCAATCATTCCGGTGCTTCGCGGGATGTCGATGGCCAGGCCGAAGAGTGCACTGACCAGGACCAGGATGGCGGCAACCACCAGGGTGACGATGGCAAGCAGGCGCATCTCGTGGAAGCTGCCGAAACTGTAGCGGCCGCGGTACAGCGCGAAGGAATAGCCGACGATCAGCTGGACCAGCACGGCGGCCCCGCAGAAGACGGCGACGCCCCCGGGATTGATCTGGTCCACCGTGAGCTCGTACCGGAGCACCAGCGCCAGGACGATGGCCACGATCCACGCCAGCGAGTCCAGGATGTACTGCGACCACAGCCACAGCGCAGGCTTTTCGTCGCGGATGGGACCGCGCTCGTCCGTGCTTGTCTGCCTCATAATCCTCAACGGGTGGTTCCCCGGTTCTCTTCTCGGTGGTTGAAACACAGTTCGGAAGAATCCGGTGTAATAGACTGGAATCTCATCAGCATTCTAACTGCACACCCTTCTCCGTTCGGCTTGGGCCGCTCATCCGGGTTGCCCCGAAAGGATCATTTTGCCGGACACCGTGGCCGTAGCAGCTGTAACGTTCGACCGTCCCGACGACGTGTCCACCCTGCTGGGCTCATTGGCTGCCCAAAGCGGCAACATTACGTCAGTTTCCTTGGTGGATTCCGGCAAGTCTCCGGTTCAGGATATCGCTGAAGCATCGGCGGCGAACGTCACGTACATCCGCTCCAACACAAATCTGGGCGGTGCCGGCGGTTTTTCGCTGGCCATCCTGTCGGCCATGGCCAGCGGCGCGGACTGGATCTGGATCATGGACGACGACGCCCATCCGGAGGATCCGCACTGCCTGTCGACCCTGCTCGAGGCCGCCCGGGAACACAACGTCGATGTTGTCCTGCCCCTGGTGGTCGCTCCGGGACACCCCGACACCCTGTCCTTTCACTTCCGCCTGGACGGCAAGCTCACGCACGACCGCGCTGCGGTGGAGAAACTGGGCTTCATCCCCGACATCGGGCATTTTTTCAACGGTGCGCTGATCCGCACCGACGTGTTCTTCCGTGTCGGCCTGCCGGACCTGCGGCTCTTCATCCGGGGTGACGAAACCGACTTCATGATTCGCCTGCGCCGTGCGGGCGTGCGGTTCGGCACAGTCACCTCCGTCGCGCTGACCCATCCCGCCGCCTGGGCCGAGGTCAAGCCGGTGGCAGGGGAACGGCTGCACGTGCTGGTCCCCGAAAATGCCTTTAAACAGTTCTACTTCTACCGCAACCGCGGCCACCTGACCTGGAAATACAAGCGCCTGCGCTCCTTCGCAGCCGACGCCGCGGGTTATCCCATCCACTTTGCCAAGACGCGCGATCCGCGTGGCTTTGCCGCCTGGTTCCGTGCCTACACCGCGGGCATGCGCGGCCGTTTCGGCCCGCCGTCGGACTTCGGTTTCTGATGAGCGGCTCCGACCTCTCAGTGCCCGGAACCGCCCTGACACTGGTCATCACCACGTTTAACCGGGCCGGTTACCTGCGCGGCCTGCTGGATTCGGTGGCCGCGCTGGATCCGGCGCCGGAGCGGATCATCGTGGTGGACAACGCCAGCACCGATGACACCCAGGCCATCATCAGCGCGGCGGCTTCCCGGCTGCCGATGCCGGTGGTGAACCTCCGGCTGCCGGTCAACGCCGGAGGCGCCGGCGGGTTTTCCGCCGGCGTGGAGCGGGCCCTCGCCGAGGGTGCGTCATGGCTGTGGGTGATGGACGATGACGTCGTGGTCCTTCCCGGTGCGGTGGCCGCCCTCACCAAGTGGACCGGCACGTACCAGTGCATCCACGGCCGGCGCCTCGATGACGCGGGCAGTCCGTTTTTTTGGCAGCACCGCTTCCTGCCGTTCCTTGGCATCCACGTTCCCATCCGCGGCAACGTCTTCCGGGACGCGCCGGTTTTCTCCACCAACGTGGGCTGTTTCGAAGGCATGCTGATCTCCGCCGACCTGGTCCGCCGGATCGGGCTGCCGGATGCGCGGTACTTCATCAACGGCGACGACGAAATCTACGGCTGGCTTGCCTCGCGGCTGACGGACGTGGTGTACGTCAACGACTTCGTGCTGCAGAAGGTCCGCCCGCAGAAGCAGATTGACCTGGGCATCCGCCACCTGAACGACTCCAGCGACCTCAGCCGGTTCTACTCCATGCGCAACCGCGGGCACACCGCCCAGTATCTCCTCGCCCACGGCAGGTATTCCCGCGCAGGCTTCGCCCTGGGCACCCTGCTGACCGCCGGCAAGGAGGTGCTGCGGCTGCTTGCCGTGGAGCACCGCATTTCCGGCGTGGGCAGCCTGTGGCGCGGTTGGCGCGAAAGCCGTGCCATCATGCACGATGAATCATGGCAGCCCCTGCCGCCGCTTGAGGACCTTCCCCACCACGATCGGAAACATCAGGTTTGACGCAGCACCTCTCTTCACCGCAGGCATCCGCAGTTCAGCAGCAGGCCGGTCCCCCGGCATCCGTTTGGGTGGTGCTGGGCTCCACAGGTTTTATCGGCGCAGCCGTCTGCGCCGGCCTGCGGGAAGCCGGCATCACGGTGCGGACTGTCCAGGCACCGCGGCTGGAGTCATCTGCGCAGGATGCAGCGGGGCTGCTCGCTGAGGCCGCCGCCCTGGAGGCTGTGCGGGCGGAGCTTGCCGCCGCCTTCACGGGCGCCCGGGTGGTTGTCAACGCGGCCGGGCTGGCCACGCCCGGCGGAACGGACTCCCCCGCCCTGCGCGGAGCCAACTCGCTGCTGCCGCTTGTCATCGCCGACGCGGCAGATTCCGCCGGGCTCCGGCGCTTTGTGCACCTCAGCAGTGCCGCCGTCCAGGGCCACCGCCCGTACCTGGACGAAACCGGCTACGTGCAGCCGTTTTCGGCCTACTCCCGGTCCAAGGCGCTGGGCGAGCGTGCCCTCGCGGAACGCACCGGCGGCGGCTGCAGTGCCGTGACGATCCGGGCGACGTCGGTGCAGGGGCCGCAGCGTCCCACCACCGCCAAGCTCGCCCGGCTGGCGGCCTCTCCGCTGGCCTCGGTCGCAGGCGACGGGACCGCCCCGTCCCCGGTCAGCTCCGTGGATGCCCTGGTGGAGTTCATCACCACCGTTGGGTCCTACGCCGGGGATGTCCCCGCCGTCGTCCTGCAGCCATGGGAACGCTCGACGGTGGCCGGAGTGCTCGAGGCGGCGGGCGGCCGCAAGCCGGTCCGCCTGCCCGCGTGGCTGTGCCGGAGCGCGCTGTGGTGCGGCTACCGGCTCTCCGGCCTCGCCGGTGAGCGGCTGCACGGCCCGCTGCGCCGGCTGGAGATGATGTGGTTCGGCCAGCGGCAGGTTGCGGGCTGGGCCGAGGCCACCGGCAGTGTCCCCGAACCCCGGGTGCAGGAGATCCTGAGCTCGCTGCAGAACAGCGAACCGGCCGGCTACCGGGCCTCGGAGAGACTTCCCGAACGGGTTTCCCGCTAAACGGCGTCCTCTGCCGGTCCCTGAACTCCGGGCACGACCGCCTGGAGCTGCTCCAGGCTGATCGCGCCGGGGCGAACCACGCGAAGGATTTCCGAGGTGGCGTCCACGATGGTCGAGGGCACACCGGAGGCGCCCTGCTCGGGCCGGTGGCCCGCTTCGAGGTAGACCTCCACGGATTCGGCCAGCTGCGTCCGCGCCTCGGCGGCGCTCTGGGCTGCGGGGTTTCCGGTGCGGTTCGCCGAGGAGACTGCCATCGGGCCGGTCAGCGCCAGCAGCTCCAGCGCGATGCGGTCATCGGGCATCCGCAGCGCCACGGTGCCCATCGTGTCTCCCAGGTCCCAGGTCAGGGACGGCTGGGAATGGAAGATCAGGGTCAGCCCGCCGGGCCAGAACGCCTCGGCGAGGGCACGCGCGTCGTCCGAGATGTCCACGGCCAGCCCCTCCATGGTTTGCATCCGGGGAATCAGCACGGGCGGCGGCATTGACCGGCCGCGGCCCTTGGCGGCCAGCAGGGTGGCAACAGCCTGCGGCGAAAAGGCGTCGGCGCCGATCCCGTAGACGGTATCGGTGGGCAGGACCACGCACTGCTTGGCGGCTATGGCCTGCTGGGCCTTGGCCAGGCCCTCGCTCAGGCCGTCCGGGTCAGTGCAGTTATAGGTGGTAGTCACGGGAGAGTTCGTTCCTTCTTCTCAGATGTCGTGTGCCGTCCGCACCGCGGAGGTGGCCCGCGGGCGGCCGTTGAGGTCAGTGTGTGTCGCCACGTCCTGCCAGCACGGCTGCGCTGCCAGCAGGGCAGCAATCCGCTCGGCCTGGACCTCGGCATGTTCCATCACAAAGTATCCGGAGGTGCGCAGCAGCCGGGCAGCGGTGCCGGCGGCGGCCAGCGGCAGTTCCAGTCCGTCCCGGCCGCCGCCGTACAGCGCCATGGCCGGATCGTGCTCGGCGGCCTCGGGCTCATTGGGAACCGCGTCCGCGGGCACATACGGCGGGTTGGAAACCACCACATCGAACGTTCCGTCGGAGTCCGCCAGGGCGGTGCGCAGGTCGTCGTGGAGAAGGTGCACCCCCAGCGGCTCGAGGTTCCGCCGGGCCCAGGCCAACGCCAGCGGGCTCAGTTCAACGGCGTACACCTCGGCTTCCGGAACCTCGGTGGCCAGCGACGCGGCAATGGCACCGGATCCGGTGCCCAGGTCCACTGCCTTGACCGGCGCCTTGCCTTCGGCAGCAATCCGGCGTGCGGCGTCGATGGCGAGCTGCGCCACGGTCTCGGTCTCGGGCCGCGGCACGAAAACACCCGGCCCGACCATCAGCTCGAGGTAGCGGAACGAGGCGGTGCCGGTCAGATGCTGCAGCGGGACGCGGGACGCACGTTCGGCGACGAGCTCCTCGAAGCCGGGCGGCACGGGTGCGTCGGTGAAGGCCAGCGCCTTGACCCGGCCGCGGGACTCCCCCAGCAGGTGGGCAGCGAGAAGCTCAGCGTCCACGGCCGGGCTCGGCACGCCGGCACCGGCCAGAATGGCGGCGGCTTCGCGCAGGGCCGCCGCCAGCGTGGTGGATTCCATGTCGAAGGTTAGTTCTCGTCACCGATGGCGTCGAGGCGCGCCTGCTCATCCATTTCGATCGCGGCCTGCACCACGGCTTCGAGGTCGCCGTTCATCACGGTGTCCAGGTTGTAGGCCTTGTAGCCGGTGCGGTGGTCCACAATCCGGTTTTCCGGGTAGTTGTAGGTGCGGATGCGCTCGGAACGGTCCATGGTGCGGATCTGGGACTTGCGGATGTCCGAGTTCGCGGCGTCGATCTCAGCCTGCCGGTGGGCCAGGATGCGGGAGCGGAGCACGCGCATGCCGGCTTCGCGGTTCTGCAGCTGTGACTTCTCATTCTGCATGGCCACCACAATTCCGGTGGGAAGGTGGGTGATGCGCACGGCGGAGTCGGTGGTGTTGACCGACTGGCCGCCCGGGCCCGAGGACCGGTAAACGTCAATCTTCAGGTCGTTCTGGCTGATCTCGACTTCTTCAGGCTCGTCCACTTCGGGAAGCACCAGCACGCCGGCGGCCGAGGTGTGGATCCGGCCCTGGGATTCCGTGACCGGAACACGCTGCACCCGGTGGACGCCGCCCTCGTACTTCAGGCGGGCATAGACGCCTTCGGCCGGGTCGTTGGAGGAACCCTTGATGGCCATGGAGACGTCCTTGTAACCGCCCAGGTCCGACTCCGTGGAGGTGATGATTTCAGTCTTCCAGCCCCGGGTCTCGGCGTAGCGGGTGTACATGCGCAGCAGGTCACCGGCGAACAGGGCAGCTTCGTCGCCGCCTTCACCGCCCTTGACCTCAATGATGACGTCGCGGCCGTCGTTGGGGTCGCGGGGAATCAGCAGTCGGCGCAGCTTCTCCTGGGCCTCGTCGAGCTGCTCCTGAAGGACCGGAACCTCGGCGGCGAATTCGGGATCGTCAGCTGCCATTTCGGAAGCCGCTGCGAGATCGTCTTCGAGGGCGTGCCACTTGTTGTAGGCGTCCACGATGCGGCTGAGTTCGGCGTAGCGCCGTCCGAGCCGCCGGGCGAGGCCCTGGTCCGCGTGCACCGCCGGATCGGAAAGCCGCAGCTGCAGCTCTTCGTGCTCATCCAACAGACCCTGTATGGACTCAAACATGTTTTACGTTCCTCTTTCGACTGTGGACCCTGGCCCGAACTCGGGCCGGATCCTGAAATCTTTCACCACTGCGGAATTCTTAGACTGCCCATCAGCAGTTTATCCGTGACCGGAAGTGCACCTGCGGGTTAACTGCCAAGCCGCCCAGGCTCCGGTCTCCGCGGATGCGGACAGCGGAGCATGAGCGGCTCGGTAAGGCAGCTAGTCGTCCTTGGTGCCCAGGGTGGTCTTCTGGATCTGCATCAGGAATTCGACGTTGGACTGCGTTTCCCGAATCTTGCCGGTCAGCAGTTCCAGCGCCGACTGGGTGTCCAGGCCCGACAGCACACGGCGCAGCTTCCACATGATCTTGACCTCATCAGGGGACAGCAGGTTCTCTTCGCGGCGGGTACCGGACGCGTTGACGTCCACGGCCGGGAAGATGCGCTTGTCCGCAAGGTTGCGGGACAGGCGCAGTTCCATGTTGCCGGTGCCCTTGAATTCCTCGAAGATGACCTCGTCCATCTTGGATCCGGTCTCCACCAGGGCCGTGGCCAGGATGGTCAGCGATCCGCCGTTTTCGATGTTGCGGGCAGCACCGAAGAAACGCTTGGGCGGGTACAGTGCGGACGAATCCACACCACCGGACAGGATGCGGCCCGACGCCGGAGCGGCCAGGTTGTAGGCACGGCCCAGGCGGGTCATGGAGTCCAGGAGAACGACGACGTCGTTGCCCATTTCCACGAGGCGCTTGGCACGCTCGATGGCAAGTTCAGCCACCGTGGTGTGGTCATCGGCGGGACGGTCGAAGGTGGAGGCAATGACCTCGCCCTTGACCGTGCGCTGCATGTCCGTGACTTCTTCGGGGCGCTCGTCCACGAGGACCATCATGAGGTGGACCTCAGGATTGTTGATCGTGATGGCGTTGGCGATTGCCTGCAGGATGAGCGTCTTGCCGGCCTTGGGCGGCGAGACGATCAGGCCGCGCTGGCCCTTGCCGATCGGGGCCACCAGGTCGATGACGCGCGGGCCGATCACCTTGGCGGAGGTCTCCAGGCGCAGGCGCTCGGAGGGGTACAGCGGAACCAGCTTGGAGAACTCCACGCGGTCCTTGTTGTCCTCGGCCGGTTTGCCGTTGACAGTGGTCAGGCGGACCAGCGCGTTGAACTTCTGGCGCTGGTTGCCGCCCTGGTTCTCGCCTTCGCGGGGAGCACGGATGGCACCGACAACGGCGTCGCCCTTGCGCAGGTTGTACTTCTTGACCTGGGCCAGGGAAACGTAGACGTCGTTCGGGCCCGGCAGGTAGCCGGAGGTCCGCACAAACGCGTAGTTCTCGAGGACGTCCAGGATGCCGGCCACGGGCAGCAGGACGTCGTCTTCGGTGACCTCAACGTCGTCAACGTCCGGGTTCTGGTTCCGGTTGCGGCGGCGCTCGTTGCGGTCGCGGAAACGGTCGTTCCGGTCGCTGCGGTCGTTGCGGTCGTTCCGGTCGTTCCGCTCACTGCGGTCGTTCCGGTCGCCGCGGTCATTGCGGTCGCTGCGGTTGCGGTTGCGGCGGTTGCGGCCCCGGCCGTTTTCTTCGCTGTCGTCGCGGCTGTCGCGGGCGTTCTCGCGGTCACCGCGGGTGTTCTCGCGGTTGTTGTCCCGGTCGCCGCGGGTGTTGTCCCGGTTTTCGCGGGTGTTCTCGCGGTTCTCGCGGGTGTTTTCGCGGTTGTTCTCACGCTCGGCCCGGGTGTTGTCCCGGTCGCCGCGGGAGTTCTCGCGCTTGTCCCGGCCGTTCTCGCGGCTGCGGTCCTCTGAACCGTTGGCAGCTGCTCCGTTACCGTTCTCCGACGCGTTTGACGGCGCGGACTCGGTGCTCGGCTGCTCGGCCTTGTTGTTGTCCCGGCCGTTCTCAGACCGTGTGTTCTCGGACCGGCCGTTGTCCGATGCCTCGCTGTCGGCGCGGCGGCTGCGTGAACGGCGGTTGCCGCGCTCCCGCTGGTTGTCCTCGCGGGGGGTCTCCTCGCGGACGGTTTCGGCCTGGGCGGGCGGTGCCTCCGCGGCCGGAGCCGGTGCTTCCGCTGCGGGCGCAGTGACGACTCCGTCACTGGCAGCGCGGCGGTTGCGGTTGCGGGTCCGGGCCGGACGCTCCGGAGCCGACTGCTCGGCGGCGGGCGCCTCGGCAGCTGCCGGGGCTGAGCGGTCGGAACCAGCCTTGGCGCCGTCGGCCTGTGCGGCGTCAGTCTTGGCGCCGCGCACCGGGCGGTCGGCAACTGCGCCGCCCCGCTGATGGTTGGAGATGGCTGTTACGAGATCTCCCTTGCGCATGCGGGACCCGCCGGTAATGCCAAGCTGGCCGGCAAGCGCCTGGAGCTGTGCGAGCTTGAGGCCCGCAAGACCGGAGCTTTTTGAAGTCGCTTCGCCGTTGATTCCGGCGGTAGCTGAGTCCACACCTGTTGTCAGGTCAGTGGTGTCTGTCACGAAGGATCCTTCCCCCTCGTCGGGCGGTCCGGCGCAGTGCCGGCCGCGGATGATTTGGCCCTGGTCCCCCTATGGTCAGACATGGGGGTCAGGGTTCGCCGGTTGCCGGTAAGAGCCGGGAATCGGCGAATCTACTGGGTGCCTCTTGGAAAGAAATCCACAGGAGTTTGGTCAGCTTCGCTGCCGAACTATGCGGCATTCATGGGGACTGACCGTTTCTTGGCAGTACCCGGAAGGCTGCACCGAGAATTGCACTTCCGCAACTGAATAACAGTTTCCGACACGGTGTTTGGACACAATGCCCTCAACAAAGAGTTTTCAACAATTCTTCGCCGGCGGTCCAGAAACGGACGGCCTGGATGCAGGAGCACAAGCTGGATGCGGGAACACAAGACGGTTAGTACCGCTGGTGCTCTTCCACTCTAGCACCATCTCGGTCCACACTGAGCCGCAAAACACGCCAAAATTGCGTAGTTCCGGCGGCCGTCAGGTACTCGGTAATCAGCTCTTCCGCGCTGCGTGCCTGATCCGTTCCGTTGGCCAGGGCCATGACGGTGGGCCCGGCGCCGGAGATGACCGCAGCGAGCCCGTTGGCCCTCAGATGGGCCATCAAAGCGGCGCTGGGCGCCATGGCCTCGGCCTCGGCCCGATAATCCTGGTGCAGGAAATCCCGCGTGCCCTCCGGCAGCAGCGCCGGATCGGCGGCCAGGGCATGGACCAGCAGTGCCGCCCGGCCCGAATTGGCCGCTGCCGCGGGATGCGGCACGGCCGCCGGAAGCAGCCCGCGGGCACTTTCCGTGGACAGTTCGTTGGCCGGAACGGCAGCAACCGGAATGATGTCCGGATGCACCGGGGCCGTCACCGACCGGAACGTTCCGGCCTCCTCCCAGGAGATCGCCAGTCCGCCGGCCAGCGCCGGAGCCACGTTGTCCGGATGACCCTCCAGCCGGGAGCACAAATCCAGCAGCCCGGCGGCGTCCAGCCGGTGCTCCGGCGGCAGCAGGGCATTGCCCGCCAGGACGCCGGACACGATGGCCGAGGCGGAGGAGCCCAGGCCGCGGCCGTGCGGAATGACGTTGTCCGCGTCCAGACGCAGCCCCGGCAGCGAATATCCGGCGGCTTCCACCGTGAGCCGGATGGTCCGGACCACCAGGTGGGTGCCGTCGGTGGGCAGCGTGCCGGCGCCTTCGCCGGTGATGCTGACGGTGGTGCCGGGCTCGCCGACGGTGCGCACCCGCACGGTGTCGAACAGGCCAACGGCCAGTCCCAGGCTGTCAAAGCCCGGTCCCAGGTTGGCGCTGGTGGCCGGCACCCGGACCGTGACGTCCTGGCCTTCGGCCACGGCGGTGCGGGAAGGTGCCGCGGAATCGCTCACATGCATCTCGCTCTAGCCCGCGGCCTGTGCTTCCAGGCCCAGCGCGGCAGCCACGGATACGACGTCGAACTCCACCTTGGTGGGCTCCACATCGGAACCGTCGGCAGTGCGCAGCGCCCACTGGGGGTCCTTCAGGCCGTGGCCGGTGACGGTGATGACAATCTTCTTGCCGGTGGGAACCTCGCCGGCGGCATGCTTCTTGAGCAGCCCCGCAACTCCGGCGGCGGAGGCCGGCTCCACGAAGACGCCCTCGCGGGAGGACAGCCAGCGGTGCGCCTCAAGGATCTCCGTGTCGGTGACGGCTTCGATCAGCCCACCGGACTCGTCCCGGGCGGCGATGGCCTGGTCCCAGGAGGCCGGGTTGCCGATGCGGATGGCAGTGGCAATGGTGTCCGGGTCCGTGACGGGGTGGCCCTGCACCAGGGGCGAGGCCCCCTCGGCCTGGAAGCCCCACATGGCGGGGGTTTTGGTGGCGACCGGGGCCAGCTCGGTTCCGGCGAGGTTGGTGTACGGCGCGGCGTACTCGGTGTAGCCCTTCCAGTACGCGGTGATGTTGCCGGCGTTGCCGACGGGCAGCAGGTGCAGGTCCGGGGCGTCGCCCAGGGCGTCAACCACCTCAAAGGCTGCGGTCTTCTGGCCTTCGATGCGTGCCGGGTTGACCGAGTTGACCAGGAACACCGGGTAGGCCTCGGCGAGCTTGCGGGCCACGTCCAGGCAGTTGTCGAAGTTGCCGTTGACCTGCAGCAGCTCGGCGCCGTGGGCGATGGCCTGGCTGAGCTTGCCCATGGAGATCTTGCCGTCCGGCACCAGGACGGCGCAGGTGATGCCGGCCTGCGTGGCATATGCCGCGGCCGAGGCGGAGGTGTTGCCGGTGGACGCGCAGACCACGGCCTTGGCGCCGGACTCGACGGCGGCCGTGATGGCCATCGTCATGCCGCGGTCCTTGAAGGAGCCGGTGGGGTTCATGCCTTCGACCTTGAGGTAGACCTCATTGCCGGTGAGCTCGGACAGCGCCTTCGCCCGGACCAGGGGCGTGCCGCCCTCGCCCAGCGTGATGATCTCGGTGCTGTCGGTTACGGGAAGACGATCGGCGTACTCGCGGATAACGCCGCGCCATTGCTGAGCCACTGTGTTAGACCCCTTCTACCCGCAGGACGGATGTGACGGAAATGATGACGTCCAGGCCCTTGATGGCCTCGACGGTGGCTGCCAGGGCAGCTTCGGAGGCACGGTGCGTCACGAAGCGCAGTTCTGCCGCTGCTCCGGTGCCGTCGCCGTGGATGGTCTGGCGCATCGTTTCGATGGAGACGCCGTGATCGGCGAACACCCGGGCCACGGCTGCCAGCACGCCCGGCTGGTCGGTGACCTGCAGGCCGATGCTGTAGCTGGTGGTGACCATCGGCATCGGCAGGGCCTGAACATGGCCGGTGGGGGTTTCAGCGCCCAGCGGTCCGCCCAGCACGAGGCGGCGGGCGGTGCTGACGACGTCGCCCATCACGGCCGAGGCGGTCGGGGCGCCGCCGGCGCCCTGGCCGTAGAACATCAGCTCTCCGGCGTTTTCGGCTTCCACGAACACGGCGTTGAACGCGCCGTGGACAGCGGCCAGCGGATGGGTGCGCGGCAGCAGCGTGGGGTGCACCCGCACGCTGACGCCGGGTTCGCCGTCGTTCTCCAGCTTTTCGGCGATGGCGAGCAGCTTGATGACGAAGCCGGCATCCTGCGCGGCAGCGATGTCCTCGGCGGTGACCGAGGAAATGCCCTCGCAGGACACGTTCGCCAGGTCAAAGGTGGTGTGGAACGCCAGCGAGGCGAGGATCGCGCCCTTGGCGGCGGCGTCGTGGCCCTCCACGTCCGCGGTGGGATCGGCTTCCGCATAGCCCAGGCGCTGGGCTTCGGCGAGGGCGTCGGCGAACTGCGCGCCGGTGGAGTCCATCGCGTCAAGGATGTAGTTGGTGGTGCCGTTGACGATTCCCAGCACGCGGGTGATCCGGTCGCCGGAAAGGCTGTCGCGGATCGGGCGCAGGATGGGGATCGCACCTGCGACGGCTGCCTCGTAGGCCAGCCGGACGCCCGCGGCGTCGGCTTTCTGGAACAGTGCGGCGCCGTCGGCAGCCAGCAGCGCCTTGTTGCCGGTGACCACTGACGCACCGTGGCCGATGGCGTGGAGCATCAGCGTGCGGGCCGGCTCCATGCCACCCATCAGCTCAATGACGATGTCGGCGTTTTCCACCAGGGCCTCGGCATCGGTGGTGAAGAGGTCCTTCGGCAGGTCAACGTCGCGGGGCACGTTCGGATTGCGGACGGCGATGCCGGTCAGCTCCAGCCGGGCTCCGGTGCGCGAGGCCAGGTCTTCGGCGTCGTTGATGAGGATCCGGGCCACCTGTGAGCCAAC
Source organism: Arthrobacter sp. zg-Y1219 (assembly GCF_030125545.1). Lineage (NCBI taxonomy): Bacteria > Bacillati > Actinomycetota > Actinomycetes > Micrococcales > Micrococcaceae > Arthrobacter > Arthrobacter sp. zg-Y1219. Next base: position 83,820 of record NZ_JASKLY010000007.1, read on the forward strand.
GTTTCCGCATCCCAACAGGGCAACTTTCAGGGTGTTCATGATGTGGGCCTACTCCTTTTGCGTTTCGGTCGGTCGCGCGCTGGACGCGAAGACGTCGCGGGCCAACAGGTCGTCTTCCGTTTCACCGCGGATGATCAGCCGGGCGGCGCCGTCCCGGACGGCGACAACGGGCGGCCGGGCGATGTAGTTGTAGTTGCTGGCCAGCGCCCAACAGTACGCACCGGTTCCGGGAACGGCCAACAGGTCACCGTCAGCCGTATCGGCCGGCAGGTAGACGTCCCGAACCACTATGTCCCCGCTCTCGCAGTGTTTGCCAACCACGCGTGACATAACCGCGTCATCTTCGGAGCTGCGCGAGGCGAGCACTGCCGAGTAGTCGGCGTCGTACAGCACCGGGCGCGCGTTGTCGCTCATCCCGCCGTCCACCGACACATACCGGCGCGGCGAGGTGCCGCCGTCGGTGTCCACCCGCACCGTCTTGACGGTGCCGGCGCGGTACAGGGTAAAGGTGGTGGGCCCAACGATGGCGCGGCCGGGTTCAATGGAGATCCGGGGAACGGCCAGTCCCAGCTCATCACAGGTGGAGCCGACGACGGCGGCCATCGCGCGGGCAATTTCGGCCGGCGGGCGCGGGGTGTCGGCCTCGGTGTAGGCGATGCCGTAGCCGCCGCCGAGGTCCAGCTCGGGCAGCTCGACGCCGTGCTCGGCCTTCACCTGGGCCAGGAACCCGAGCAGCCGCCGTGCGGCCAGCTCGAAGCCTTCGGGCTCGAAGATCTGGGATCCGATGTGGCAGTGCAGGCCCAGCAGGCGGATGCCCTCATGGTCCAGGGCCGCGGCAACGGCCGCGGCGGCGGGCGAGATTCCGCCGGCCTCGGGGTCCGGTGCCATGGAGAGTCCGAACTTCTGGTCCTCGTGCGCGGTGGCGATGAACTCATGCGTGTGGGCATGGACGCCGGGCGTCAGGCGCAGCATGACGTTGGCCTGCTCGCCGCGGGAGGACGCCAGGGCGCCCAGGCGCGCCAGTTCCGCCATGCTGTCCACGACGATCCGGCCCAGGCCCATGTCCAGGGCCCGGGTGAGTTCGGCGTCCGACTTGTTGTTGCCGTGCAGGCCCAGGTCGGCGCCGGGGATTCCGGCGCGGCAGGCCACTGCCAGTTCCCCGCCGGAGCAGGTGTCCAGGCGCAGGCCTTCGGAGGCCACCCAGCGGGCCACCTCGGTGCAGAGGAAGGCCTTGCCGGCGTAGTAGACATCCACTCCCCCGCACAGGTCGGCGAACGCGGCGTCAAAGGAGTCCTTGAAGTCCCGGGCGCGGGCCCGGAAGTCGGCCTCCGACACCACGAACAGCGGCGTGCCGAACTCCTTCGCCAGCGCGGACACCGCCACGCCGGCAACTTCGAGTTCGCCGGAGCCGTTGCGGCTCACGTCGCGGGCCCACATCAGGGGGCGCAGGGCATTGGCGTCCGCCGGATGGCTGAGCCACTCGGGGGCGAGCGGGGAAACAGTCACGGTTTACATCCGTTCCGGTGCTGAGACTCCCAGCAGGCCCAGGCCGTTGGCCAGGACCTGGCGGGCGGCGAGGTTCAGCCACAGGCGGGTGCGGTTGACGTCGGTGATCTCCTCGTCGCCCTGCGGGGCGATGCGGCAGGCGTCGTACCAGCGGTGGTAGGTTCCGGCGATGACTTCCAGGTGGCGGGCCACGCGGTGCGGTTCGCGGAAGGCGCTGGCCTGCGCGACGACGCCGGGATACTGTCCCAGCGCTGCCAGCAGTTCGCCTTCGGTCGGGTGCGTGAGCAGGGAAGCGTCGAACGCAGAATCGTCGACGCCGGCCGCCTCGGCATTGCGGGCCAGGGCGTAGGTGCGGGCGTGGGCGTACTGGACGTAGAACACCGGGTTCTCGTTGCTGCGCTTGGTCAGCAGGTCCAGGTCGACGTCGATGTTGGAATCGGCGGAGAAGCGGGCCAGCGTGTAGCGGGCGGCGTCCACGCCCACGGCGTCGACCAGGTCCTCGAGGGTCACCACGGTGCCGGCTCGCTTGGACATGCGCACCGGCTTGCCGTCCTTGACCAGGTTCACCATCTGCCCGATCAGCACCTCAACGCAGGCCGGGTCGTGGCCCAGTGCTGCGGCCGCGGCCTTGAGCCGGACGACGTAGCCGTGGTGGTCGGCGCCGAGCATGTAGAAGTTGAGGTCGAAGCCGCGGTCACGCTTGTTCTGGATGTACGCGATGTCACCGGCGATGTACGCCGCCTTGCCGTCGGACTTGATGACCACGCGGTCCTTGTCGTCGCCGAACTCCGTGGAGTTCAGCCACCAGGCGCCGTCCTTCTCGTACAGGTTCTTCGAGCCCTTGAGCTGCTCCAGGAGCTTGTCCACCTGGCCGTTTTCGTGCAGCGAGTCCTCGTGGAAGAAGACGTCGAAGTCCACGCCGAAGTTGTGCAGCGATTCCTTGATGTCGGTGAACATGAAGTCCACGCCCACGGCGCGGAAACGCTCCTGGGCCTCGGCCTCGGGCAGGCTCATGATGTTCGGTTCCGCGCCGAGCACCCGGTTGGCGATGTCCTCGATGTAGGCACCGGCGTAGCCGTCCTCCGGGGCCGGTTCGCCCTTGGCGGAGGCCAGCAGGGAGCGGGCGAAGCGGTCGATCTGCGCGCCGTGGTCATTGAAGTAGTACTCGCGGGTGACCTCGGCGCCCTGCGACTGGAAGACCCGGGCCAGGGCGTCGCCGACGGCGGCCCAGCGGGTTCCGCCGAGGTGGATCGGGCCGGTGGGGTTGGCGGAGACGAACTCCAGGTTGATCCGGGTGCCCTTCAGGACCTCCGAGGTGCCGTACGAGTCGCCGGCGGCCACAATGGTCTTCACCAGTTCGCCGGCGGCACCGGCGGCGAGGGTGATGTTCAGGAAGCCCGGTCCGGCGATGTCCACTTTGGCGACGCCGTCGATCTTCTCGAGGCGGTTCTTGAGGATTTCAGCAAACTGGCGCGGGTTCATCCCGGCCTGCTTGGACAGCTGCAGGGCGATGTTGGTGGCCCAGTCACCGTGGTCCCTGTTCTTCGGACGCTCCACACGCACCTCCCGGGGCACGTCGATGCTGAAGTCACCGGCATCGATGGCGTCTTGGAGGCAGGCAGTTACGGCGGAGGAAAGTTCTTCAGGAGTCACCGGTTAAGCATAGCCGCCGGGCAGGTGCTGTTCCGCGAACCGTTACGTCGCCGGAGACTTTCCCGTGGCTTCCCCCATGACCTCCCCCATGACTTCCCAGCGACTTCCCCCATGGCTTCCCCCTGTGACTTCCCCTGTGGCTTCCCCCATGACTTCCCCCATGGCCAACCCAACAGCACGTTTCCAGGCATGGGTCACCCGATAGGCATGGTTCATCCGGATACGTTGTAATGGATACGGACACGGGACCGAAACTTGCGAGCGCCGGCCCGGTGCCCGCCTGCTGCCCCATCTCCAGGAGACACATTGAACCCCACACGCAAGACCCTGCTGTTCACCGCCGCTTCCCTGACCCTGGTCTCCACCGCCTGTTCGGGACAGGCATCGGACGAGGCTCCGGCCGCCGAGCCCTCCACCGCTGCCTCGGCCGCACCGCAGTCGGCGGCACCGCAGAGTGCCGCACCCCAGAGTGCCGCACCGCAGTCGGGGGAACCGGCCGGCAGCTACGCCGACGGCGAGTACTCGGCACAGGGAACCTACACGCCGCCGTCGAACACGACCGAGGAAGTGGATGTCACCCTGACGCTCGAAGGCGGCGTGGTGACGGCCCTGGAGGTCACCGCCTCGGGCAACCACCCCACTTCCAAGCAGTACCAGCGGGAGTTCACCTCCGGGGTCCAGGAAGAGGTGGTGGGCAAGAACCTCGACGAGCTCGACGTCGACAAGATTGCCGGCTCCTCGCTGACCAGCAGCGGCTTCAACAAGGCCCTGGAGTCCATCCGCACCGAAGCCGCGAACTGATCCCCTGCCCCCATGCCGGACCTGACCTTCGACGCCATCGGCACCGCCTGGACCATCACCACTGATGAGCCGCTGAGCGGGCAGCAGCGCGATGACGTTGCGGACCTGGTGGCCGGATACGACCGGACCTATTCCCGGTTTCGCCGCGATTCAGTGATCGCTCCGCTGGCGCAGGAGGCCGGGACGGTGCAGCTTCCGCCCTCCGCTGTCCCGCTGCTGCGGCTTTTCGACACCCTGCACCGGCTCACCGGCGGCGCGGTGAATCCGCTGGTGGGGCACTCGCTGGAAAAGCTCGGGTATGACGCCGCCTACTCGTTCTCCAGCTCCGGCCCCTCCGCTGCACCCGACTGGACCCTGACCGCCGGTTGGCGGCAGGCGGAAGACGGGACGCAGCTGAGCACCACGGCGCCGGTCACCTTCGACATCGGTGCGGCCGGCAAGGGCCAGCTCGTTGACCTGGTCTTTGGCCTGCTGCGTGCCGCCGGGCATCGGAATCTCACTGTCGACGCCGGTTCGGACCTGCGGCACGCCGGCGAACGCGGGCTGCGGGTGGCCCTGGAACATCCCTATGACGCCACCCGGGCCATCGGTGTCGTGCCGCTGCGGAACCGCGCCCTCTGCGCGTCCGCCGCGAACCGCCGCGCCTGGGGCGAAGGACTGCACCACATTGTGGACGCCGGAACCGGCCGGCCCGTCGAGGCAGTGGCGGCCACCTGGGTGCTGGCCGAGGACGCCATGACCGCCGACGGCCTGGCCACCGCCCTGTTTTTCACCGACCCGGACCTGCTCGCCGAGGAATTCGCCTTTGACTATGTGCGGATGTTCTCGGACGGGCGGGCCACCTATTCAGATGCCATGGCTGGAGTCCTGTTTTCATGAGCCTTTCCCTGCCCGCTCCGACCCGCCGGCTGGACGCCTTCACCGGCCGCTGGACGATGTACCGCCTCACCGTGTTCCTGCTGCTGGCGATCACGGCCTGGTCATTTGTGCTGTCCTTCGCCGGGCAGCTGTTCTTTGCGCCGGCGGAGCTGGCGGCCACCGCCGTCACCGCCGTCGTTGCCTCGCTGGTCGCCAGCCGGGTGATGGGCCTGCTGTTCCGCACCCGGCCGCAGACCGACTCCTCGCTGATCACCGGGCTGCTGCTCTTTTTCCTGCTGTGGCCCACGACGGACGGAGCCGGGCTGCTGACCGTGGCACTGGCGGCCGGCACCGCCACCGCCTCGAAGTACCTGCTGGCCTGGCGGGGCCGCCATATCTTCAACCCGGCAGCCCTGGGTGCAGCGGTCCTGGCGCTGACCGGGCTGGGCAGCGCCGTCTGGTGGGTGGCGGCGCCGCTGATGCTGGTGGCGGTGCTCCCCGCGGCGGCCCTGGTCCTGTACCGGAACCGGCTGCTGCCCATGGCCGGCGTGTTCCTGCTCGTCTCGGGGCTCATCATCGTTGTGCGGCTCAGCGCCGCCGGGGAACCGCTGACGGGAGCCTTCGGCACGCTTCTGGCCTCCTATCCGGTGCTGTTCTTTGCCGGGTTCATGCTGTCCGAACCGCTGACCCTGCCGCCGCGGCGCCCGCAGCGGCTGCTGGAAGCCGCCGTCGTCGGCGTCCTGTTCGCCGTCCCGCTCAATCTTGGACCGGTTTTCATGTCCCCTGAGCTGGCCCTGCTGGTTGGCAACCTGCTGGCCTTTGCGCTGGCGCCGCGTGCCGGGATCCGGCTGCGGCTGCGTGAGAACCGGGCCCTGACGCCCACCGCGCGGGAGCTGGTGTTTGAACCGGTGCGTCCGCTGCGGTTCCAGCCGGGCCAGTATGTTGAGCTGAGCCTCCCGCACGGCAGCGCCGATGCCCGCGGAACCCGGCGGATCTTCAGCCTCGCCACGGCGCCGGAAGACTCCGCCAGCGTGGCCGTGGGCTTGCGTGCCACCGAACCTGCCAGTTCCTTCAAGACCGCGCTGCTGAAGCTGAAGCCGGGCGCCGTGGTGTCCGCCACGTCAGTGGCCGGAGACTTCCTGCTCCCCCGCGATCCTGCGGCGCCGCTGCTGCTGATCGCTTCCGGCATCGGCATCACTCCGTTCATGAGCCAGCTGCGTTCCCTCGCTGCCGGCGGTTCCGTAACCCGCGACGTCGTCCTGGTGTACGCCGCATCCTCGGTGGACGAGCTGGCGTATGCCGCTGAGCTGCACGGCTTGGGCATCCGCGTCCTGGTCTGCACGCCGACCGATCCGCAGATCAGCGGATGGACGCATCTTGGCCCCGGCCTGCCGGATGGACAGGCCCTTGCTTCGGCTGTTCCGGATGTGGCGCAGCGTGCCGCGTATGTGTCCGGGTCACCTGCTGCCGTGGCGGCGGCGCGTGCCGCGGTCCGGGCTGCCGGCGGCCGTTCCGTGCGGACGGATGCTTTCCTGGGCTACTGACGTTTTTGCCCGGGGAAAGCGCGCACCGGGCGGCCGGTTCCACTGCCGGTTCCGCTGCCGGATTCGGGGACGTTTTCACACGGCGCGCCGGACCTGCTAAGCTTCTTGAGTCCCACAGGACCTGCCGGTTTACCGGCGTCCTTGCCCTCGTAGCTCAGGGGATAGAGCGGTTGCCTCCGGAGCAACAGGCCGTAGGTTCGAATCCTATCGAGGGCACTTTGAATGGGGAGCACCCCGGTCTTCGGACCGGGGTGTTTTCTTTTGCCCGAATCGGGCAGGGTGCTGCCGGGCCTGCCGCATCCGGCTCCGCGGGCCTAGCATGAGAGCCACCGTCGGCACACCGGGAGTTCTCATGGCTAAAACGCTTGCGACCCAACTCATCGACCAGCTGCGCGCCGCGGGCGTCGAACGCATCTACGGGATTGTCGGGGACAGCCTCAATCCGATCGTGGATGCCGTGCGCCGGACGGGAGGAGCCAAAAAGGGCGGCATCGACTGGATTCACGTCCGGCACGAGGAAACGGCGAGCTTCGCCGCCTCCGCCGAGGCCCAGCTGACCGGCCGGCTGGCAGTCTGCGCCGGGTCCTGCGGTCCCGGCAACCTGCACCTCATCAACGGACTGTATGACGCGAACCGCTCCGGGGCTCCCGTGCTGGCCATCGCCTCGCACATACCGACGGTGCAGATCGGCAGCGGATTCTTCCAGGAAACACATCCGGACCGAATCTTCAACGAGTGTTCGGTCTATTCCGAGTTGATCAGCTCCACCGACCAGGCACCGCGGGTGATGCAGAGCGCCATCCAGCACGCCCTCGCAAAAAGCGGAGTTTCAGTGATCACCCTCCCCGGCGATGTTGCCGGGCAGGATGCCTCCGCGCCGACCCCTGCGCCGGCGCACTTTGTCCCTGCCACGGTGGTGCCGGCGCCGGAGAGCGTGCGGGAACTGGCGGATGCGGTGAACAAGGCCCGGAAGGTGGCCCTGTTCGTGGGGATTGGAGTCCAGGGAGCGCACGACGCCGTGACCGGATTCGCCGCGAAGGTCCATGCCCCGGTGGGGCATTCCCTGCGGGGAAAGGACTTCATCCAATATGAGAATCCGTACGACGTCGGGATGACCGGGCTCCTGGGTTACGGCGCCGCGGCGGAGGGGATCAAGGATGCGGACCTCTTGATTCTCCTGGGCACGGATTTCCCCTATAACCAGTTCCTGCCCGGCACCACGACCGCCCAGGTTGACCGGGCCGCGGAGCGGCTGGGCCGCCGCACCGACGTCGACATCGCGGTTCACGGCGATGTGTCCGCCACGCTGCAGGCACTTCTGCCGCTGGTGGAACAGAAACAGGACGACTCTTTCCTGAGGGACATGCTGGCCAAGCACGACCGGCTGATGAACAAGGCGGTTGGGGCCTACACGCACAACGTCGAGCGGATGCGGCCCATCCATCCCGAATATGCCGCTTCCCTCCTGGACCAGACAGCCGCAGAGGATGCGGTTTTCACGGCGGACACCGGGATGTGCAACGTCTGGACTGCCCGGTACATCAACCCGCTGGGCACCCGGCGGCTCATCGGCTCCTATCTGCACGGGTCCATGGCCAACGCCCTTCCCCACGCTGTGGGCGCCCAGCTCGCCTACCCCGGCCGGCAGGTCATCTCGGTCAGCGGCGACGGCGGCCTGGGCATGCTGCTGGGCGAACTGCTGACGGCGCGCATGTACGACCTGCCGTTGAACGTGGTGGTGTTCAATAATTCAACCCTTGGCATGGTCAAGCTGGAAATGCTTGTGGACGGGCTGCCCGACTTCGCCGTGGACGTCAGGGACGTGCACTACGCGGACATTGCCGCGGCCATGGGCTTTCACGCGGTGCGGGTCACCGACCCCGGCGACATCACGCAGGCCTACCGCGACGCATTTGCCAATCCCGGGCCGTCGCTGGTGGAGCTGATCACTGATCCGAATGCCCTGTCCATTCCACCCAAAATCACCACCGAGCAGGTCCTCGGCTTTGCCACTGCCCTGTCCAGGGTCGTCCTGAACCGGGGTGCCGGGGAGGCCGTCAGCATGGCGCGAAGCAATCTGCGGAACCTGCCCCGCTCCTGACCGGTCAGTAGCGGATGGCGTCGATGACCTTCACCCGCACCGCCACCAGCGCCGGAATCAGTCCGGCCAGCGCCCCCACAGCGGTGGCGGCCCCCAGACCAATCAGTGCCGCCTCCAGCGGAAACGGCGGCAGCTCGCTGATCCCGGAGGCCACGGCGCGCTGGATCACCGGCAGCTTGACCACGGCGACGGCGGCCATGACCCCCAGTACTCCGGCCACGAAGGTCGCCACCACGGATTCCAGCATCACGCCGAAGAAGATGCGCCCCGACGTCGCCCCGAAGCTGCGGCGGATACCGATCTCCCGAACGCGGTACTTCACCGTGACCATGGAAATGTTCAACAGCCCCACGGCGCCGAGCAGCATCACCAGCGCGGCGATCCCGGCCACTGCCCACTGCAGCCCGCCGAACGGATCTCCCCAGGCGGCATAGTCGGACCGGTGCGCGTCAACCTGCATTCCGGGAAACTGCGCCTGCAGATCGGCGGTGACGGCGGCCCGCAGCGGGTCGCTGAGTTCCTCGGGAATCCACAGTTCCAAGTCGGGGATTCCCATCGGCAGCCCGAGCCTGGCGTACGCTCCGGAGAGCATCATCGCCTGGGGATACTCCCCTGCGTACTGTTCCCGCGTCACGCCCACGATCACGGCATCGACCGGTTGCCCCGCAGAAATGGGAATCACCGGGTCCACGGCGAGGTCGGGACGCCCGATTGCTGCGTAGAGGGCCTCGTTGACGACGACGGCGGGGGCCAGCCGTTCGGCGTCGGCCGCGGTGAACCAGGCGCCCTCCACCATCGGCACCCGCCGCATCACCCTGTAGTCCGGTTCGACCACCACCGTGGTCGCCTGCGTCACGCCGTTCGGCAGCTGAAAGGGCACAGCTCCCGTGAAAATCGTGGATGAATACTCAATGGAGTAGCGTTCCGCCAGCTCCCGGAAAGCAACCGCAGCCGCTGCGGGATCGGGGCTGGTTCCGTCGTTGCTGTACATCGTCAGGGACAGGGTCGCGGGCCTGCCGGACTGCGCCTCGTTGCCCTGGGCAATCGATTCCCGGACCATGTTGCCCAGGCCCACCACTGTTGTCAGCGCGGCCACAGACAGAGCCACGCCGATCAGCGCCAGCAGCACCCTTGTCTTGTGGATGCGCAGCTCGGCCCACGCCTCCACCAGGGGGCCCACGATTCCGGAGAGACTCACGCCGCCACCGCCAGCCCCGGCGCCAGCCGGCCCTCCTGCAGCAGGAAGTGCTCCTGCGCCAGGGCCGCAACGTGTGGATCATGCGTGATGGTCACCAGTGCAGCGCCGGATTCCGCGGCCACCTCGGCCAGCAGGGCCATCACTGACTGCCCGGTGGCGATGTCCAGGGCGCCGGTCGGCTCATCCGCCAGGATCAGCCGGGGCGAGCGGACCAGGGCGCGGGCAATTGCCACGCGCTGCTGCTCCCCGCCGGAGAGCTTCCGGGGCCGGTCCTGCAGGCGGTTGCCCAGCCCCACCCTCTCCAGCATCCGGGCAGCGAGGCGCTCGCGCTGCCAGAACTGCCGACCGCGCGCATACAGCAGAGGGGTCATGACGTTTTCCAGGGCCGTGCGCTCCGCCAGCAGGTTGAACTGCTGAAAGATGAAGCCGACGGCGGCTCCCCGGGCGAGCGCGCGGCGCTTCTCGTTCATCCGTTCCACGGGAACACCGTCAAAGGTCATGGTTCCCGAGGTGGGCACGTCCAGCAGGCCCAGAATGTTCAGAAGAGTTGATTTGCCCGAACCGGAGCGGCCCACGATGGAGAGGTGGTCCCCGGGGTACACGGTGAGGTCCACACCGGAGAGGATCTGCAGGATTTCATGGTCGGGCAGGCCGACTGCACGGGTGACCTGCGACAGCACCACCAGCGGTTCCTGCTGTGCCTGAGGTTCCTGCTGTATCTGCTCTGTCTGCCCGGCGTGCCCTGCCTGCTCTGCCTGCTGTGCCTGCTCTGTCTGCTCTGTCTGCTCTGTCTGCCGGGGTTGCCCGGCCTGCAGACTCATCCGCCCATCACCCCGGGCATGCCGTTCATCGGATCGCCCTCCGCGGGGGCGCCGGGAACAAATTGGAGGACCATTTCGCCTTCCACCAGCCCGGAGGTGATTTCCACCAGCTGTCCGTCGTTCAGCCCCAGCGTCACTTCCCGTTCCACGGCCTCCGCGCCGCCCATCGCCGCACCTTCGGCCCCCGGGTCCGCAACGGCGCCGCCGTCGACTGCGCCTTCCGCTTCCGGCGCCGGAGCGCCGCCGGGCATGACCCAGACAAGGCCGGTCTGCACCGCTCCCTGCACCGCCGTCGTCGGCACCGTAATCACCCCTTCAGCCTGCCCGGCGGTGATGTCAATGGCCGCGCCGAGTCCGGAAAAGACCGGAACGTCCGCCGGAATGCTGCAGCTCACGCTGCCGGCTGCCGGAGCTTCCGGCTCCGCCGGCTGTCCCGGCCCGGCCTGCTGTGCCTGAGTGCTGATGCCGGGCTCCGCTGCCGGGGTCCTGCCCATGGTGACATCGCTGCACGGGAAGGGAGCCGGCCCTCCGTTGACGGTGACCATGGCGGTGTTGGCCCGGCCCAGGATGCGGAACTGCTGATCGGAGGTGAGGGTTCCCGAGACGGAAAACGTGCCCGGATCCACAGTGGCAACGTCAGCACCAACCGAGAGCTGCTGCTTGGGCAGCACCGACAGCTGCGCAACGGTTCCGTCAGCGGTGGCGAGCACATCGGCATAGGAGTACACGGGCGCCGGCGGAGAGTCGGCGGACCGGCCCGGGGACTCATCGGCGGACGAACCGGCGTCGGAGGGATCCTCGCCGGCTGCCGGCACCTCCGGCTCCACGAGGGTTTTCACCTGGAACAGGGGCGCACCCGCGATGACTTCATCGCCGGCCTGCACATAGATGAAGTCCACTGTTCCGTCGCTGGTGCTTTTCACCGTGACCGCCGGATCGCTCACCACTGATCCCTGCACCTGGACAAGGTTGGTCACCGTCCCCAGGGCTGCCGGAACAAGCGGAGTGCTGAGTTGGGCGCTCGCCTGTTCACCCCCGCCGGCGGCATCGGCCTTCAGGCCGTCGATGAACGCGAGCTTGAAGAGGGCCGCTGCTATCACGGCAAAAACCACCAGCCACAGGACTGGAAAGACATAGCGGCGCACAAGCATCGGTTCCCCCGTCGAAGCAATCTCCCCCGGCAGTAAGCAGCACCGATTGCAACGGGACGCTACCAGCCCGCTTCCCCGCGGCGGTTACATGACACGGCAGCGCGGCGACAGGACACGGCAGCGGACCCGCCGGCGGAAAAGCGCAGAAGATTCCGATGGTCGAAGGCGGCTCTTTCTTCGGAGCTCTCCTCACTTCTGCGGGGATCTCCTCGGAAGCCCGGGAATTCTTTCGGCAAAACCCTTGCGGACAACGGGTGCGCTGACGGTATGGTGATCCCACATACCAACCGGTCGGTTCCCGCCGTCGTCCCAGGCGGCGCACCGCCCGGTACGAGACTCCACGAGAAACACGGAACACCGCGCATGAAGACCATGAACATCAAGGAAGAACTGGCCCGCGTCTCCGTCGAGCTCTTTTCCAGCCAAGGCTACGCCAAGACCAGCGTGCAGCAGATCGTCGACGCCGCCGGCGTCACCAAGGGCGCGCTCTACCACTACTTCAATTCCAAAGACGACCTGCTGTTCGACATTTACGACCGGATCCTTACCCTGCAGCACCGCAACCTCGACGAGATTATCGCCCGTGGCCTTCCGGTGGAGCAGACGGTCCGCCTGGTCTGCGAAGACGTCATCGTCACCTCGATTGAATGGATCCGCGAGGGGTCCGTCTTCTTCCGCTCCCAGCACATGCTCAGCCCCGACCGGATGGAGGCGGTGAAAATCCGACGGCGCCAGTACGGCGAGGTTTTCGGTTCACTGATCACCCGCGGCCGGGAGGAGGGCACCTTCCGGAACGACATTCCCACCGCAGTCCTCGTTGCCAACTTCTTCGCCAACCCGCACTACCTCTCGTTCTGGTACCAGCCCTCCGGGGCGCTGTCCAAACACCAGGTCGCAAAACAGCTGACCGACCTGTACCTCGCCGGGCTGCGGCCTGCCCCACCGGAAGGATCCGCCGAATGAAGGCCTGGAACGTAGTTACCAATGCCGAGCCGCGCGAGGCCCTGCGCCTGACCGAACAGCCCTCGCCGGTCGCGGCACCGGGCCGCCTGGTGCTGTCCACCCTGGCAGTGGCACTGAATTTTCCCGACGTGCTGCTGTGCCGCGGGGAATACCAGGAAAAGCCGCCGCTGCCTTTCGTTCCGGGCATTGAGCTGTGCGGCACCGTCACGGGGATCGGCGACGGCGTCACGGGCTTCCATCTGGGCGACCGCGTCATTGCCTCGCATCTGGGCGTCATGGCCGAGGAGGTGCAGGTCCCGGCAGCCTCGGCGTTTCCCGCACCGGCCTCCCTCTCCGACGCCGAGGCCGCAGCCCTGTGCATTGGTTATCAAACCGGATACTTCGGCCTCCACCGCCGGGCACGGATCGCTCCCGCCGAGGCCCTGCTGGTGCATGCTGCAGCAGGCGGAGTCGGCACGGCAGCGGTCCAGCTGGGCAAGGCGGCGGGAGCCACCGTGATCGGCGTCGTCGGCAACGAGGCCAAGCGCCTGGTGGCACAAGAAGCCGGAGCGGATCTGGTGGTCAACCGCACCACCGAAGATTTCGTGGAGGTGGTCAAGAGCGCCACCGGCGGGCGGGGCGCTGACGTAATCTACGACCCCGTGGGCGGCGAGACCTTCGAGCGGTCCACCCGCTGCATCGCCTTTGAAGGCCGGATTGTCGTGGTTGGTTTTGCCGGAGGCACCCTGCAGTCGGCCCGCATGAACCACGCCCTGGTCAAAAACTACTCCCTGTTGGGCCTGCACTGGGCGCTCTATGCGAAGAAGGCGCCGCAGCTGGTCGCCGAAGCGCATGAGCAGCTCACGCTGCTGGCGGACAAGGGCCTGATCCGTCCGCTGGTCACCGAAATTGTTCCGTTCGAGTCAGCGCCCGACGCCGTGCAGCGCCTCGGCGACGGCTTCACCGCCGGGCGGGTGGTGCTGACCCGGTAGCCGCTCCGTCCGCCGTCCGCCGTCCGCCGTCCCCTGCCGTCCCCTGTCCGCCGCCCACCGTATACCGACCCCGGGTCCTGCCCCGCACGCCAAGCGTCGCCGAGTACCGCACCTCTTCACCGAGACAATGGAGTCCGCATGAACGAGCTACATACCGACCAGTCGGTTTTACCGCCCCGCCTGCGCTTCAACGAGGTCAGCGTGCGCTTCGGCGGCCTCACGGCGCTGGACGCGGTGTCCCTCGAGGTTCCGGCCGGCACCGTGGTCGGCATCATCGGCCCCAACGGAGCCGGGAAAACGACGCTGTTCAATGTGGTCTGCGGTTTCAGCACGCCCGCTGCAGGTTCCCTGGAGCTCGACGGCGAGGCCTTCCGCCCCAAGCGCCACCGTCTTGTCCGCCACGGGGTCTCCCGAACCCTGCAGGGGCTGGGGCTGTTTCCCGGCCTCACCGTGCTGGAGAACGTGATGCTCGGCCTGGAAGGCACCGCGCGGCACAACGCCCTGCAGGATGCCCTGCTCCTGCCGCGGTCCCGGCACGGCGAGGCGCAGCTGCGGGACCGCGGACTCCGGGCGCTGGATGACCTGGGCATCGCCAACCGGGCGACCGCCCTCCCGGACACGCTGCCGTACGGAGTCCGCAAGAAGGTGGCGCTGGCACGGGCGCTGGCGGGCGCGCCCCGGCTCCTGCTCCTGGACGAACCCGCCGGCGGGCTCGCCCACGAGGACATCGAGGAGCTGGCGGAGATCATCCGCAGGATTCCGCAAACCGGCTGCTCAGTGGTGCTTGTGGAGCACCATGTGGACCTGGTGATGAGTGTCTGCGAGCGCATTGCGGTCCTGGATTTCGGCAAGCTGATCGCCGAGGGAACACCGGCGGAGATCGGCGCCAATCCGGCGGTCACCGACGCTTATCTGGGGGTGGAGCCGGCATGAGCGATTTGCTGGTCCTGGACTCGGTGAGCGCCGGCTACGGCCCCATTCCCGTGCTGCACGGCGTCAGCCTCACGGTGGCGGCGGGGAGCATCACCGCCGTCGTCGGCGCCAACGGTGCGGGCAAGACCACCCTGCTGCGCACCGTTGTCGGCCAGCTGCGGCCCACGGGTGGCAGCATTCACTTCGACGGCGCGGATCTCGCCGCCGTCAAAGTGGAGGACATGGTTCGGCGCGGCATCGCGCTGGTGCCGGAGGGACGCGGAGTCATTACCGAGCTCAGCGTGGACGAGAACCTGCGCCTGGGCGGGCTGTGGCGCCGCGACCGGGCCGCCGCCTCCGCCCTGCTTGCCCGGATGTATGAACTCTTCGAGCCGCTGGACCGCCGACGCAAGGCTGCCGGGCACCAGCTGTCCGGCGGCGAACGCCAGATGCTCGCCCTCGGCCGGGCACTCATGGCCGGACCCCGCCTGCTGCTGCTCGATGAACCGTCCCTTGGCCTGGCGCCGCGGATCACGGCCCAGATCCTGGGCCTGCTGCGCAGCTTGCGCGAGGACACCGGCCTGACCGTCCTCCTGATCGAGCAGAACGTCCGCAGCGCGCTCGCTGTGGCCGACGACGGCGTCGTCCTCAACCTGGGCAGTGTTGTCGCCTCCCGCCCCGCTGCCGACCTGGCCGCGGATACCGACCTTCGCCACACCTATCTGGGGTTCTGATGGACAGATTTCTCTTCCTCACCGTCGACGGCCTGGCGCGCGGCGCCGTGCTGGCTGCCTTCGCGCTCTCCCTCGTCATCATCTGGCGCGCCGCCCGCATCGTGAACTTCGCGCAGGGTGCCATGGCGGTGGCCACCACCTACGTCGCCTTCACCGTCACCAGCGCCACCGGCAGCTATTGGCTGGGCCTGGCATCCGCCGTCGTGGCGGGACTGGTCCTGGGCGCCCTGGTCGAGCGGACCGTTATGCGCTTCGTGGGGAACACCTCCCCGTTGAACTCGGTGATCGCCGGACTGGGGCTGCTGCTGGTGATCCAGGCCGTCCTGGGCATGATCTTCGGAAACGGCTACAAATCGATGGCCACGCCGTTCAGCACCTCACCGATCTCCCTGGGCGGCGTCAGCGCCGTCTCCCCCTACGATCTGTTCATCTTCGCCTGCATAGCGGCGATCGTGGCGGGCCTGGCCCTGCTCTTCACGAGGACTTCCCTGGGACTGCGGCTGCGCGCGGCCGCCTTCGCCCCGGAACTGGCCCGGCTGCTCGGGGTGCGGTCCTCCCGCATGCTGACCCTGGGCTGGGCGTTGTCCTCCGCGGTCGGAGCACTGGCGGCCCTGCTGATCATCCCCACCGAACTGGGGCTGAACCCGCACGCGGTCGACACCGTCTTTGTCTATGCCTTCACCGTCGCCGTGGTGGGCGGGCTGGATTCCGCCGGAGGTGCTGTCGCCGGAGGCCTCGCCGTCGGCGTGGTGCTCAGCTGGGTCAGCGGCTATCTCGGCGCCACCCTGGCCCCGATCGCCGTGCTGGTGCTTCTTCTGGCCGTGCTGCTCCTGCGCCCTGCCGGACTGTTCTCGATGACTAAGGAGCGCACGGTATGAACCCTTTCCGCACCCTGCTGATTGCCGCGGCAGCCGCCGGCCTGCTGATCGGGCTGACCTTTGTGGTGGAACCGTACACGTCCTACCAGCTGGCCACGGTGTGCGCCTATCTGTGCGCGGTGGCCGGCCTGACCGTGCTCACCGGCACCGGCGGCCAGCTCTCCCTGGGGCAGGCGGCGCTGATGGCCGCCGGCGCGTACGCCTATGCCCTCTCCGCCAACGCCCTGGCCGAGGCCGGGATCGAAGGCCCGCTCCTGCTGCTGGCCCCGCTCGTTGCCGCCGTGCTGGGCGCCGCGGTGCTGGGCCTGATCATCGGCTGCGCCGCCGGGCGGCTGCACGGTCCCTATCTGGCCGGCTTCACCATGGCGCTGGTCGTGGCCATTCCGGCGGTCACCAGCACCTTTTCCGGCGTGCTCGGCGGAGATCAGGGACTGTGGATCACGGTGGAAAAGCGCCCGGCTTCGCTGCGCGGCATCGTCAGCAACGAGCAGTGGCAGTCCTGGCTGGCGATTATCTGCGCCGTCGCCGTCATGGTTGTCCTGAACAACCTGCTGCGCGGACGCTTCGGGCGCCAGCTGCGGGCGGTGCGCGACAGCGACGCAGCCGCCTCCCTCTCCGGCGTCAACGTTGCCCGAACCAAGATCGCGTCCTTCACCGTCAGCGCCGCCGCCGCCGGACTGGGCGGCGGCCTGCTCGCCTACATCACGCAAAGTGCCAGCCCGGGAGCGTATTCGCTGGTCCTGTCCCTGTACCTGCTGATGGCGGCCGTCATTGGCGGGATCGGCTCGCTCACCGGCGCCGTCTGGGGCGCCCTGATCCTGGTGTTCCTGCCCTACTCCATCAATTCCCTCACCGCAGACCTTCCGGTCTCCGCCGACGTCGCCCAGCGGCTGGACGGAAACCTGGCCATCGCGGTGTTCGGGACTGTCCTGGTGCTGGTGATCCTGCTCGCCCCGCGCGGCATTCAGGGGCTGCTCTCCGCAGCCGCACGCAGGATTCGCGGCCGGCGCTCCCCCGCCGCCGGGCGGCCGTCGTCGTCATCCGCGGCGTCGGCGTCGGCGGGCTTCCCGCACCCCGCCGACGGCGAAGCTGCTCCCGAAACTTCCGGTGAAGCCTCTTCCGATGTCTCCGGCACTGCCGGTTCGGCATCGGGTTCCCCTCCCCTGCCAGTGAATCTATCCACCACGAAAGGCCAGCAATGACCAGAACCAAGTACACAGTCCTTGCCGCCGCCGTCACGGCGGCCCTCGCCCTGGGCTCCTGCGGGTCCTCAGGGGGCGGTGAATCCGCCGAGGCCGAAGACGTGCCCGGCATCACCGACACCACCGTCAAGGTGGGAACCCACCAGCCCCTCACCGGCCCCGCCGCCGCCGGCTATGCCTCCATCTCGCCGGCAACGAAGGCCTACTTCGACTACGTCAACGCCAACGGCGGCGTGCACGGCCGCACCATCGAATACAGCGTCAAGGACGACGGCTACAACCCCGCGAACACGCAGAGCGTGGTGCGGGAGCTGGTGCTCCAGGACGAAGTGTTCGCCCTGGTCGGCGGCCTGGGCACACCGCCGCACAGCTCGGTGCTGGATTTCCTGAACGACAACGAGGTTCCGGACCTCTTTGTCGCCTCGGGCAGCCCGACGTGGAACCAGCCCGAGGAGTATCCGTACACCTACGGCTTCATGCAGGACTACGACACCGAAGCCAAGGTCCTGGCCACCTATGTGCAGGAGGAGTTTCCGGACGGCACGTACTGCCTCTTCGGGCAGGACGACGATTTCGGCGCCGACTTCAAGACCGGGCTCGAGTCGGCGCTGGGCAGTGACGGGCTGGCCAGCTCGCAGGTCTACTCCACGGCAAACACCGACGTCGCCGCGCAGATCAGCGCCCTGCAGGCGGCCGGCTGCGACGTGAACTTCCTGGCCTCGATCAACGGATTCAGCGCCCAGGCCATCGGGACCGCCGCCAAGCTGGGCTACTTTCCGAAGTGGGCAGCGTCTTCCGCCGGCGGCGACTACAACACCCTGGCCAGCTACCTCGGAGAAAACACCGACAAGCTCCCGGAGGGCTTCATCAGCGCCAACTATCTTCCGGCCTACTCCGACGAGACGGACGAGTGGACGGCGAAGTTCTCCGAAATCAACGAGGAGTACAACCCCGGGGCGGAGTTCGACGGCAACACCATCTTCGGCATGTCAGTGGGCTACCTCTTTGTTGAGGCCTTGAAGGAAGCCGGCGAGAACCCCACCCGGGAGTCGCTGCTGGAGGCGCTCGAATCGGGCAACGTCAAGGGCAACGGGCACGTGCCGCTGGGCTTCAGCGCGGACAGCCACGCCGGTTACACCGGCGGAATGATCACGCTCGTCTCCGGCGGCGTGCAGTCCTACACCGGCACCCCGTACGCGGTTGACGGCGATTCGGTCAGCCCCTACACCGAGGAGCGCCCCGCCATGCCGGCGAACGGCATCCCGCAGTGACCGGATCCCTCAGTAACCGAATCCCGAAGTAGTTAGATCCCGCCGCAAGGCTAGGCAACCGCCAAGGGCCCTGCACATCAACTGATGTGCAGGGCCCTTTCGGGCTGATCGAGCCGCTTCGCCGCGGCGTCAGGCCATGACGTACAGGGAAATGGACTCGGCAACCGCTGCCGGTTTGTCCGCCCCCTCCAGCTCCACGGTGACGTTGGAGATGACCCGGACACCCGCAGGGGTGATGTCCACCTTGGCCAGCTCGGACACCGTCCGCACCCGGCTGTTCACGCGCACCGGATGGGGAAAGCGCACGCGGTCCAGCCCGTAGTTGATGCCCATGACCGTCCCGTCCACGCTCATCCGGCCGGAGGCGAGCGCCGGCAGCAGCGAGAGGATCAGGAAGCCGTGAGCGATGGTGGCCCCGAAGGGCCCCGCCGCGGCGCGCTCGGGATCGGTGTGGATCCACTGATGGTCATCGGTTGCGTCGGCGAACCGGTCGATGCGGTCCTGGTCGATGGTGATCCAGTCGCTGGTCTCCCGCGTTCCAACCGCGGCTTCCAGCTCATCTACAGAAGCAAAGTGTGCCATGGTCAGTCCCTCGGTCCGCCGGCGACGTACAACACCTGTCCGGAGACAAAAGATGCTTCCTCCCGGATGAAGAACGACGCCGCCGCGGCGATGTCGGCGGGCCGGCCCGCCCGCCCCACGGGAATGTCGGCGGCTGCCTGCCGGATGAACTCCTCATAGGGAACACCGACGCGCTCCGCCGTAGCCCGGGTCATGGCGGTTTCGATCAGCCCGGGGGCGATGGCGTTGACCGTCACGTTGTAGCGGCCCAGTTCGACGGCGAGGGTCTTGGTGAACCCCTGCAGCCCCGCCTTGGCGGCGGCGTAGTTGGCCTGGCCGCGGTTGCCCAGCGCCGAGGTGCTGGACAGGTTGACGATGCGGCCC
The DNA here is from genome assembly GCF_030125545.1 of Arthrobacter sp. zg-Y1219. Taxonomy (NCBI): domain Bacteria; kingdom Bacillati; phylum Actinomycetota; class Actinomycetes; order Micrococcales; family Micrococcaceae; genus Arthrobacter; species Arthrobacter sp. zg-Y1219. The sequence goes on from NZ_JASKLY010000007.1 coordinate 103,329, forward strand.
CATTTTTCCCGCACCTGGTGGACCTGCACCGCACGGCTCATCAGGAATGCCCCGCGCAGGTGCACGCTCATGACCGCATCCCAGTCCGTGTCGGTCATTTTGAACAGCAGGTTGTCCCGCAGGATCCCCGCGTTGTTGACCAGGATGGTGGGTGCGCCCAGCTCCTCGGCGATGCGCGCCACCGCGGAGTCCACGGCGGCGGCATCGGAAACGTCGGCTCCCACCCCCACCGTCTTGCCGCCGGAGTTGTTAATGGCCTCAACCGTGCCCGCGGTGTCCTCTTCGCGGAGGTCAAGGACGGCAACGCGGTGGCCGTCGGCGGCGAGCCGGGACGCGATGGCGGCGCCGATGCCTCGGCCCGCTCCCGTGACGACGGCGGTGCGCTGTTCAGGTGGTGCCGGAAACTCGGTCATGGCTCTCCTTCGAGCTGAAGCGGATTCTGTCGTCCGCCGAGCGTACCGACCGGGCGGTACGGGCGCAATGAAATCCGCAACCGGACCGGCTAGCCTGCGGCCACGGAACCCCGGAACGCCCGGCGGTACGCAGCGGGGCTGGCGCCGACGTCGCGGTGGAAATTCGTACCTTCCGCCGATCCGCTGAACAGCGCTGCACGCATATGGCCGCCGAGCCCTGAACAATTGCAGATCAGGACAGCTTCTGTCCTCGGGCGGGAGTAACTTGGTGACCATGTTGGAAACCTCAGCACGCCTGCTGCACCTGCTGTCGCTGCTGCAAATGAGGCGGGAGTGGACCGGCGCCGCGCTGGCGGAACGGATGACGGTCACCGAACGGACGGTCCGCCGCGACATCAGCAAGCTGCGCAGCCTGGGCTATCCGATCTCGGCGTCCCCGGGCATTGCCGGCGGCTATCAGCTCGGGTCCGGAGCCCAGCTGCCGCCGCTGCTGCTCGACGACGACGAAGCGCTCGCCGTCGCCCTCGGACTGGCCGCCGTCGCCACCGGCCCGGTCGCCGGCATCGGCGAAGCTTCGGTCCGTGCCCTGGCCAAGCTGGAACAGGTGCTGCCGGGCCGCCTGCGGCCCAAGTTTTCCGCGCTCCGCCAGTCAGTCAGCGTCCTCGCCGGGAACGCCGCGAGTGTTGATCCGCAAACCCTCACGGCCCTCTCCGGAGCCATCGCCGAACAGCGGGTGGTCGCCTTCCGCTACACCGCCGTCGGCGCCGCCCCGGGACGGCGCCTGGTGGAACCGTACAAGCTGGTCAGCACCGGCCGGCGGTGGTACCTGGCCGCCTGGGACCTGGAACGGCAGGACTGGCGGACCTTCCGCATGGACCGCTGCCAGAGCATCCCGGCCGTCCGCGAGCGCTTCTTCCCCCGGCCCCTGCCGGCTAGGGACATGGCCGCCTACGTGCAGGATTCGATTACCCGCTTTCCGTCCCGGTACGACGTCGTCCTGCGGCTGGCGGCGCCGCTCGCCGATCTGCGGGACCGGATCCCGCCCGAAGCCGCCACGCTGGAAGCCGACGGTCCGGAATCGACGATCCTGCGGGGCGGCTGGGACTCGCTGGACCTGCCCCTGATGTATCTGGCCGGATTGGGCGTCGACTTCGAGATCCTGGCGCCTGCCGAAATGCGGGAACAGGCCAGTGCCGCCGCTTCCCTGCTCCTCCGGGCCGCCGCCGTCCAGCCGTCGGCGGAATCCGGGAAAGCTGCCGGTTCCAGCCACTAGACTGGGATCAATCATGGCACTGACTATTTCCTATCCCGCCCAGCTGCCCGTTTCGGAGCGCCGCGAAGACATCATGGCTGCGATCGCCGCCAACCAGGTGACGATCATCGCGGGCGAAACCGGTTCCGGCAAGACCACGCAGATCCCCAAAATGTGCCTGGAACTCGGGCTGGCAGAGACGGGTCTCATCGGACACACCCAGCCGCGCCGGCTCGCTGCCCGGACCGTGGCCGAGCGCATCGCCGAGGAGCTCGACGTCGAGCTCGGCGCCGAGGTGGGCTACCAGGTGCGGTTCACCGGCGAAACCAGCCGGCAGACCAAGGTCAAGCTGATGACCGACGGCATCCTGCTCGCCGAGATCCAGCACGACCGCAAGCTGAAGAAGTACAGCACCATCATCATCGATGAGGCCCACGAGCGCAGCCTGAACATCGACTTCATCCTGGGCTACCTGCGCCGGCTGCTGCCGGAACGCCCGGACCTGAAAATCATCATCACCTCGGCCACCATCGATCCCGGGCGCTTCGCCGAGCACTTCGCCGCTGACGGCAAGCCCGCGCCCATCATCGAGGTGTCCGGCCGGACCTTTCCCGTGGAGATCCGGTACCGGCCGCTGAACCAGCCCGCGGACGGCGGCTCCGACGACGAGGACTCCGACGACGAGCTCGAGGAAGACCGCGACCCGGTGGACGCCGTGTGCGACGCCGTGGAGGAACTCTCCCGCGAGGCTCCGGGCGACATCCTGATCTTCTTCTCCGGCGAACGCGAGATCCGCGACGCCGCCGACGCGCTGCGCTCCTCGGTGCAGCGGATTCCCCGGCTGCAGGGCACCGAAATCCTGCCCCTGTTCGCCCGGCTGTCGATGGCTGACCAGCACAAGGTCTTCCACCCCGGCAAGCACCGGCGCATCATCCTGGCCACCAACGTCGCCGAGACGTCGCTGACCGTGCCCGGGATCAAGTACGTCATCGACACCGGCACGGCCCGCATCTCCCGCTACTCGCACCGCACCAAGGTGCAGCGGCTGCCGATCGAGCGCATTTCCCAGGCCTCGGCCAACCAGCGCTCGGGACGCTGCGGGCGCGTCTCCGACGGCATCGCCATCCGGCTGTACTCGCAGGAGGACTTCGAGGCCCGGCCGGAATTCACCGATCCGGAAATCCTGCGCACCAACCTGGCGGCCGTCATCCTGCAGATGTCAGCCATGGGCGTTGCCAAGGGCCCCAAGGACGTCGCTGATTTTCCGTTTGTGCAGCCGCCGGATTCCAAGGCCATCAACGACGGCGCCACCCTGCTCAAGGAGCTCGGCGCACTCGAAGCCTCCGGCGCCATCACTCCGGTGGGCCGCAAGCTCTCGCAGCTGCCGGTGGACCCCCGGATGGGCCGGATGATCGTGGAGGCCGGCGCCCGCGGCTGCGCCAAGGAAGTCATGGTGCTCACCGCCGCCCTGACCATCCAGGATCCGCGCGAACGGCCGAACAAGGACGACGCCGCCCGGGCCCAGAAGGCCGCCGAACTGCACAAGCGGTTCGTGGATGAGAACTCCGACTTCACCGGCTACCTGAACCTCTGGCGCTACCTGCAGGACAAGCAGAAGGAACTCTCCTCCTCCGCGTTCCGGCGGATGTGCAAGAACGAGTTCCTGAACTACGTCCGCATCCGGGAATGGCAGGACCTGTTTGCGCAGCTGCGCCAGATCGCCAAGCCGCTGGGCATCACGCTCAGCCCGGATCCGGTGGACCCGGTGGCGCACGACAAGGAAATTCACATGAGCCTGCTCGCCGGCCTGCTCAGCCATATCGGCCTGTACGACCAGCGCAAGCGGGAGTACGCCGGCGCCCGCGGCACCCGGTTCGCCGTCTTCCCCGGCTCCGCGCTGTTCAAAAAGACCCCGGACTGGGTGATGGCCGCCGAACTGGTGGAGACCTCCCGGCTCTGGGCCCGCGTCGCCGCGAAGTTCGATCCGCTCTGGGTCGAGGAAGTGGCCCCGCACCTGATCAAGCGCAGCTACAGCGAACCGCACTGGTCCAAGAGCCGCGGTTCGGTGATGGCCTACGAGAAGGTCACGCTGTACGGCGTGCCGGTCATTCCGCAGCGCAGCATCAACTACGGCCGGGTCGATCCGGAGCTGTCCCGCGAGATGTTCATCCGCCATGCCCTGGTGGAGGGCGACTGGCGCACGCACCACAAGTTCTTCCACCGCAACCAGGCGCTGCTGGCCGAGGTGGAGGAACTGGAGAACCGGGTCCGCCGCCGCGGCCTGCGGGTGGACGATGAGACCCTGTTCGAGTTCTACGACGAGCGCGTCGGCAAGGAAGTGGTCTCCGAACGGCACTTCGACAAGTGGTGGAAGGGCGCGCGGCACGAGAACCCGGCGCTGCTGGACTTCGATCCCGAGGCGCTGCGCACCGACGACGCCGCCGGCCTGGATGAGAACGACTTCCCGAAGATCTTCACCTACGGCGATTTCCAGCTGCCGATGACCTACGAGTTCTCCCCGGGCGTCGCGGGAGCCGGCGACGGCGTGAGCGTCGAGGTGCCCGTGCTGTTCCTGAACCAGCTGGATCCCGAGCCGTTCAAGTGGCAGATTCCCGGTCTGCGCGCCGAACTGATCACCGCGCTGATCAAGTCCCTGCCCAAGGCTGTCCGCAAGAACTTCATCCCGGCGCCGGACGTGGCCCGGGCAGCCGCCGCGGCGCTGGCCGAGAACTTCGACCCCGCCTCCGACGCCCTGGAACCGTCCCTGGAACTGGCCCTGCGCCGGCTCAAGGGGCACATCATTCCGCCCGGTTCCTGGAACTGGGAAGCCGTCCCCGAACACCTGCGGATGAGCTTCTCGGTGGTGGACGGTTCCGGAAAGGTCCTCGACGAAGGCAAGGACCTCGCTGCCCTGCAGGAATCCCTGGCCCCTGCCACCCGCCGTGCCATTGCCGAGTCGCTGGGCGCCACCCCGAAAACGGTGACGTCCAAGGGACCCGGCCAGCGGGCCGGAAAGGGCAAGGGGGCCGGAGCCGCCGGCAGCGCCGGGCAGCGGCAGCCGGAAACCGCCGGAGCCGGGCCGTCGCTGGCCGAGAAATCGGGGCTGACCGAGTGGAGCGTCGGCACCGTGGACAGGCAGGTGCAGCGCCTCGTGGCGGGGCACATGGTCACCGGCTATCCGGCACTGGTCGATGAGGGGAAAACCGTCGGCCTGCGGATGTTCCAAAATGCCGGGGAACAGGCAGTCGCCATGCGCGGCGGCGTCATCCGGCTGCTGGTGCTGCGCGTTCCCAGCCCGGCCAAATACGTGCTGGAGCACCTGAGCAACACCGAGAAGCTGACTTTCAGCCAGAATCCGCACGGTTCAGTGGCGGCCCTGATTGAGGACTGCACGCTGGCGGCGGTGGACAAGCTCACTCCCGAGGCGCTCCCCTGGACCCGCACCGAATTCGATGAACTGTATGAGAAGGTCCGTGCCGAGCTGATCGACACGGTCTTCACGGTAACCGCCACGGTGGAGAAGATTCTCTCCAGCACCCGCCGGATCACCAAGGCGCTGAAGGGCACGCAGTCCCTGGCCCTGATCAGCGCCCTCAATGACATCCGCGCCCAGCTGGATTCACTGGTCTACCCCGGGTTTGTCGCCCGCACCGGGTACGCCCAGCTGACGCACCTGCCGCGGTATCTGGCCGGCATCGAGCGCCGTCTGGAGAAGCTGCCCACCAATGTCCAGCGCGACGCGCAGCAGATGGCGGTGGTGCAGGCACTGGAAGACGACTACGACGACGCCGTGGCGGCGCTGCTGCCCGGAGCCGGCACCCCGCCCGCGCTCACCGAGGTCCGCTGGATGATCGAGGAGCTGCGGATCAGTTTCTTTGCGCAGGAGCTGGGCACGGTGCGGTCCGTGTCGGAAAAGCGCATCCGGACCGCGCTGAACGCTGCACTCGCCCCGGCCTAGTCCGGCCGGGGCGGGTCCCGCTTACTGCGCCGGTACGACGTCGCCGTGTCCGGCCGCCCGCAGCGCTTCCCGGAGCTTGTCCGCGCTGGCAGCCATCCGCTCGGGGTCCGGGTTGGACTCCGCCTTGCTGAAGTCGAAGTCCTGCAGGGAGTTGGTGGGCCAGACGTGCAGGTGCAGGTGGTCGACCTCAAACCCGGCGATGCTGAGGCCGGCCCGCTCGGAGCCGAAAGCCGCGATCTGGGCCCGGCCGATGGCCTGCGCCACTGACGTCAGTTTTTGCAGCAGCTCCGGCGGGGCGTCGGTCCATTTGTCGATCTCCTGCCGCGGAACCACCAGGGTGTGTCCGTCGCTGAGCGGACCGATGCTCAGGAACGCCACCACGTCATCGTCCTTCCAGACGAACCGGCCGGGAATTTCGCCGTTGATGATCTTGGTGAAGAGGGTGGGCATGGTTGCTCCTTCGGAAGGGGTGGCGGAGGCTGGTGCGCTGCCGGACGGCACAGCATCAGGCACCACCAGGTGCAGCGGCGGGGGTACGGGACGGCCTCTCATCATGATTAGACGCTATCGCCTTTGCCCGGTTCCGGGCCATTCGCCCGGTTTCTGCCCCACGGCCACCGGAGATCCCTTCGTGGAGGACCACTGCGACCAGGATCCGGGGTAGAGCGCTGCCCGGTAGCCGGCAAGTTCCAGCGCCGCCACCTCATGGGCGGCCGTAACGCCGGAGCCGCAGTACACGCCCACCGGGGCATCCGGGCGCACCCCCAGAGCCTCAAAGGATGCCCGCAGCTCTTCGGGTGAGCGGAACGTTCCCTCGGCAGTCAGGTTCCCCGCCGACGGCGCGCTGACCGCCCCGGGAATGTGCCCGGCAAGCGGGTCCACGGGCTCGCGGTCGCCGCGGTAGCGTTCCCGGGCCCGCGCGTCGAGCAGCTTTCCGCCGCTTATCAGCGCGGGGACGTCCCACATTTCCAGGACCGGCATCTTCCCCCAGGTCAGCTCCGCATCACCGGGCTTCGGCACCACTGTCCCGCCTTCCAGGGCCAAACCGGCACGGTGCCAGGCCACGACTCCCCCGTCGAGCAGGTACACGGAGTCCAGCCCGGCGTGCCGCAACAGCCACCAGGCCCGGGCGGCCGAGGTGCCGCCGACGGCGTCGTAAGCCACCACGGTGTCGCCCTGCGAGATTCCCCAGCCCCGGGCAATCTCTGCGAATTCCTGCGGATCGGGCAGCGGATGCCGGCCCGCGGCGCCCTTTCCTGGCGGTGCGGCCAGTTCCTTTTCCAGGTCCACATACACGGCGCCGGGGATGTGGCCGCGCTGGTACTGCTTGTTTCCGTCGGTGCTGCCCAGCGCCCACCGCACATCCAGCAGGACCACTGATTGCCCTGATGCCAACAGTTCCTGCAGGCCCGGAACATCAATGAGCGGCCCGCTCATACCTCGACCGACTCGCCCGCGGACAGGTGCCGGTAGACGGTCCCGTACAGTTCCCCGAACCGGGTGACGTGCCCTTCGGCGACGTTCAGTCCGTTTTCGTTGAGCAGTGCGTCGTGGATGGGGTAGGCCCGTTCCGCGCCGCAGGCAATGACAAAGTCGATGACTTCCCCGACCTTGGACCACGGCGCGTGGATGGGCACCAGCAGGGTCCGGACGGTGAGTCCGTTGGGCACCACGAAGGAGTCCCCCGGATGGTAGAGCGTTCCGTCAATCAGGTAGCCCACGTTGGCTACCACCGGGACCAGGGAATGGATCAGGGCATGCTGCCCGCCGAAGGACTGCACCTCGAAGCCGGCAACGGAAAAGGTGCTGTTCGGCTCCACGTCGAGGATTCGGCCTGCCGGGCCCTCGGCGTCGCTGCCGCTGCCGCTGCTGTCTCCGGCCGCCGCCGCGCGCAGTCCGGCGGCCAGCGCCGCCGGCGCGTACAGCACCAGGGACGTGTTCGCGCGGAGCTGCGCCAAGACCCGGTCCCGGTCCAAATGATCGGCGTGTTCATGGGTGATCAGGACGGCATGCGCGCCGGTGAGGGCCTCCTCCACTTCCGAAAAAGTGCCGGGGTCCAGCACCAGGACATTGCCGTCGCGCTCCAGGCGCACGCAGGAGTGGGTGTACTTGGTCAGTTTCATACGGTCAGAGTACCCCTCGGTTCTCTTGACCGGACCCGTAGCGGCGGGCAAGCCGGGCAGCGGATGGGCGGCCCGGGGCCCTGCCCTGTCCGGTGCGATAATCTGTAAGTTGCGCCGGCCCCGGTCGGTGAGTTCAGTTCAGCTGCCGGTGCAGCTTCCGGATTATCCGGCCCGCCGGCCCGGGCATCACCGTTCCAAGGAGTGAGCATGTCATCCGAGACGTCCCAGCCCGCCAAGCGCGGCCCGGAGCAGCGGGTCACACGCCAGCGCCTGGCGGTGGGCCGAACCCTGGATGAGCTCGATGACTTCATCAGCACGCAGGAGCTTTACCGCCTGCTGCACGAGCGCGGCGACAGCATTTCCTTGGCCACGACCTACCGCATTCTCCAGTCCATGGCCGAGGACAACCAGGTGGACGTGCTCCGCAACGGCGAGGGCGAGGCGCTCTACCGCCGCTGCGCCGTCGAGCACCACCATCATCACCTGGTGTGCCGCAGCTGCGGCAAAGCGGTGGAAGTCGAGGCACCGGCCGTGGAGGCCTGGGCCGCGGGCCTGGGTGCCCAGTACGGCTTCACCGAGGTTGCCCACACAGTGGAGATCTTCGGACTCTGCCCTGAATGTTCGGAAGCGTCAGGGTCCTAGGCGCGGATTCTTCAGCGTTGCCGCTAGGCGGCGGCCGCGCCCGTCCGGACCCGCCCCCTGGTGCGGCTGCGCTTGATGAGCCGGCAAGCCAGGTAGATCAGGAACGAGATCGTCGTGATGTACGGGCTGATCGAAATCCGTCCGCCCAGCGCCAGCAGGATGCCGCCCACGGATGAGGCCACGGCAAACAGCACGCTGAGCAGCACCACCAGCCGCGGGGAGGACGTCACCAGCAGCGCGGCCGCCGAGGGCGTGATCAGCAGCGACAGCACGAGCAGGGCGCCGACAACCTGGATCGACAGGGCAACCGACAGCCCCAGCAGGATCATGAAGACAATGGACAGCACGCGCACCGGGACGCCTCGTGCTTCGGCCAGTTCCGGGTCGGCGCTGGCGAAGGTCAGCGGCCGCCAGATCAGGACAAGACCGGCCATGACGACGACGGCGGTGCCGGCCAGCAGGTTCAGCTGCACGGTGTCCACGGCAACGATCTGCCCGGTCAGCAGCCCGAATTTGTTGGCCGACCGGCCCTCGTAGAGGCCAAGGAACAGGATCCCCAGGCCGAGGCCGAACGGCATGATGACGCCCGTCACCGAGTTGCGGTCCCGCGCTTTCAGCCCCATCACGGCCAGCAGGAGCGCGGCGGCCACGGAACCGATGAGGGAACCAAGGACCACGTTGGCGCCGATCAGCAGCGCAAAAGCTGCACCGGCGAAGGACAGTTCGGCGATCCCGTGCACTGCGAAGGCAAGATCGCGCATCAGGACAAAGGTGCCGATCAGCCCGCCCACGAGCCCAAGGATCGCGGCAGCCCAGATGGAATTGGTGACCAGCGGCAGCAGCTGCCCGTAGTCGCTGAAGTCGAAGACGGCGGAGAAGAATTCACGCAAGTCCATGCTCGTCCTCGCTTTCTCCGTGTACGTGGGTGGTGGCGTCGGGGATGCCGAGGACAACGATCCGGCCGTGGCTGCGGAGCACTTCCACCCGGCTGCCGTACATTTCGGACAGCACATCCGAACGGAGCACTTCCGCCGGCGTGCCGGTGCGGAAGGTGCCGCCGGCCAGGTACAGGACGCGGTCCACGTAGTCGATCACGGGATTGATCTCGTGGGTCACAAACACCACGGCGGAACCCTGCTCGTGGCACCTCCGGTCGATCAGCGCACTGATGGCCTGCTGGTGGTGCAGATCCAGGGACAGCAGCGGCTCGTCGCACAGCAGCAGGTCGGGGTCAGTGGCCAGCGCCTGGGCAGCGCGCAGCCGTTGAACCTCGCCGCCCGAGAGCAGGCCCACCGGCTCATTGGCGTATCTGGTGGCTCCGACCTGTTCCAGCAGCTGGTCAACGCGGCGCCGAACGGGTGCCCGCTTCAGGCGCAGCCCCCAGTTGTTGCCGTCCACGCCCAGGCCCACGAGGTCCCGGGCCCGCAGCGGGGTTCCCGGTCCAAAGGCTTTCTGCTGGGGGATGTAGCCGATGTCGGGGCTGCCGCGCCTGGCTGGCTGCCCATTGATCTCCACTGAGCCCTGGGTGAGCTCCTGCAGCCCCAGCAGGACTTTGAGGAAACTGGTCTTGCCGGACCCGTTGGGCCCCAGCACGGCGAGGAATTCACCGGCCCTGATGTCCAGGTCCAGTCCGTCCCACAGGGTCCGGCGCCCGAAGGACAGCCCCGCGTTCCGCAGGCGTACTACCGGACCGGTCACCGCAGCACGTCGTCGATGGAAGCCACGTTTTCGCCCATCCAGGTCAGGTAGTCCGAGCCTTCGGGAAGGGTTTCGGAGAAGTCCAGGACCGGGACGCCGGCCTCTTCCGCCGTGGTGCGGACAGCTTCGGTTTGTGACGTTGCAGTCTGGGTGTTGAAGGCCAGGAAGGCAATCGAACCGGAACGCAGCAGTTCCTGCAGCTCGTTCAGCACGGCCGGGGGGACGTCGGAGCCCGCCTCGACGGCCGACGTGAAGTCGGCCGGAGTGACGTTGTGCAGGCCGGCGGCTTCGAAGAGATACTCGGGAACGGGTTCGGTGACGGCCACATTCCGCCCGCCCGCTGCCGCCTTGTCTTCGGCCAGGTCAGCAGTGAGGTCCGTTATGCCGTCCTCAAATTCAGCGGCGTTGTCGCGGTAGGCGGATGCATTGTCCGGGTCCAGGACTGCCAGGCGTTCCGCTGCGGCTTCGGCGAGCAGCCCCATCGCTTCGGGGCTGTACCAGACGTGTTCGTTGAAGGACCCGTGCTCGTGCCCGCCATGGTCATGGTCATGGTCATCGCCCTCCGATTCGGCTGAGGCATCCGGGGACGCGCCGGCGCCGTCGTCGTGGGTTTCGGCGTCCTCCAGTCCGGAGATTTCGACCGCGTTGAGGACGTCGGCGCTGTCGATGCCGGCGTCGGCAACCAGCTGTTCCATGAAGGTGTCGAATCCTCCGCCGTTAAGCACCACCAGGTCGGCATCGGTGACGGCCAGCTTGTCGCGGGCCGAGGCCTCGTAGGAGTGCGGATCCTGGCTCGGCCGGTCGATGATCGACGTGACGTTGACGGCGTCCCCGCCCACGGTCTCCATGATGTTGCCGTACACGTTGGTGGAGGCAACGATGTCAAGTGTGTCCTCCCCCGTGCCGGCGGAATCGGAGTCCGGGCTTGCCGAACAGCCGGTCAGGGCAAGGGCTCCGCCGGTCAGGAGGACCCCGGCAAGACGGACGGAGAAGCGTTGCATAAGTGTTGGTGTCCCTGTTCCGGCGTGGATGGTGAAGATTAAAAGAGTCTGGCGGGAGCCCTGCGCTGCAGAACTCCCACCAGCATAACCTAAACGCGAATCATTCGCATCAAAGCCTGCGTTGTTGCCGCGGGCCCGCCCGGGACCTATTCCGAGTAGCTTTCTCCGGACCGGCGGAAGCCCTGCGCCTGGGTGGCATCCCGGATCTCGCCCACCAGCTGCTCAATGATGTCCTCCAGGAAGAGCACTCCGCGCGTCTGGTTGTCCGGGCCCAAAACACGCGCCAGGTGGGAACCGGTGCGCTGCATGGTGGCCAGGGCGTGCTCGATTTCGTCGTCCAGCCGAAGGTTCGCCAGGGTCCGCACCTTGTTCTCGGTCAGCGGCCGGTCGTAGGCATCGGCCGGAATGGCCATGATGTCCTTCAGGTGCATGTAGCCCGTCAGGTTTCCCTGCTCGTCCATGAGGACAAACCGGGAGAACCCGGTGCGTCCCACCGCCTTCTCGAACTCCGCCGGAGTGGTGTCCGTGCGCAGCGTGACGAGCTCGTCGAGCGGAACCATGACGGTGCCCGCCGACTGCCCGGAAAACTCCAGGGCACCGGAGATGACTCCGGAGTCATCGGCAACTGTCCCGTGCTTGGTGGATTCCTCCACGATCGACTGCATCTCCTCCAGCGTGAACGCCGAGGCAACCTCGTCCTTGGGCGTGATGCCCATGGCCCGCAGTGCGTGGTTCGCCAGCCAGTTCAGGCTGAAGATGATCGGCCGCACCACCCGGGAAATGAGCACCAGCGGGGGCGCCAGCAGGAGCGCCGCCCGGTCTGCCACGGACACGGAAATGTTCTTCGGAACCATCTCCCCGAAGGTCACGTGCAGGAAGGTAACGATCAGCAGGGCCACCAGGAACCCGGCGCCGTCGGCGATTTCCACCGGCAGCCCAATGGCCTCCAGCGGAGCAGCCAGCAGATGGTGGATTGCCGGTTCGGCCACGGAGAGGATCAGCAGCGAGCACACGGTGATGCCCAGCTGCGCGCAAGCGAGCATCAGGGACACATGTTCCATGGCCCAGAGCGTGGTCTTTGCCCGCTTGGAGCCGGCGTCGGCCAGCGGTTCTATCTGGCTGCGGCGGGCCGACATCACGGCAAACTCGCTGCCCACGAAGAAGGCGTTGCCGATCAGCAGCACCACCAGCCAGAAAATGCCCATCAGGTCACTCATCGCTGGTCCCCCTTGCCGGCGGCATCCTTCGCCGCTGATCTTTTCGCTGCGGCATCCTGAACTGCGGCTTCCCGAGCTGCGGCCTGCCGCGCAGCGGACTGTGTGCCGGACTCCTGCCCGGGTGGCTGCACGCTTTCATCGGCTGCGGCGGGATCGTCCTCGTTTTCCTGCGGAACGAAACTGACGCGGTCGATCCGGCGCCCGTCCATGCGCTCGACCTCCAGCAGGCCGCCGTCGACCTCCACGTGGTCACCCGCCCGGCCAATCCGTCCGAGCTCGGCCATGATGTATCCGCCCACGGTCTCGTAACCGGCTTCGTCCGGGATGTTCAGCAGCGGCACCAGCCGGGAGACTTCATCAGGCCGCATGATGCCGGGGAAATACCAGGCGCCCGCCGCACTTTGCAGCACCCCGGGCTTGATCTTGTCGTGTTCGTCGGAGACTTCTCCGACAATCTCCTCCACGAGGTCTTCCAGCGTGGCGACGCCGGCGGTTCCGCCCCACTCGTCGAGGACGACGGCGAGCTGGAGGTTGGCTCCGCGCAGTTCGGAAAGCAGGCTGTCCAGGTGAACCGTCTCCGGCACGCGCAGCACCTCGCTCATGATGGCGCCGGCGGGGAGGTGGTCCCGCCGGCTGCGCGGCACGGCCACCGCCTTCTTGACGTGGACCACGCCGCGGATGTCATCCGGGGAATCCCCGAGGACGGGAAAGCGGGAATAGCCGGTTCGTCGGGCGGCCTCGATGACATCGGCCACCGACTGCTCGGAATCAATGGTCTCCAGCCGGATGCGGGGCGTCATGACATCCGCAGCCGTACGCTCCGCAAACGAAAAGGTGCGGGACAGGAAGTTTGCGGTGCCCTGGTCCAGAGTGCCCATTTCGGCCGAGCGGCGGACCATGGAGGACAACTCGGCGGGCGTACGCGCGCCGGTCACCTCTTCCTTGGCCTCCAAGCCGAAGAGGTGCAGCACCTTGTTGGAGAATCCGTTCAGCAGCAGGATGGCCGGCTTGAACAGCACGGTGAACGCCAGCTGAGGACGGGCCAGGGCCCGTCCCATGCGGAAGGGCAGCGAAATGGACATGTTCTTGGGGATGAGCTCACCCAGCAGCATGGACAGGAAGGTCGCGAGAATCATGGCGGCCACTACCGAGACGGAGTCCACGGCGACGGGCGGCAGTCCCAGACCGGCCAGCGGAGGCTGCAGCAGCCTGCCCACCGAGGGCTCCATGACAAATCCGGTGAGCAGCGTCGTCAGGGTAATGCCCAGCTGGCAGCTGGAGAGCTGGGTGGACAGGGAAGTCAGGCAGCGCAGCAGCGGCTCTGCCGCCTTGTCGCCGTTTTCCACCGCGCGGCGGACCGTCGGCTGGTCCAGTGCCACCAGGGAAAACTCGACTGCCACAAAAAAACCGGTGCCGAGAATCAGCACCAGGCCAAAGGCTAGATACAGCCATTCCATATTAGGCCTCCACCGCAACTGGGCGGCGGAACAGTTCCGCGGCCGGATCGGTTCCGGAAGTTCCGGGGAAACGAAGGGTTGGAGAATTATCGCTGCGCGGTGCAGGCGGAGGATGATCGGCCGAGGCCGGTCTGGAAGGCTCCGATGCGGCAGGAGGGGTTCGGTGCGTCTGGGTTCGGGCGTGGCCGGCTCTGTGCGAGCGGTCCGCAGGAGCTGCGGACCGGGTTGCAGGCCGGCGCCTAGAGAAACTGTCCATAGATTTTCCAGTTTACAGGTTTGAATTTTCGCCGCCACAGGCCGCCACAAGTACACACATTGCAGACACCGGCGCCCCTGCGCTTCGGAGCGGCCGTTGTTCGGGGCCGGGGGCCGGCGGAGCAGGAACGTGATGGATGTCAAACGGGAATTGGCCAGTTGTCCCGAAATGTCACTAGACTGGCATGAAGTCTCGGTCACTGCTCACCGGCCGAGCCGCACCAGTGAGCTTTGTGGGTTTCAGCCCTCAGACATGGTGCCAATCAGGGCAAAAGGCAACTCATGGAAGAGGCGTATTAACAGTGCCAGACCAATCCAACCACCGGCTGCCGGAAGAATTCGGCGGCAACGAGTGGCTTGTCGATGAACTCTACGAGCAGTACCTGAAGGATAAAAACTCGGTTGACAAGAAGTGGTGGAGCATCTTCGACTCCTTCAAGGACGGCGAGGCGCAGGGCTCCGGCACCGCCGGAAACGGCTCCGCTGCCAACGGCTCCGCCCCTCGGGAACAGTCGGCCGCCAACCCGGCCACGCGCCAGCTTCCGGTAGTGCAGGCTGAAGCGGCCAAGCCGAAGGCCTCCGGGGAATCCCCTGCTTCGACCCAGCAGTCCGGCAAGCCCCCGGTCGCCAAGGAAACGGCAGCACCGAATTCCGCTGCCAAGGATTCCAAGCCCGCCGAGGCGAAAGCCGAAGCTGAGAGCAAGACTCCTCCGATTCCGGCCCAGCTGCCCAAGACCCAGCCCAACAAAGCGGCGACTGAGGATGACAAGGTCAGTGTCCTGCGCGGCCCGGCCAAGGCCATCGCCACCAACATGGACCTCAGCCTGAGCGTTCCCACGGCCACCACGGTCCGTGCCGTTCCGGCCAAGCTGCTGATTGACAACCGGATCGTCATCAACAGCCATCTTGAGCGCGCCCGCGGCGGCAAGGTGTCCTTCACCCACCTGCTTGGCTACGCCATCATCCGTGCGGCCGCCATGTTCCCGTCCCAGAACGTGTATTACGACGTCGTGGACGGCAAGCCCGTTGCTGTCCAGCCTGCGCACGTAAACTTCGGCCTGGCCATTGACATGCCCAAGCCGGACGGCACCCGTCTCCTCGTGGTCCCGAACATCAAGAAGGCCGAGACCCTGAACTTCTCGGAGTTCTGGCATGCCTACGAAGAGCTCGTGAAGAAGGCCCGCAACGGCAAGCTCACGGCTGACGATTACAAGGGCACCACCATTTCTCTGACCAACCCGGGCGGCATCGGAACGGTCCACTCCGTGCCGCGCCTCTCCAAGGGCCAGGCCTGCATCATCGGCGCCGGCGCCCTTGACTATCCGGCAGAGTTCCAGGGGTCCAGCGAGAAGATCCTGGCGCGCAACGCCATTTCCAAGATCATCACCCTGACCTCCACCTATGACCACCGCGTCATTCAGGGTGCCGGCAGCGGAGAGTTCCTGCGCATTATTCACCAGCTGCTCCTCGGCGAGCAGGGCTTCTATGACGAGATCTTCGAATCGCTGCGCATCCCGTACGAGCCGGTCCGCTGGAGCCCTGACATCCAGGTCAACCCGGAAGAGCAGATCAACAAGGTTGCGCGCATCCAGCAGCTGATCCACTCCTACCGCGTCCGCGGCCACCTGATGGCCGATACCAACCCGCTGGAATATGTTCAGCGCCGCCACGCCGACCTGGACATCCTGAACCACGGCCTGACGCTGTGGGACCTGGACCGCGAGTGGCCCACCGGCGGTTTCGGCGGCAAGCCGATGCTGAAGCTGCGCAAGATCCTCGGCGTGCTCCGCGATGCCTACTGCCGCACCGCGGGCATCGAGTACATGCACATCCAGGACCCGGCCGAGCGCGAGTGGTTCCAGGACCGCCTGGAGACCAAGTACAGCAAGCCGACCCGCGAAGAGCAGCTGCGCATCCTGAGCAAGCTCAACGCGGCCGAGGCCTTCGAGACGTTCTTGCAGACGAAGTTCGTCGGCCAGAAGCGCTTCTCGCTTGAAGGCGGCGAATCCCTGATTCCGCTCCTGGACACCGTGATTTCAGGCGCGGCCGACGACGGCATGTCCGAAGTCGGCATCGGCATGGCCCACCGCGGCCGGCTGAACGTGCTGACCAACATCGCCGGCAAGACCTATGCCCAGGTCTTCCGCGAATTCGAAGGCACCCAGGACCCGCGCAGCGTGCAGGGCTCCGGTGACGTCAAGTACCACCTCGGCACCGAAGGCACCTTCACCTCCGACAACGGCAACCAGACCAAGGTCTATCTGGCCGCCAACCCCTCGCACCTCGAAGCCGGGGACTCCGTCCTCGAAGGCATCGTGCGGGCCAAGCAGGACCGGCTGGACAAGGGCGACGAATTCCCCGTCCTGCCGATCCTCATCCACGGCGACGCGGCCTTCGCCGGCCAGGGCGTGGTTGCGGAAACCCTGAACCTGTCCCAGCTGCGCGGCTACCGCACCGGCGGAACCATCCACATTGTGGTGAACAACCAGGTCGGCTTCACCACCTCCCCCACGTCATCTCGGTCCTCGGTGTACTCCACCGATGTCGCCAAGATGGTTCAGGCACCGATCTTCCATGTGAACGGTGACGATCCGGAGCAGGTGGTGCGCATTGCTCAGCTGGCCTACGACTACCGGCAGCGCTTCAACAAGGATGTCGTCATCGACATGGTTTGCTACCGCCGCCGCGGCCACAACGAGGGTGATGATCCCTCGATGACGCAGCCCATGATGTACAGCCTGATCGAGGCGAAGCGCTCGGTGCGCAAGCTGTACACCGAGTCCCTGATCGGACGCGGTGACATCAGCCAGGAAGAGGCCGAACAGGCACTGCGTGACTACCAGGGCCGGCTGGAACGGGTCTTTGCTGAAACGCACGCCGCCCAGACCTCTCCCCTGCCGGTCATCACCAAGGACACCGAAGCCGTTTCCGATCTGGAGCGCCCCGCGTCCCAGCAGGAAGGCAGCACCATCGTGTCGCCGGCCTCCACGGCCATCTCCGCCGAGGTCCTGGCGCACATCGGCAAGGCCCACATCGCCGTGCCCGAAGGCTTCACCGTCCATCCGAAGCTCAAGGCCCTGCTGGAGAAGCGCGAGCAGATGTCGCGTGAAGGCGGCATCGACTGGGGCTTCGCCGAAATTGCCGCGTTCGGCTCCCTGGTCATGGAAGGCGTGCCCGTACGCCTGGCAGGACAGGACTCGCGCCGCGGCACGTTCACCCAGCGCCATGCCACCTTCCACGACCGCGCCACCGGCGCCGAGTGGACGCCCCTGGCCGAGCTTGACCCGAACCAGGCAAAGCTGTGGATCTACGATTCGCTGCTTTCGGAATTCGCCGCCATGGGCTTCGAATACGGTTACTCGGTGGAGCGCCCGGACGCCCTCGTGCTGTGGGAGGCTCAGTTCGGCGACTTCGTCAACGGCGCCCAGACCATCATCGACGAGTTCATTTCCTCCGCCGAGCAGAAGTGGGGCCAGCGCTCGTCGCTGGTGCTGATGCTGCCGCACGGCTACGAGGGACAGGGCCCGGACCATTCCTCGGCCCGGATCGAGCGTTTCCTGCAGATGTGCGCCGAGGACAACATGATTGTTGCCAACCCCACCACGGGAGCCTCGCACTTCCATCTGCTGCGGCGCCAGGCCTACAGCCGTCCGCGCAAGCCGCTGATCATCTTCACGCCGAAGCAGCTGCTTCGCCTCAAGGCGGCGGCAACCTCGGTTGAGGACTTCACCCAGGGTTCGTTCCAGCCGGTCATTCCGGAACACGCGGACCTTGACGCGAACGCCGTCGAACGCGTGCTCCTGGTCTCCGGCCGCCTGTACTACGATCTGCTGGCCAACCGCCAGAAGACCGGCGACGAGAAGACGGCGATCGTCCGCGTCGAGCAGCTTTACCCGCTGCCCGCAGCGGAGATCCAAGCCGCGATCTCCAAGTACCCGAACGCCGACGTCGTCTGGGCACAGGACGAACCCGCCAACCAGGGTCCGTGGCCGTTCATCGGCCTGAACCTGCCGGCACAGCTGGACCGGCCGCTGCGCCTGGTCTCGCGTCCGGCATCGGCGTCCACGGCGACCGGCTCGGCCAAGCGCCACGCCGTCGAGCAGGACATCCTTGTCAAGAAGGCCTTCGAACGCCAGTAGGCTAAGTTGGGGTGGGGGGCCGGGGGGGCCCCCCCCCCGTTTTTTTTTACCGAGAAGGCTGATAGTTGAAA
>NZ_JASKLY010000008.1:0-111619 GCF_030125545.1 Arthrobacter sp. zg-Y1219
CCGCCACCCAATCGTTGTAAATCCCCCCCTACCCCCCCCGGCGGCGTTGGGGGGGGGGGGGCGCGGGGGCCCCCCCACCCCGTTTTTTGTGACCGGAGAAGGTGACTAGTGGAACAACGCAAAATCAGGCTTGCAGCCGTTGGGGACGAGCTGCTGGCCGGGCACGGAGACCCGCGGGCCCTGGGCTGGCTGGGCCGAGTCTTGGCCCGCACCACGCCCGAAAACGTGAGCGTTCAGGCGTACGCACTGGCTGCGCCCCAGGAGGGGACTGAATCCCTCGCCAACCGCTGGCTGCAGGAAGCGGGACGCCGGTTCGATGACCGCTGCGAGAACCGCTTGGTAATCGGGCTGTCGGACCGCGACCTTGACCTTGGCTTGTCGACGGCGCGCAGCCGCCTCAACCTCGCCAATATCCTGGACGGTGCGGCGCAGATGAACATTAAAGTCTTCGTTGTGGGCCCCCCGCCCTGCCTGGATGCTGAGCGGAACCGCCGAATTTCGGATTTGTCCGCTGCTTTCGGCGACGTGACGACACGGCGCAAGCATGTGTATGTGGACACCCTCACCCCGCTGCTGAATCACGAGCAGTGGCGCACCGATCTGGCTTCCAACGGCGGCACTCCCGGGCAGGCAGGTTACGGCCTGATCGCCTGGCTGGTCCTGCACCGCGGGTGGTACCGCTGGCTGGACCTGCCGGAAATGAACTGAGCGGCAAGGCTTTACCGGACATCCTGAGAGGACATCCGAATAAGCCGTATTGAAATGAGGGCCCCGGCAGCAGCCGAGGGCCCTCGTTTCGTTAAGACAAACTGTGCCCGTGACACGGCACCCTTGACGCACACCGCGCCGTTGCGACACGCCCGCAGAACAGCGGGTGGAAACTCCGCGGCGCAGGCTCCGGCGACGCCCTGACATGGTCCTGCACCGCTTTTCCCCAAGCCGCTCAGGTAACGATCGGTTAACATCCGCTAACAGTTTGCACACTGGAAACAAATAGTGGCTAGTCTTTCGGACATGTGGCGGTCATCACGGCCGCTTTGGGGGAGCCGCCGATGGTGGTTCCTGACGACTCATCCTCAGTTAGGACTACGAATGCGTACAAAGCGCACGGCAACTCTTGCCGCACTTTCCGTGGGAGCGCTCTTCCTTGGCGCCTGCGGTTCAGCCGGAGGCGGCGAAACCGCCGAATCCGACACCACGGAGGACGCCAACCTCGCGTCGTCCATTTCCGTAGCCATTAGCCAGGCGCCGGACTTCTACAACGGCGGAACGTCCAAGTCCAACAGCGTGTACAACACCTACGTGGACAACCTGGTGCACAGCAACTTCTCGGAGTACAGCCCCGAAGGCGTCATCCGCAACGAGGAGTTCGGCACCTTCGAAAAGGTCAGTGATGATCCCCTGACCGTGAAGTACACCATCAACGAGGACGCCGTATGGTCCGACGGCACGCCGATCGACTTCGACGACGTCCTGCTGAACTGGGCGGCTTTCTCCGGCAAGGTCCTGGAGGGCGAAGCCGAAATCTTCGAGCCCTCCTCCAACAACGGCTACGAATACCTGTCGATGCCCGAGGGCGAAGCCGGGTCCAAGGAGTTCGAGTACGTCTACGAGACTCCGTACGCCGACTGGGAAAACGTGATGATCGGTTCCCTCATGCCCGCCCATATCGCGGCTGAGCAGGGCGGACTGAGCGTTGAAAACGACGGCGAGGCACTCGTCGCCGCGATCCAGGACAACGACCTGGCTTCCCTGAAGCCTGTTGCCGAGTTCTGGAACACCGGCTGGGGTTATGCCGAGGGCCTCCCCTCGCTTCCCGATGCAGCACTGATCCCCTCCTCCGGCCCGTACATTCTGGACAACGCAGCCGGCGGAAACCTGACGCTGACCAAGAATGAGAATTACTGGGGCGAAGAGCGCCAGGGTGCCACGGAGAGCATTGTCTTCAAGACCATCGAGGACACCGAAGCCGTGCAGGCGCTGCAGAACGGTGACGTGGACATCATTGAACCGTCCGGTCCCACCGGTGACACCAAGGACCAGATCGAAGCCATCGGTGAGTCGGTCTCCCTGCTTACCGGTACGGGCATGACGTTCACCCACATTGACCTGGACCAGTCCGAAAACGGCGTGTTCAAGGACCTCAAGGTCCGCCAGGCGTTCTCCAAGTGCGTTCCGCGCCAGGACATCGTGGACAAGTTCGTCAAGCCGGTCGACCCGGAGGCCACCGTGCTGAACCTGCGCGACTTCCAGCAGTCGCAGCCGGAATACGACGAAGTTCTTGAAGCAGCCCCGTCCGCCAGCGAATACGACGAGGTTGACCTCGAAGGCGCCAAGGCGCTGATGGAAGAGGCCGGCAAGACCGAGCCCGTTGACGTCCGTATGCTGTTCTCGTCGGCAAGCCAGGTGCGCGCCGATATCACTGCCCTGATCAAGGATTCCTGCGACCAGGCCGGCTTCAACATCATCGCCACCCCCGACGCCGAGTGGACCGCGAAGCTCGATGAGCTCGGCTCCTGGGATGCCGCACTCTTCGGCTGGTCCGGTTCAGGCCTGGTAGCCAGCGCACAGTCGATCTACGACTCCGAGGGCGTCCAGAACTACGGCAAGTTCAAGAGCGAAAAGGTCGACGAGCTGTGGGACGAAATTGCCCGCACCACTGAAGCCGACAAGGTGCTGGAGCTGAAGAAGGAACTCGAAGAGGAACTGGCCAAGGACGTCTACAACGTCGTTCTTTACACCCAGGCCGACATTGTTGCCCACAACTCCGGCATGGAGAACGTGGAGTACAACCCCACTCAGAGCGGCGTGACATGGAACGCCTTCAAGTGGACCAAGCAGGCCTAACCAAGGCCTCGCGCCTCAACGGTTAGAAGCCGGGATGGGCAGACCAGTGGTCTGCCCATCCCGGCTTTGTGCCGCAACGGCTTTTCGTACCATCCCCATAGGAGCCTTCGGTGTTCTTCTTCATCCTTAAAAGAGCGGTGACCTCGTTCTTCATCCTGCTCGCAGCCACCGTGCTGATGTTCGTCCTGGCCGTCAACTCGGGAGATCCCCTCCAAGAATTCTTCGAACTGCAAAGCGCTGAACGCGACGCACGCATCGCCCAGACCACTGCGGCGCTCCACCTGGACGAACCCGTGGCGGTTCGTTACCTGCTGTGGCTGCAGGAAGTGGGCCGGTGCATCATTCCCGGGGGCGCCGAGTGCACGCTGGGCCTGAACCGGGCCGGCAATCCCGTCATCGAACAGCTGCAGACCGCCATCGGCTCGACGTTCCGGCTCGTTGTTGTCGCCACCCTCGTCGCCCTTTTCCTCGGTGTTGCGATCGGCCTGGTCACCGCCCTGCGCCAGTACAGCGTCTTCGATTACTCCATCACCTTCGTTGCTTTCCTGCTCTTCTCCATGCCGCTGTTCTGGCTCTCCACCCTGCTCAAGCAGTACCTGGCGATCAACCTGAACACCTGGCTCTCCAATCCCCAAATGTCGTATCTGGGCATAGCAGGCATAGGACTGGTTGCCGGAATCGTCGGGGCCGTAGCCCTCGGCGGAGACCGGCGGCGCCGTCTGCGTGTCTTCGCCATTGTTGCCGTTGGCACCTCGGTCACGTTCTATCTGCTGCTCATCTCGAACTGGTTCAAAACACCGGGGCTGGGCCCGATTGGCCTGTTCTTCACGGCTTTTGGCCTGGCACTTGGCATCACGGCCATGCTGGCGGGCTTCCGCCGGCGCCGCATCCTGGTCGCCGCACTTGCCACGGCAGCCGCCGGATTCATCGGATACCTGGTGACCCAGCCTCTGATGGAAGACCCGAGCTGGACCATCATCGCCGGGCTTGCGGTCCTGACGGTGCTCGTATCACTGGCCATCGGCCACTTCGTCGGCGGACCCTATGCCAAGCAGACCCGCAACCTCACGGCAGTCATCGGCCTGAGCATCGGCTTCTTCGTCTTCATCGACGCACTCCTCGGTGCCTACCCCTCCCTGTCCCGTAAAAATGGCGGCCGTCCTATTCCCACCACCGGCTCATCGACGCCGAACCTGGAGGGCACCTTCTGGGAAATCAACCTGGATTACGCCCTGTACCTGGTACTGCCCACGATCGCCATCATGCTGATCTCTTTCGCCACGTACACCAGGTACACGCGTGCCAGCATGCTCGAAGTCATGAACCAGGACTACGTCCGGACGGCACGGGCCAAGGGCCTGAACGAACGGTCAGTGGTTGTCAAGCATGCCTTCCGCAATGCGATGATCCCCATCACCACCCTGATGGCGTTCGATTTCGCCGGAGTCCTCGGCGGTGCCGTGATCACGGAAGCCGTGTTCGGCTGGAGCGGCATGGGCAGGATGTTTACGGATGGCCTGCACGACGTCGATCCGAACGTGATCATGGCGTTCTTCCTGGTGACCGGCGTAGCCGCGGTGACCTTCAACATGCTGGCCGACATCGCGTACGCGTTCCTCGACCCGCGCATTAGCCTGAACTGATAGGCGGACATCATGACTGAAAAAATCCCGTCCGGAACCACCGGCAGCAGTCCGGAACTGACGAGCATGACTCTGGAAAGCCAGCGAACGAACATCGCAGACTCGCCCGCAACCCGGGCAGTGACTGCCGATCCGGAGATTACCGCCGCAAAAAGCCAGGGCCAGCTGGTCAGGGAGAGGTTCTTCCGCCACAAGGGTGCCCTCGCCGGCATGAGCGGACTGATCTTCATCGTCCTGCTGGCCTTCACCTCGATCGGACTCTCCGTGGGGCCGATCCGCATCCCCGGCTGGTGGCCGCATACCTTCTCGTCGGTCATGCCGATGGAAGACGGCGGAGCCCCCACACTGTCCTGGACCGGACTGGGAAACCATCCTTTCGGCCAGGACACCCTGGGACGAGACTACTTCGCCATGACCATGCGCGGGGCCCAGATTTCCCTGACCATCGCCTTCATCGTCGGCATTGTGGGCACCGCAGTCGGGACCGTCATCGGCGCCCTGGCCGGCTACTTCCGCGGCTTTACTGAAGCGGTCCTGATGCGCTTCACCGACGTCATCATCACCATCCCCCTGCTCGTCGTGGCCGCAGTGCTTGCCAGCATCGTCTCGGACTTCGGCATCGTGGTCTTTGCGGTCTTCCTTGGCCTGCTGACGTGGACCAACCTGGCCCGCATCGTCCGCGGCGAGTTCCTCTCCCTGCGGGAGAAGGAGTTTGTCGAGGCGGCCAAATCCGTCGGCGCAAGCTCGAGCCGCATCATCTTCAAGCACATCCTGCCCAACACCGTGGGCGTCATCATTGTGTCCGCGACGCTGGCGATTTCCGGCGCCATCCTGCTGGAGACCGCGCTGAGCTTCCTAGGTTTGGGCGTGCAGCCGCCGGACACCTCACTGGGCAAACTCATCAATGAGAACCGGGCGGCCATGACCACCCGCCCCTGGCTCTTCTTCTGGCCAGGCCTCTTCATCGTGGCCATTGCCCTCACCGTGAACTTCATCGGCGACGGCCTCCGGGATGCGTTTGATCCCCGACAGACAAGGAACAAGGCATGAGCTCGGCACCCCTGTACAGCGACGTCAGCCCCCTGGCATCCACGGCCCCGATCCTGGAAGTAGCGGGCCTCGGGGTCGAATTCAACGTGGACAGCAAATGGGTCATGGCGGCCGAGGATGTCTCGTTCACGGTCCATCCCGGCGAGATCCTGGCGATTGTGGGCGAGTCGGGTTCCGGCAAGAGCATGTCGTCCATGGCCCTGCTGGGCCTGCTGCCGGGCAACGGCCGGTCCACCGGCAGCGCCAAGCTGCAGGGCAAGGAGCTGATCGGTGTCCCGCAGTCCGCCCTCCGGAAAATCCGCGGAAACGATATCGCCATGATTTTCCAGGAACCCATGACGGCGCTTAATCCTGTCCTGACGGTGGGCGAACAAATCAAGGAGATCATCGAACAGCACACTGATGCTTCGCCGGCCCAGGCAAAGGCCCGGGCCCTTGAGCTGCTGCGCATGGTGGAAATCCCCGAACCGGAGCGGCGCTACGATTCCTACCCGCACCAGTTCTCCGGCGGCCAGCGCCAGCGGGCCATGATTGCCATCGCCATTGCCAACGATCCCATCCTGCTCGTGGCCGATGAGCCGACCACCGCCCTGGACGTTACGGTGCAGGCGGAAGTCCTGGAGCTGCTCCGGAACCTGAACAGGCGCCTGAACAGTGCCGTCATGCTCATCACGCACGACATGGGTGTGGTCGCCGACCTTGCCGACAAGGTGGTGGTGATGGAAAAGGGCCGCATCGTTGAGGCGGCCCCCGTGGCCGAACTCTTCAACAATCCGCGCGAGGACTACACCCGGCAGCTGCTGGCTGCCGTCCCCCATCTGGGTTCCAAAGTGGGCGGAGTGCTGTCCGCGGTGGAGGTGGAAGACGACGGTTCGCTGCAAATCACCGATGCCCCGCGGGCCGTGCTCAGGGAGTCGGCGGACCTTGCCACCCCGGATGCGGGCGTAGTCCCCGCCCTGCAGCTGACGGGTGTTTCGATTGAATACCCCGGCCGCTTCCGCCAGCCGGGCTTCAAAGCCGTCTCGGACGTCTCCTTCGTCATCAACCCCGGCGAGGTTATGGGCCTGGTGGGCGAGTCCGGATCGGGGAAATCAACCATTGCCCGCGCCGTCACGGGATTGCTTCCGGTCAGCGCCGGCAGCGTGGACATCAACGGCACCAACATCGCCGGCCTCTCCCCCAAGGAGATGCTTCCCCTGCGGCGCAAATTCGCCATCGTATTCCAGGATCCCGCGGCTTCACTGAACCCGCGCATGTCCATTGGCGAATCCATCGGTGAGCCATTGTTCCTCCACGAGAAGCTCTCCCGCACTGACCTGGACCGCCGTGTTGAAGGCCTGCTGGACGACGTCCAGCTGCCAACCAACTTCCGCAACCGTTACCCCCACGAACTCTCCGGCGGGCAGCGCCAGCGCGTCGGCATTGCCCGTGCCCTCTCGCTGCGCCCGTCGCTGCTGGTGGCCGACGAACCCACGTCAGCACTGGATGTTTCGGTTCAGGCACGCGTGCTGGCCCTGCTCCAGGACCTGCAGCAGCAGTACGGCTTCGCCTGCCTCTTTGTGAGCCACGACCTGGCCGTGGTGGAAATCCTGGCCAGCCATATCGCCGTGCTGAACAAGGGGATCATGGTCGAACAGGGGTCAACGGAACAGGTGCTGAAGTATCCGCAGGACGCGTACACGCGCCGGTTGCTGGCCGCAGCGCCGGTCCCGGATCCCGCCGAGCAGGCACTGCGCCGGGAACAGCGCAACGCCATCATGGCCGCGGGCAGTTCCGTCTCGTAACCCGAAAGCATCCGGGCCCCGGTTTAGGTTGTCGGGCTCACCCTGTGGGACACTGGAGGGCAGAACTTTCAGCAAAACGAAGGAGGCAGCTATGAGCAAGCGTGCACGCAAGCGTCGTGATCGTAAGCGCGGCGGCGCCAACCACGGTAAGCGTCCCAACACTTAAGTCTTGGACTCAGCCGTGTGGCCCATCGCCACTAAGGAAGAACCCCCGGAGCCTTGCGGCTGCCGGGGGTTCTTCTTTTTGGGCCCTCGCCGCCAACTAGTGGTCGGCGGTCTGGATCTGGCTGATTCGAGCCAGGATGCTCGCCTTGAGCGTCTCCGGTGCAGCCTCCGTGCAGGAGCGCTTGACCACCGAGCGGATGACGCACTCAAGGTCGTGTTCCTCGGCGCATTCGGGACACCCGTCCAGGTGCTCCTGGATTTCCACGATGTCGTCATGGGACAGAGCCCCGTCAAGGTACTCGTAGAGCCGTTCGATGCGGGCGTCCTCGCAATCGCCCAGGCTTTGGCAATCGCTCATAGCGTGTTCCCCTGTTTCTTTGTCTGGCCAGCACCGGCGGCGGCAGGTGCCGCCTTGCCGCGGATACCGCGTTCGTGTGCATATTCGGCGAGCAGTTCGCGGAGCATTTTGCGGCCCCGGTGCAGGCGGGACATTACGGTACCGATGGGCGTGTTCATGATTTCCGAGATTTCTTTGTACGCAAATCCCTCCACATCGGAGAAATACACGGCTAGGCGGAATTCCTCCGGGATGGACTGCAGTGCGTCCTTCACATCGGAGTCCGGAAGATGGTCGAGGGCCACTGCCTCAGCCGACCGCAGTCCGGTGGAGCTGTGCTCCGCGGCGCGGGCGAGCTGCCAGTCTTCCACCCCGTCCGAATTTGCCTGCAGCGGTTCACGCTGACGCTTTCGGTACAGGTTGATGTAGGTATTCGTCAGGATCCGGTAGAGCCAGGCCTTGAGATTCGTTCCGGGACGGTACTGGTGGAAGGCGGAGAACGCCTTGGTGTAGGCCTCCTGGACCAGGTCTTCGGCGTCGGAGGGATTGCGGGCCATACGCATGGCCGCGGAATAGAGCTGATCCACGTACTGCATGGCATCGCGCTCGAAACGTATCTTGCGGGCCTCTTCCGATTCGGAAGCGACATCCAGCTCGGAGTCTTCCACCTGGGGGCTGCCTTCCGGCGCATCAGTTCTCATCAATTTCAAGTCTACGGTGCGGCGACCCGACTCCACTCGCAGCTGAACCAATGATGCTGCATCCGGCGGTGCTCCGGCTGTTACCGGCGCATCTGCCGTGACCAAGGCAACTGGCACGTTCACTCTCCTCACTGCATTCGGGGACGCCGCAGCCATGGCCGCGGTGTCCCTTGAAGCCGGCAGATCCTCACTTGGCGGAAATGCCGTATGTTCGCTCAACGCTTCCGTACGGGAGCTTATTCCGCCGCACCGTTCCTGCCCCTCCGGCGGCATAAGATGTGCCGGCTCCGTAAAAGTGCAAAACTAAGAGTATTCTGCCCGGCTATTCCGAGACCGGGCGGCAACCAGGAGGTCAATATGTCCGTTGTCCGTTTGCTCGCCCGCCCGCTGCTCGCCACGGGGTTCATTGCGGCCGGGGTTGACCGCCTGCGGGACGCCGACCAGACTGCCGAGCAGCTGCGTCCCACCCTGAACCGCGTTGGCAGCATGGTCCCTGCTGCGGCCTCCGTCACCGCCAACCCCCAGCTGGTTGCCAAGGTCCTCGGCGCAACCCAGGTAGGTGCCGGTGCGCTGCTCGCCTTGGGCAAGCTTCCCCGCCTGTCCGGCCTGCTGCTTACGGGTACCGCGGTGCTGAATGCGGTGGTTGAGTACAAGAATGCGGAGACCGACACCTCCGATGAACGCCAGGCGCGCCGTGCGGGCCTCCTGAAGAACCTCTCACTCATCGGCGCCGTCCTGCTGGTGGCAGTCGACACCAACGGCCGCCCCGGCCTCGCCTGGCGTGCCGGGCACCTCGCTGACGACACCCGCCGCAGCGTTTCGTCGCTGGGCAAGGACGCGGGCCGCAAGACACGCGCCATTCAGAAGGACGCTGCCAAGCAGCTGAAGAAGGCCAACCGCACCGTCCGCACCACCACAGCCGGCATTGTGGGTTCCTAGCCACATGTCCTCCCCCGCCGAACCGCAGCTCATCTCTCCCTGGCCCGCTCCCCGGGTCTCCGCTCCGCTGGACGCCGATGTCCGTGTGCCTGGTTCCAAGTCCCTGACCAACAGGTACCTGGTGCTGGCGGCACTGGCCGACGGGCCCAGCAGGCTTCGGGCCCCCCTGCACTCGCGTGACACTGCGCTCATGATCGCGTCCCTGCGGGCGCTGGGTGCGGAGGTGCGGGAGGTCGAGGGCGAAGGAGCCTTCGGGCCGGACCTGGAGGTGCATCCGATGGAAACCGGGAGCACCTCCAGTACGGAGATTGACTGCGGCTTGGCGGGGACCGTGATGCGGTTCGTGCCGCCCCTGGCGGCCCTGAAGAACGGCACCACGGCCTTCGACGGCGACCCGCACGCCCGCCGTCGCCCCATGTCCGCAACCATCGACGCCCTCCGCGGCTTGGGTGTGAGCGTGCACGACGACGCCGCCGGCGCCCTTCCGTTTTCAGTGCGCGGCACCGGGGAGGTGGCCGGCGGACGGCTGGACATCGATGCCGGTGCTTCCTCCCAGTTCGTTTCCGCCCTGCTGCTGGCGGGAGCACGCTTCCGGAACGGACTGCACCTCGTCCACGTGGGCGCCGCCCTGCCCAGCCGCGAGCATATTGCCATGACGGTGCAGGTCCTGCGCGGTGCCGGCGTGCACGTGGATGACTCAGTGCCGAACGAGTGGCGGGTGGCCCCCGGCCGCATCCGCGCCTTTGACGTCACCATCGAACCGGACCTGTCCAATGCCGGACCGTTCCTGGCGGCGGCACTGGTCGCCGGCGGCACTGTGCGCATGGCCGGCTGGCCCGACTCGACAGCCCAGGTGGGCGATCGGTGGCGGCAGATCCTGCCGCAGCTCGGCGGCCGGGTGACGCTGTCCGGCGGAACCCTGACCGTCACCGGGACCGGCCGCATTCACGGCGCCGAGCTGGCTGACACCAGCGAACTCGCGCCGACCGTTGCCGCACTGTGCGCCCTGGCGGACTCTCCCTCGGTCCTCACCGGCATCGCGCATCTGCGCGGCCACGAGACGGACCGCCTCGCTGCCCTGGCCACCGAAATCACCCGGCTGGGAGGCGACGCCGAAGAGACGGCCGACGGCCTGGCGATCCGCCCGGCGTCCCTGCACGGCGGGACCTTTGAGACCTATGCAGACCATCGAATGGCAACCGCTGGTGCCCTGATTGGCCTGGCCGTTCCCGGCGTCCTGGTCCAGGACATCGGCACCACGGCCAAGACGCTGCCGGAATTCCCGGAGCTGTGGCAGGAACTGGCCGCCTCGGGCACCTCCCCGGCTTCTCCGCCCGCGGGCTCCGAGCCGAACGGAGGCACCCGCTGATGGGCCGCTCCACCGGCAGCTGGGACGAGTCCGACGTCCGCATCCGCCCCAACAAAAAAGGCTCACGCCCCCGGACCAAGGACCGGCCGGCCTACGATGAGGCGGTCACCGGGCGCATCATCACCGTTGACCGCGGACGCTACACCGCGGTCGTTGACGAAGACACCCCCACCGAACGCATCGTCACCGCCGCCCGGGCCCGTGAACTGCGCCGCAACCCCGTGGTCGCCGGCGACCTGGTCTCGCTGGTCGGTGACGTCTCCGGCGGGCCGGACACCCTGGCCCGCCTCGTCCGCATCCAGGACCGCCGCACCCTGCTGCGCCGCAGCGCCGATGACACCGATCCGGTGGAACGCGCCGTCGTCGCCAACGCCGACCAGCTGGTGATCGTGGTGGCCGCGGCGAATCCGGAGCCGCGCACCGGCTTCATCGACCGCGCCCTCGTCGCGGCCTACGACGCCGGCATCTCTCCCCTGCTGTGCATCACCAAGGCTGACATCAAGGATCCGGCGGAGCTGCTGGCCAATTACGAGCATCTGGACCTGGACGTCATCATCAGCCGCACCGCCGCCGATGACGCCTCCGGCATCGATGCCCGCTCCGACGACGGCCTGTCCGCCCGGCTGCAGGGCGATGCCGTCCAGCAGCTGCACAGCCACCTGGAGGGCAAAGTCTCGGTTTTGGTCGGGCATTCCGGCGTCGGCAAGTCCACCCTGGTCAATGCGCTCACCGGGTCCGCGCGCGCCACCGGCGGCGTCAACGCCGTCACGGGCCGCGGCCGCCACACCTCGTCCTCCGCCCTGGCGCTGAAGGTCCTCGACGCCCCCGCCGGCAGCTGGATCATCGACACGCCCGGCATCCGTTCCTTCGGCCTGGCGCATGTGGACCCGGACCGGATCCTGCAGGCCTTCCCCGATCTTGTGCCGGGCACTGAAACCTGTGAACGCGGCTGCCGCCACGATGATCAGGCCCGGGACTGCGGCTTGGATCCGTGGGTGGCATCGGGACAGGCCGGCGCTGCCGGCCCGGCCCGGCTGGCATCGCTGCGGCGGCTGCTGGGATCCGGCACCCGGACCGAGAACCGGGCCTCCGCCAAGGAATTGGGCGCCCAGTGAGGCGTGCAGCACCGGTGCCTGCACGCAGCTGCACTCCCGAAACGGCACCGCAACAGGCCCACAGCCGAGTAATCGTGGGCGCTGCCCACCGAATAAGGATAAGTTGAACCGTATGCCGTTCGCTCAGAGTTACAACGATGACCTGCGACTCGCCCATGTCATGGCCGACTCCGTGGACGATCAGACGATGTCCCGTTTCAAGGCCCTGGACCTGAAAATTGAAACGAAGCCGGACCTCACCCCCGTCACCGACGCGGATAAGGCTGCCGAGGACGCGATCCGCGGGCAGCTCTCCCGTGCCCGTCCCCGGGATGCTGTCCTGGGTGAGGAATTCGGCTCCACCGGCTCCGGGCCGCGCCGCTGGGTGATCGACCCCATCGACGGCACCAAGAACTTCATCCGCGGCGTTCCGGTCTGGGCCACGCTGATTTCCCTGGTCGACGACGGCGTTCCCGTCCTTGGCGTGGTCAGCGCGCCCGCCCTGGGCAAGCGCTGGTGGGCCGCCACCGGAACCGGCGCCTACATGGGCCGCTCGCTGGCGTCCGCCACCCGGCTGCGGGTCTCCAACGTCTCCAACCTCGCTGACGCGTCACTGTCCTACTCCAGCCTGGGCGGCTGGAAGGACCGCGGCAACTTCGACGAGTTCATCGGACTCACCGAGTCCGTCTGGCGCACCCGGGCGTTCGGCGACTTCTGGTCGTACTGCATGGTGGCCGAGGGCGCCGTCGACATCGCCTGCGAGCCGGAGCTGAACCTCTACGACATGGCCGCCCTGGTGCCCATCATCACCGAGGCCGGCGGCCGCTTCACCTCGCTGGAGGGCGAGGACGGGCCCTTCGGCGGCAACGCCCTCGCCACGAACGGCGCCCTGCACAGCGAGGTGCTCAACCGCCTGAACCCGGGCCTGGACGACCTCCTCTAACGGTGGCAGGCACAACGCCGGGTCCGCGGCTGGAGGCAGTGCGGCGCCGCCAGCTGGCGCGAAGTTACGAGGACGGCGGGGAGCACTACGACCGGATCCGGCCCGGATATCCTTCCGAAGCCGTCCAGTGGCTCTTCGCCGGTGTTTCCGGCCCGGCCGCTGCGCCGGGGGCGCAGGTGGCCGATATCGGTGCCGGTACCGGCAAATACACGCGCTGCCTGGTGTCCGCCGGATACCGGCCCACCGCCGTCGACCCCTCGGCCGACATGCTCAGCCAGCTGCAGCAGGCGCTGCCCGGGATTCCCGTCGTCGTGGGTACGGCAGAGGACACCGGGCTGCCGACCGCCTCGATGGACGCTGCCACGGTGGCGCAGGCCTGGCACTGGTGCGATCCCCTGGCTTCGAGCACTGAGCTTGCCCGGGTGCTGCGCCCGGGCGGTTTTCTGGGACTCATCTGGAACCAGCTGGACGTCAGCGTCCCCTGGGTGCACCGCTACTCCCGCATCATCCACGCCGGCGATGTGCTGCGGCCCGGTTTCCGGCCGGCCGTCGGTCCGGAGTTCGTCCCTGACGCCTCCCACACCACGCACTGGTCCCAGCAGATGACCCCGGAAGACCTGATGGAACTGGCCAAGTCCCGGTCCTACTACCTCTCCGCCGCGGCGCCGGTCCGGGAGAAGGTCATGGCCAACCTGACCTGGTATCTCTTCGAACATTTGGGCCACCGTCCCGGCGAACCGCTGGATCTGCCCTACCTCACGCTTTCCTGGCGCATGGTCCCCGCCGCACGCCCCGCTGCAGGCCTGCCGGGCCAATGACCCCGCAGCCCGGCACCGGCCGCCCCGGAGCACCCCGGCTGGGCTGGCCGGTTTGGGCCGCCGTCGCCGCCGGAGCCTTCGCCGGTGCGGAGGTTCGATACGGGCTGCTGCAGGTGTTTGCTCCGGAGCCGGGATCCGTGGACTGGGCCACCCTTGGGATAAATGCCGGAGCCAGTCTGGCCCTGGGGTTCCTCACCTCGTGGTGGCTGTCCCGCCCGCAGACGCCCTTCTGGCTCAAGGCCGGCCTGGGTCCGGGATTCCTGGGTTCTTTCAGCACTTTCTCGGCGCTGGCCCTGTCCCTCGAGCTCCCTCTCAGCGCCGGCCGGCACGGTGTCTGGATCAGCAGCCTCGCCCTCAGCCTGGCGGGCGGCCTGGCCGCCGCCGCTGCCGGACTGTGGCTGGGGTCCCGTGCCGGAGCGGCCGCTGCCGTTCGCCGTCGCAGCGTCCGTCGTCATCCAGGGGACGCGTCGTGACAGCCCTCTGGGTGGGGGCGGCAGCAGTGCTGGGGGCGCTGGTGCGCTTCGCCCTGGATTCCTGGTTTGCCCGGCGGCAGCGCCCCGGGAAGGCCGCTTTTCCACTGTCGACCCTGCTGGTGAATGCAGCCGGATCCTTCCTGATCGGCTGGTGCTTTGCGCTGCTGACCCGAGGTGCCATCGGTCCCGGGGAATATCCGGTTGCCGCCGCCGGACTGGCCGGCGGCCTCACCACCTTCAGCTCCTGGACCGTGGGCACGCTGACCCTGTGGCTCGATGGCCGGCGGATGGCTGCGGCAGTGAATGTGACCGCCAACCTGGTACTCGGTGTCGCAGCCGCCGGCGCCGGACGACTGCTCGCCGCCTGAGAGCCGCTACCTGTCCTCCAACCCCCGGGCACATGTAATCTGGGGCTCCGACCCCGCGGGGTCCTTCAGCCAGTCCAGTCCCACCAGTCCAGTCCCACCCGTCCATTCCATTCAGTCCAGCCGCCGCTCCACTGCGGAACAGGGGTACTTACGTGGTCACATTCGGTATCGAAGAAGAATTCATGCTCATGGATCCGGCAACGGCGGCGCCGAGTGCCCGTGCCGCAGAGGTCATCGGAGCGCTGACCCCCGGCGACGGCGACAGCTTCACGAGTACCGCTGAGTTCCTGGCCTGCCAGGTGGAAAGCACCACACCCATCTGCACCGAACCTGAAGAGGCGCTGGCCTCGCTGCTCGACTTCCGCGGACGGCTCGCCGCTGCCGCGGCGGCAGCAGGGCTTGCCGCCGCCCCCACCGGTGCCGCACCCCTGGTCGCGGCCGGCCCCGCACTGGTGAGCGGCACTGCGCGCTACCAGCAAATGAGTACGATCGCCGGGGGCGTCGGCGATGAGCAGTATGTCAACGGCACGCACGTCCATGTTGCGGTCCCCAGCCGGGGCGAAGGCGTGCAGGTATTGAACCGCCTGCGCCCGTGGCTCGCCACCCTCGGAGCGATCAGCACCAACTCCCCGTATTGGCAGGGACGGGACAGCAGGTTCGCCAGCTGGCGGATCATCCACTACCGCCGGTGGTCGGTGCAGGGTTTTCCGCCCCATTTCTCCGACGCAGCGGATTACGACGCCCGGATCGCGCGGCTCACTGCCACCGACGTCGTTCTGGATCCCGGCCACGTCGGCTGGATTGCCCGCCTGTCGGACAATTTTCCCACCGTGGAAGTCCGTGTCGCCGATGCCCAGCTGGAAGCCAGGGACGCTGTCCTGCTGGCGCTGATGATCCGCGGACTGGTGACGACGCTGCTGGCGGAAGGGGACACCGATCTCGAGGGCAGCACCGATCTGCTGGCCGATCCGGAAATCCTGGACGCCGGCCTGTGGCAGGCTGCCCGATTCGGACTGCGCGGAAACCTGCTGGACCACGGAGCCGGGGGCGGGCATCTGGGCCGCGCCGCAGCGAACCAGGTGGGTGCCCTGTTGGAGTATATTCGTCCCGCGCTGGAGGAATCCGGTGACTATCCCTATGTGCGGACCGGCATGGCACATGTGCTGGCGGCAGGAACCGGCGCCCAGCGGCAGCGGGAGGCCGTCCGCCGCGGCGGCTTTGCCGGCCTCGGTCCGCTGTTCGCACAGTCCCTGACCGCCCAGTAAAGCCCGCGGATCCTCGGGCTGCGCCGAGGCCGGCTTTTATTCAGTGCCGGTGCTTGCTTGGGGTCTGGTGTGTGCTCAGCGTCTGGTGCTTGCTCAGCGTCTGGCCGAGCGCCGGCCGGCGGGCCGGGCCGGTGCCGCAACGGCCGGATAACCGGAGACCAGGTCCCACACCAGGTTGACGACGGCGCCTGCCGCCAGGAGCAGCCCCGCCAGTGCCAGTCCGCTGAGCATCAAGGCCCCTGCGCCGGCAAGGAACACTCCGGCAGCGACCAGGGGCAGCGCCGGCCAAGGCAGCCGGTGTTTCGCCCGGGGCGCCATCAGCAGCCCCCAAAACAGCACCGCAACCGTCAGCGCACCGGCGGCGGCAAGAGCCTCATATCCGGGGAAGACGGCTATGGCCCCGTACGCCACAGCGAAAAGCAGCGCCGTCTCGAGCGCGAAAGCCAATACCTGCCGTGCGATTCCGGGCCGTGGCCGGCGCCCGACGTCAGTGGCAGCCTGCGCGGAGCCGCTGTCCCGGGAGAATTCTTCCTCTGTCACAGGAGACACTTTAGACCCAGCCGCGGCGAAACCGCCTACCCGGTCTCATAGGTTGAAATATCCACAATCCGCGCCTCCCAGGGACGCAGCCGGTGCGGGTCTCCCGGTTCGCCGTAATTGCCCAGGATGAGGTCGCCCGAGCCCAGGTTCGAGGGCAGTTCCAGCTCCTCTCCGGACACATTGGCCGCCACCAGAATCTGCTGGTCTCCGCGGCTGCGGCGGAAGGCATACAGCACGGGATGCTCAGGATCGAGCAGGTGAAAGTCCCCCAGTGCCACCACCGTGGATTCGTGCCGGAGGCGGATCAGCTGCTGGTAGTAGCGGTAGATGGAGCGGTCCGAGACCCGGTCCGTCGCTGCGTTGATCTCGGGGAAGTTCGAGTTCACCGGTATCCAGGGGGTCCCGGTGGTGAAACCGGCATTGGGTTCCCCCGTCCAGTGCATCGGGGTGCGTGCATTGTCGCGGCTCATCGCGGCCAGGGCGCGCAGCGCCGTCTCCGGGCCGGTCCCGCGGAGAACCGCATCGGCATAGAAGTTCAGCGATTCCACGTCGCGGTAGTCGTTGATGGAGGTAAAACCGGCGTTGGTCATGCCCAGCTCCTCGCCCTGGTAGACGTAGGGCGTGCCGCGGTGCAGGTGGAGCAACGTTGCCCACAGGGTTGCCGATTCATACCGGTACCCGCCGTCGTTTCCGAACCGGGAGACGTGCCTCGGCTGGTCGTGGTTGCCCAAATACAGGCTGTTCCATCCGGTCGTTGCCAGTCCGCGCTGCCAACGGTTCCAGCTGGTCTTGAGGTCGCGCAGGTCCAGTTCCCGGTAGTCCCATTTGTTGCCCGGGCGCTGATCCAGGCTGACATGCTCAAACTGGAAAACCATATCCAGTTCGCCCCGGTGCGGATCGGTGAACAGCAGTGCCTGTTCCACGGTGGCCCCCGGAGTCTCCCCCACCGTGAGGTAGTCCCCGGTCCGGTCCGCAAACACGGCGCGCCGCATTTCCTGCAGGAACTCGTGGATCCGTGGTCCGGAGGTGAAATGCGGCGCCCCGTCACCCCAGACTCCCCCGGGTTCGACCACGCCGTCGGGCAGGGCCGGGTCCTTGGAAATGAAGTTGATGACGTCCATCCGGAACCCGTCCACTCCCCGGTCCAGCCACCAGTTCATCATGTCGTGGACTTTGGCCCGGACCCGGGGGTTCTCCCAGTTCAGGTCCGGCTGCTGCGGGGTGAAGAGGTGCAGGTAGTACTGCTCCGTGGCGGCGTCGTAGGTCCACGCCGAACCGCCGAAGTGGGAGCCCCAGTTGTTGGGCTCGGCTCCGGGCTCGCCCGGATCAAATCCGGGCCGCGGATCCCGCCACCAGTAGGAATCCCGTTCCGCGTTGTTCCGGGAGGATGCTGAAATGCGGAAGGCCTCGTGTTCGCTGGAGGTGTGGTTCACCACCAGGTCCATGATGAGCTTCATGCCGCGGGAGTGAATGCCGGCGAGCATTTCGTCGAAGTCAGCCTCGGAACCGTACATGGAGTCAATCCGGCGGTAGTTGCTGATGTCGTAGCCGTTGTCGAACTGCGGTGACTCGTGAACCGGCGACAGCCAGATCACGTCCACGCCCAGCTCCGCCAGGTAGTCCAGCTTGCCCGTAATCCCCTTCAGGTCCCCGTTGCCGT
Source organism: Arthrobacter sp. zg-Y1219 (assembly GCF_030125545.1). NCBI lineage: Bacteria > Bacillati > Actinomycetota > Actinomycetes > Micrococcales > Micrococcaceae > Arthrobacter > Arthrobacter sp. zg-Y1219. The sequence goes on from NZ_JASKLY010000008.1 coordinate 17,997, forward strand.
TGCCGGTGCTGTCGGCGAAGCTGCGGGGATAGATTTGGTAGACGACGGCATTTGTCCACCAGGCCGGCAGATCGGGATCCCTCATGCTGGCGCCTTTCGCTCGGCCCCGCTGGATACCGGGCTCCTGCCGCGGCCGCCTGCACGCGGGTTGCGAGCATTTTACGCCGACCCCCTGCACCTCGGACAGAGGCTCCGGCAGCTGAGCAGCTCTCTTCCTCCGGGTGGTTCCATTTCCTTGCCACCGTCTTCGCCCGGTCATTAGTGTGGGCGCTACTTCGCCGGGCAGGTCCGCATCTGCGGACGTTTTCCGGCAATCGACCGTTTGGAGACATGTGCCATGGCAACATTGACCGTTTGGAAATTCCCGGACTCAGGCGCTGCCGAGCAGGCCACTGAGACACTGTCCAGCCTGCAGTCGCAGGGCCTCATCAACGTGCAGGATTCGGCATTTGTCACTTGGCCGCAGGACGCGAAAAAGCCGCGCACCGTTCAGGAGCACAACCTCCTTGGGGCCGGCGCTCTCGGCGGCGGGTTCTGGGGTCTCCTGTTCGGCTTGATCTTCTTTATTCCGCTGATCGGCCTGGTGGTTGGTGCTGCCGTGGGTGCTCTTTCCGCCTCCATGGTGGACGTGGGAATCGACGATAACTTCATCAAGCAGGTGCGGTCGGAAGTTACGCCGGGAACATCGGCCTTGTTCGTGCTGTCCTCGGATGCCGTGGAGGACCGGGTCCTGGATGCGTTCCGCAGCAGCTTCCCGGACGCCAAGCTCATCGCCACCAATCTCTCCAAAGAGCAGGAAGCGAACCTGCGCCAGGCGTTCGCTGACTAACTCCCCCGCGCGGTCCCCGTTTCCCGGGAACTGCCGTTGTCTGGCTCCCGGAGGCCGGACCGTCGAGGACGGTCCGGCCTCCGGTCATGAGTGAACCCGCTGCGTCCCGTATCGTTGATGGGGATGATTACCAGACGCCAGGCTGCACTTGCCTTAGATATCCCCGTTGAAATGGCCACCCGCCATGGAATCCCTCCCCGCATGACGGAGCAGGAACTCGCTGACCTGCAGTCCGCACCGCCCCAGTGGCTCGTCCAGTCGCGCGCCAACCGAACGGGAAAGCGTCCCGTCTGGGTTGAGCTGGAGTGTGCGGTCTGCGGCTACCGTGAGAACGCCCGTCCGAAGAAGTGGTGGCCTGACTTTGCCTTCCTTGCCTGCGCCGACCACCCCAGCGCTGACTACCCGGAGCTGCCGGCCGGGCGCGTCCGAGGCGAGTACGACGGCATCGGAACCCGGTTTATCGGCTTTGTGGATGTTCCCCTCGCCGATGTGCCGTCCAAATCAGCGACGGCGGAGTAGCACCCCGAGACAGACAAACCAGGCGCCCTGCATCCGCAGGGCGCCTGGTTTTTTATGCAGCTCTCTTGGGCGTGCCGCTTAGCTTTCGGGAAGGGCCAGCCCGGTGCGGGCCATGGCGTCCTTGTAGGCGATGCGCATCGTGGCCAGGCCGTCTTCCTGCCGCTCAGCGGTTGCGCCGAAAGCGCGTCCGTCAACGGAGCGGGCCTTGTAGATCTTGAAGCTGCGCCGGTAAATCATCCGGTTCTCGGTCTTCAGGAACGCTGCGCACAGCCGCTGGGCCTCAGTGCCGTGGGCGACGATCGCGGAGGCACGCGGCACCAGGGCCAGGAAGCGCAGGAGCGGCTTGAGGCCTTCCTGGATCTGTTCCTTGGTCAGCTTTCCGTTGGGCTCACCGGGGACGAACCACGGGTAGGTGTTCCACGGCATGACATACTCCGGACGCAGGCCCACCTGCCAGTGGACCCCCAGAAGACGCGCGACGGCGTCGTCGTCGCCGGCGGTAATGAATCCGGACGGATGGGCGGTGCCAATGTTGGAGAACAGGCTCACAATGCGGGTGTCTCCCACGTCGTGCATCGGGTCGACGTAGGGCACCTCGGTGCCGGGTTTCAGCGCCTTGAGCGAGTCACAGAGCTGATTGACTTCAGCGACGTTGTCGTCGTAGCGGCGGTTCCAGAGTTCTTCGGATTGTGTTCCATGGTCCAGGCTTTGCATAAAGTGGTGCGTCTCCTACAGGGGTCTTATCGACCGGTTATAGCTCATGTGCCCGGACGGAGCGCGTACGGGCGGATGCTGCCGAGCCGCAGCGCCGGTGCGCGGCGGTATCCAACGGACCCGCCGACAGCGGAAGGCCGAATGCGCTGCCTTGCGAACAGCTCTCCGACTCCTGCCAGTCTAGCAATTCCTACCGGCTGTCCTCCCCCGGACCGGAGGATGGACCCCGGAATTCAGGGAACGTGTGACCAAGGACTCCCGGGAGGGCAGTGCCTGAGGCACACAAAAAAGCAGGGAAAGTGCCCGAAGGCACTTTCCCTGCTTAGTGGAACAATTTTCAGCTGTGGAGATGGGGGGAATTGAACCCCCGTCCGATGTCGTGTTGTCAGGGCTTCTCCGGGCGCAGTCTGCGTTGGATTTTCTCGGCCCCAGCTGTCTTGCAGACAAGCAGCTGATCCGGGCCCAGCCGTCTAAGAGTCCCGAACACGCCAACGGCGAGCATGTTCAGCAGTGGCCCTCTAAATGACGCCAGGATCCGGGACGAGAGCATTCCCGGGCTGACGGACTATGCCCGCTGCTTAGGCAGCGAGAGCGAAGTCAGTGCGCTTTGAATCGGCACTTATTGTTTTGCAAGGAGCGTTTACGAGATAACCCTGCATCCTCGGCCCGCTTCACCTGTCTCGACTAACACCGTCGAAACCTGTCATCCCCATGTGTAATTATCAAACACCGATCCGGGGACCGGTTGGTTAATTGTAGCCCATCTGCGCCGGAGGCTGGAGCTGGAACTAGAACCGGATGCCAAGGACGATGATTGGCATCTCCCACAGCTTGAGGACCACCCAGGAGATCACGGCAAAGAAGACGCCCAGGATGCTCAGTGCCGCTTGGCCGGCAGCCTTGTGCTTCAGCGCCCACACGAAGAGAACAGCGTTGGCAGCAACCAGGACCGGAGCGATCCAGACCAAAAGCGACGCGAGGTAGATGTAGTAGACGAAGAAGAAGGGGACAACAACCAGGATCACAACCGGGATCACGGCCAGCGCGATCAGCAGGTTGACGGTGGTTACCGCCCAGGCCCACAGCGGGGTCCGCCGTTTTTCCTCGATGACGTTCTCTTCGGGCTGCAGCGCCCAGAAGGTGCCGCTCATCAGGCGCCCCGGTTTTTCTCCCGCATGTCACGCAGGGCTTCACGGTTGTCCTGCTTCTCGCGAAGGGTCTGCCGCTTGTCGTAATCGCGCTTGCCTCGGGCTACGGCAATCTCGACCTTGGCACGGCCGTCCAGGAAGTACAGCTGGAGGGGAACAATGGTGAAGCCGGTCTCGCGGGTCTTCTGCATGATCTTGTCCAGCTGCTCCCGGTGCAGCAGCAGCTTCCGGCGGCGGCGGGCCGAATGGTTGGTCCAGCTGCCGTTGAGGTACTCGGGAATGTACGTCGCTTCAAGCCAGAGCTCATCGTTGTAGAACGTTCCGAAGCCATCCACCAACGATGCCCGGCCCTCACGCAGCGACTTCACCTCGGTGCCCATCAAAACCATGCCGGCTTCATAGGTGTCGAGGATTTCGTAGTTGTGCCGGGCCTTGCGGTTGGTGGCCACTACCTTACGGCCACTTTCTTTGGGCACGGTGCAACTCCTTTACGATGAACGGAAAACTCTATTGTAGGCCTACAACAGGCCCATCGGATCAACCAGGGCGCCGTTCAGCACCGTCTCAAAGTGGAGGTGGCAGCCGGTCGAGTTGCCGGTCGTCCCAACGTAACCGATCAGCTGGCCGGCGTTCACCCACTGGCCCACGGATACGACATAGTTCGTCAGGTGGTAGTAGTTCGTGGCCAGTGCGCTGTTGCCGATGACGCCGTGGTTCAGCACCACGCGGTTTCCCGTTCCGATCATTCCGTCCGACTGGCCCTGGTCTGCCCGCCAGACCTCTCCCGAAGCCGGGGCGTAAACCGGGGTTCCACAACTGGCACCAAAATCGATGCCCGAGTGCAGGTAACCGCCGGTGCCGAAGAAGTCGATGCTGCCCGGAGGCGTGGCGCGCCAGCCGAAGCCGGAGGAGATCGGTGCGCTGACGGGAAGGGTCAGGCCAAAGGCGGACGGGTTGGTCGGCGCAGTGGACGGCACCTCAGCCGGCGGAGTGGGCCGGTTGTTGCGTGCGGCCTCTTCGGCTGCCCGGCGGTTCGCCTCGACTACCCGGGCTTCCTCTTCCTTCCGTGCCTTCTCAAGGAGGGCACGCTGCCGTGCCGCAATGTCCTCGGTTGCCTTGACTTTGGCGGTTTCCAGCGAGGCCAGCTGAGCCTGGATAACAGGCTTTCGCGCTTCCAGGTCGGCATTTGCCGCCGCCGTCTGCTCGATCAGGGAGTCGACTTTGGACTTTTCAGCCGCTGCGGCGTCCCGGGCTTCCTGTTCCAGCCTCAGGGCATCCTCTGCCTGCTCCTTGAGACTGGAAATTTCCTCTTCGACCGCCGCCAGGCGTGCTTCCGAGTTTACGTTTGTGGCGCTTTGCTGCGAGAGCTCCTGCATGGCGGCATTCTGGCCGCGCAGGACCTGCTCCGCCAGGCCCATGGAATCCGTGAGGCTGTCAGCACCCTCGGCGCCGAGGATCAGTGAAAAGCTGGAGGGCACCCCGCCGTTTTTGTAGGCCTGGGCCGCGATCTGTCCGATCACTTCCTGCGATTCGTCCATGGCCGCTTGGTCCTGCTCGATCTGCGCGGTAATGGTGCTGCGGGTTTCCTGGGCCAGCGCCACGCGGCCGGTCAGCGCCGTAACCTTGCCGGTGGCTGCTGAAACGCGGCCCTCGGCATCGGTCAGCGCCTGCTGGGCTCCGGGCAGCTGCTGCTGGTAGATCGCCAGCTCGGCGACTTTCCTGCTGGTTTCGGCGTCGAGGTACTCGTAGGTTTCCTGAACCTTCAGCTGCTCGGCCTCAATGGCTGCCTTGCGGTCGTCGAGTTCGTCGGCTGCGGCCGTTCCGCTGAAGGCGAGCGTCAGCGCCAGCATGGCGGATGCCACCACGCCGGCCGTGGTTTTGCGCAGGGCAGGCTTCGGCGCCTGACTCGAATGCGCGCTAACCATTGATGGAACCGTCCATGGAGTTTGTCAGCTTTCTTTCCAGAGTTTGCAACACTCTAAACCCTTAAGTACCTGCGAAGCGTCAGCAGCGAGGATATTCCTGCCAGGAGTGCCCCAACAACGAGTAATACCGGGCTGAGGACCAGTACCTGCTGGGCGGAGATAAACGCTGTTGCGGGATAGGCCTTGGCCAGCGCACCGATGAAAAAGTGTGCCACTGCCCACAGCGTACCTGATGCCAGGACGGCGCCGATGACCGCAGCGATGACGCCCTCGAGAACGAACGGCAGCTGGATGACTGCCTTGGAGGCTCCCACCAGGCGCATGATGCCTGTCTCCCGGCGGCGGCTGAAGGCCGAGAGGCGGATGGTGGTGGCAATCAGCAGAATGGCACACACCAGCATCACGCCGGCAATTATCAGCGCAATCAGCGAAGCCAGGTTCATAAAGGAGAAGACCTTCTCCAAAAGTTCACGCTGGTCGCTGACTGTTTCCACTCCGGGCATGGAGGAAAACGCTTCATTAATGACTTCATACTTTTCCGGATCCACGAGGGAAACGCGGAAGGACTCCGGCAGCTGGTCTGCCGTCACCGAGTCGACCAGCGGGGAATTGGCGAACTGGTCCCTGAAGTGGCTCAGCGCGGTTGCCTGGTCTTCGTAGTCCACGGAAGCCACGTACTGGGCAAAGGCCGGGGAACTCAGCTGCTCCTCGATGGCCTGCCGCTGCTCATCCGTCACCGGGCCGGAGGCACATGAGGGCGTGGTTGAGGAGTCGACGCAGAGGAAGACCGCCACCTGCACCTTGTCATACCAGTAACCCTTCATCTGCCCGATCTGCAGCTGCAGCAGGCCGGCCGCACCGACGAAGGTCAGTGACACGAAGGTCACGAGGATAACGGAGACCACCATGGACAGGTTCCTGCGGATACCCGAGCCGATCTCGCCGAGGATGAATGCCAGCCTCATTTGGCTGCCCCCGCTCCTGCTGCGCCGTTTCCGCTGCCCGGCGATTCGACGTCGGCCGCTTTGGCTGCATCGTCCTGCCTGATGACGGCTCCCTGCTGTGTCTGCGGTGCGCCCAAGTAGATGCCTTCACGCTCGTCACGCACGATCTTTCCGTGGTGCAGTTCGACGACGCGCTTGCGCATCGCGTTCACAATGTCGTCGTCGTGGGTTGCCATCACCACGGTGGTGCCGTTCTGGTTAATCCGGTCCAGCACCTTCATGATTCCCTGCGAGGTGGTGGGGTCCAGGTTTCCGGTGGGCTCATCGGCGAGCAGGATCCCGGGTTTGTTGACGATGGCGCGGGCGATGGCGACGCGTTGCTGCTCGCCGCCGGAAAGCTCATGCGGCAGGCGGTCTTCCTTGCCTTCCAGTCCGACAGTCTTCAGGACCTCGGGCACTGAGTCGCGGATGACGGCGCGGCTGCGGCCGATGACCTGCATGGCGAATGCCACGTTCTGGAACACCGTTTTGTTGGGCAGCAGGCGGAAGTCCTGGAAAACGACGCCGATTCCACGCCGCAGGCGCGGTACGCGCCAGCTGGGAATCTTGGCGACATTTGATCCGGCCACGTAAACGGTCCCGCGGGACGCGTGCTCTTCCTTGAGGATGAGCCGGATGAAAGTCGATTTGCCCGATCCGGAGGCTCCAACCAGAAACACGAACTCTCCGCGGTCCACTTCGAGGTTCACGGAGTTCAGGGCAGGCCTGGAATTGCGGTCATAGACCTTGGTGACGTTGTCGAAAGTGATCATGTCTGCTTAGCGCCCATCGGTGCGGCCGGAAGACGGGCCTTGGTTTGGGATAAGGGCGCCGGCTGTTCGACTATATCGACGGTTCTACTCGAACGTGCAGATTCCGCCCGGTGTGTCGCCGCCCGCCGCCGCGCCCGTCGGGCCGGCGCTGGGGCGCACCTTTTTGAGCCCTCCTTCACCGGCTGGACCATCCCCCGTCCATGGGGTAGGAGGACCCGGTGGCCATACCGGCACTCGGTCCGGCCAGCCATCCGGCAAGGGAGGCAACCTCTTCCGGTTCCACCAGCCGCTTCACTGCGGGCTCCGTCAGCAGGACGGAAGTGAGGACTTCCGTTTCGGAAATGCCGTGGATTCGGGCCTGGTCGGTTATCTGCGCTTCCACCAGGGGTGTGCGGACATACGCAGGGCAGATGCAGTTCGAGGTCACGCCGTGCGGGCCGCCTTCGAGCGCCGTCACTTTGGACAGGCCCTCCAATCCGTGCTTGGCGCTGACATAGGCACTCTTGAACGCCGAGGCGCGCAGCCCGTGGACGCTGGAAATGTTGATGATGCGTCCGAAGCCGCGGGCGTACATTCCGGGCAGTGCCGCCCGGATCAGCAGGAACGGCGCCTCAAGCATGAGGCGGTGGATCAGCCGGAAAGTCTCCGGGTCGAACTCCTCGATGGCAGCGATGCGCTGGATTCCCGCGTTGTTCACGAGAATGTCGGTGTCCAGCACCAGGTCTTCCAGGGCCGAAGTCTGGCTCAGGTCCACATGCCAGGCCGTGCCGCCGATATCGTCGGCGACCCGGGCGGCGGCCGCCGCGTTCAGGTCCGCCACGGTGACCTTGGCACCCAGAGCGGCAAAGTGGCGGGCGCAGGCTTCACCGATTCCGCTGGCGCCGCCGGTTACGACGGCGGTGCGCCCGGCAAGCTCCGCACCGCCGGTTCCGCGCTTCGCCGCGCTGGCCTGCCCGGTCCCGCCGTCGGATATTTTGGCGCCGGATGTTCCGCCGCTGGTGGTTATGCCGCCGGTTGTCTTACCGCCTTGCTGGGCCATGGCACTGCTCCTGACCGTTCGGCTGCACCGGTGCGCAGCCTCGGAGCAGCATCATCGCACTCGACGGCCCGCCCGGCGAGCTCCCGGCGGCAGCTTGGACCCGGGGCTACTTGCGGGCCGAGACGCTGCCGTTCGCGCGCCAGCGGATCCCTGCATCGATGAAGTCGTCGATCTCGCCGTCGAAGACCGCTGAGGTGTTGCCGACTTCGTGTTCGGTGCGCAGGTCCTTAACCATCTGGTACGGGTTCAGTACGTAGGAGCGCATCTGATCGCCCCAAGATGCCTTCACGTCTCCGGCGAAGGCCTTCTTCTCGGCGTCCTCCTGCTCCTTCTTCAGCAGCAGCAGGCGCGACTGCAGGACGCGCATGGCCGCAGCCCGGTTCTGCAGCTGCGACTTTTCGTTCTGCATGGAGACCACTGTGCCTGTGGGGAGGTGGGTCAGGCGCACAGCGGAGTCAGTGGTGTTCACTGACTGTCCGCCGGGGCCCGAGGAACGGAAGACGTCCACCCGGATGTCATTGTCGGGAATGTCGATGTGGTCGGTCGGCTCAATCAGCGGAATGACCTCGACGGCGGCAAAGGAGGTCTGCCGGCGGCCCTGGTTGTCGAACGGGCTGATGCGGACCAAGCGGTGCGTGCCGGCCTCCACGACCAGGGTGCCGTAGGCATAGGGGACCTTGACCTCGAAGGTGGCCGACTTGAGTCCGGCCTCCTCTGCGTAGGAAGTGTCCAGGACCGTGGTGGGATAGCCGTGGCGTTCGGCCCAGCGCAGGTACATCCGCAGCAGCATTTCGGCGAAGTCGGCAGCGTCCACTCCCCCGGCGCCGGAACGGATGGTCACGACGGCTTCGCGCTCGTCGTACTCGCCGGAGAGCAGCGTCACCACCTCCAGCTGGGACAGCGACTTGCGGAGGGATTCCAGTTCGACGGCGGCTTCTGCCTTGGAATCGGCGTCGGCCTCATCCTGGGCCAGCTCCACCAGTACCTCAAGGTCGTCGATGCGGGATTCCAGCTTTTCCAGCCGTTCCAGCGCTGTCTGCCGATGCGAAAGCTTGGACGTGATCTTCTGCGCCTCTGAGGGGTCGTCCCAGAGATCCGGAACTCCCGCCATTTCACTCAGTTCGGCGATGTCCTCTTTAATCGCTGCGACATCCGAGACCTGCTCGATGGAGGCAAAGGTGGACCTGAGGGCGCGGATCTCCGCGGGAAAATCGATTTCAGCCATGGTAATTACAGCCTACGCCATGAGTCCTCGCCGCTGCTGTCCCGCGAAGCGTGCCGCCCGGCTGCCGCGGGTTTACGGCCCTCCCCGGCCTGCCGTTTCCCGGATTCCGCGTGCCCGGACGTATCTTGGTTCTGACAGCGAACAGTTCCCGGGAGATCCCCGGAAGGAGCCCAATGTGAGCAACCGGAATGCCGAAGAAACCGCCGCGTCCCTGCCCGTCCGCCACCCGGAACCCGGACGCCGGTACTCGCTGGAAGAACTCGAGGCCCTCGCCCGTGAGGGAGATCCCTGGGCCCTGACCAAGACCGACGAATGGGACCAGCATTTTTCCAACGAGTACCGCGTCACAATGAAGGACCGGTGCCCGGATCCGGACTGCGACCAGTTCGGTGAGCCCGCTACCTTCTGTTACGGAGATGACGGCGAGCTGCTGGACATTGACCACGGCGGATGGGCGCATCCCCCTGCTGCCGCCGAACAGCAGGCCAAAGCGTCCTGACCGAGCCGGCCTCCTACTGGCTGAGGCGCGCGCGGGCCTCGGCGACCGCGGTGATCGGGATTCCATCCGGCACCAGGAAGTTCACCAGCGGCGGATGAACGACGCCGGTGAGCACCACCCGGGCCGTGCGGCCGTCGGCTGTTCCGGTTTCACCGGCAACGGTGAGGCCCGGAAGGCGGTCCCCCGCGTTAGTGGCCGCCAGGTACCTGTTCACCTCGGCCTGAACCGCCGCGGGGGCCAGCACGACCGCCGGCCCTCCGGCGGATCCGGCCGCGGGCCCCAGCGAGAAGGTATCCGCTGCCGCCAGCGCCGCACCGTCCGCGGTGGACAGGAGCTTCTTGTGCCCGAGGTAGAGGGCGGAGGCACCCATCACCACGGTGACCACCAGCAGACTGACCAGAAGGTATCCGATGATCAGGATCGTGACCTGGCCGTCCTCGCCGCCGGACCGGGAACGCAGGCAGGCACGGAACCGGGCTGCCCCCGGCAACCGGCTCATCCGTACCGCTCCACAATCTGGGTGGAAGTGGCGTCCACGGTGACAGGGGCGAAATCCGTTCCGGGGAACCCGGGCCCCAGCGGCAGCGGCACATCGAAACGCACCAGCACAGTCACGGTCGAGCCGGGCGCCAGGCACTCAGCGGAACAGGCAATATCCAGCAGCAGACCCGCCGGTTCGAATCCGAAATCGGTGAACGCCAGTTCGGCGGCCATCCTGGCCTGCTGCTCGCCGATGAACGGGTCTCCGGAAGCGACGTACACCTTCGCCGCCGATTCCGCGGCGCCGGTTGCGGCGAAGGCGGCACCCTGCACCTGGCCGGCCGTAACGATGAGGTAGATAACCGGCACGAGCAGCACCAGTCCGAGGAAGATGAACTCCACCAGTGCGCTGCCGTTCTCGGCATCGCCGGTTTTCAGTGCCGCTGTTCCGGCGGCCGGGTCAGTCGCCGGCACCGGCCGTGTCATAGCCCCAGACTCCATGTCCGGTCACCTCCAATCCCCCTCTGGGCCCCAGGAACCCCACCACCGGCAAGGGTGCCCGGACCGTGACCTGCAGCATTCGCACTCCGCCGTGAGTGGTTTCGGAAAAGCTGACGTCCTCCGCCAGCGAGTCATTGAGCGCAAGGCGGATCAAGTCAGCTGTGCGGTCTGCGCCGTCGGCCGGGGTCCGGTCCGCCAGGGTGCCGTAGCGTGCGCCCGACGCGGCTGCATCGATCAGGGTGTTCCGGACATGCAGCACCAGCGCCAGCTGGATGATCGACATGAACAGCAGCGTCAGCAGCGCCCCGACCATGACAAAGTCCACCACCGCAGACCCGCTTTCGCGGCCGGTGGCGCCGGTGTGCCCGGCCGGGCCTGAACCGACCGGACCAGAACCGGTCTGGCCTGAACCGGTCAGGGGCCGTTGACCTTGCTCATCGCGGACTCGAACATGGTCCTCAGCGAGGTTTCCGCCAAGACCATGATGACCGCGACCAGCGTCGCCGACATGAGCGTGATCATCACCCATCCCGGTACGTCGCCGCGCTCGCGGTCCCCGCCTGTCACGGTTTGGGACAAGCGGACGATCAGCGCGGTGCCGAGCAGAAGCAGGATGCGGCGTGGGTTGATGGTGCGCATGGGAAGTTCCTTTCATTGGAGGGGCCTAGAGTCCGATTCCCAGCAGGGATATGCCGGGAAAGATCGAGAAAAGCACAGTCAGGGGAAGCACGCCGAAAACCAGTGGAACCATCATGGCGATCTCCTTCTTGCCGGCGCTTTCCATCAGTTCGCGCTTGGCCAGGTCCCGGACGTCCTGGGACTGTGCACGCATGACATCGGCCAAGGGAGTGCCGCGCTCGATTGCGACGGTCAGTCCGTCGACAAACCTGGACAGCGGCGCCAGCCGGACCCGGTCGGAGAAGTGCTGCAGCGCACTGGAAAGGGGCACTCCGGAGCGGGTTTCCGCGAGGATCCGTGCAAACTCGCCGGCGAGTTCACCGTGGGCCGTCCGGGCGATCCGTTCCAGGGCGCCGTTGGCGCTTTCCCCGGCTCCGACCGCGAGCGCCATCATTTCCGCGAGGCTTGGGAATTCGGCAAGCATGCGGGTTTCGCGGTTCTTGATTTGTGCGCTCAGCCGGTAGTCCCTCAGGGTGAAGCCCAGGACCGCACCCAGAATGGTGCCTGCTATGACGCCGGGAACGCCTGCCTTGTCCGCGCTGGCCATCCACACCGTGATCGTGCCGCCGGCAAGAAAACCGCCTCCGGTCCAGAGCACCTGTTCCGCCCGAAAATCCAGGACGCTCGTGTTCCGTCCGGCGCGTTCCAACCGGCGTTCCAAGTCACGCGTCACCGGATTTATCCGGTTCAGCCGGCGGACCACCAGGTGCAGGGCCGGCCGCAGGATCCGTTCCAAGGGGCCGAACGGGGTGAGGTCGCCTGCCGGTGCAGCCAGCAGGCGCGATCCGTGTCCTCCGGTTCGCAGCTGCGGCCCGATGCGTTCGCTGAAGGTGACCGGTCGCAGTGGAGGCAGCCGGAGAGCCGCGAACCAGAGCGATGAGCCCAGGGCAACACCGAAGAAAACGGCCAGGAACCAGGGGCCGCTCATCGGAGGACCCGCTCTTCCTCAGGCAGGGCACCGATTCCCAGCATCAGCCGGTAACAAACCACCGAAATCACGATGCCGGCAACCAGCACCGTCGCCCCGGCCGCTGAGTTGTAGGCCACGATGGCTTCCGGCCGGGAGGCGAGGAGCATCAGGACGATCCAGGGGGCGGCGACGGCCAGGCGCGCGGCATTGACAGTCCACGACTGGCGGGCCAGCAGTTCGCTGCGGGTCCTGGCATTGTCCCGCAGGAATTCGTTGAGGGTCCCCAGCAGCCGGCCCAGATCCGATCCGCCGACCTCGCGGGTCAGGCGCAGCGCTTCCACGATGCGGTCAGCGACGGGATCCGCGAGATTGGCTTTCAACCGCGACAGGGAATGGTCGAACTGTCCGCCGGACCGGTAATCCGCAGCAAATTCCCGGAACGGCTGCCGCAGTTCTTCGGGTCCGTTCTCGCCCAGCTGGATCAGGGCTTCGGGCAGGGACAGCCCCGCCCGGATCGCCGAACGCAGGTGGTCGACGGCATCCGGCCAGAGCTCGGCCCGGGAGGTCCGCTGCTTCCGGGCCTGCCAGCGGACCAGAAACAGCGGCACGCCCGCTCCGAACAGCCCAAAGCAGGCGGCCACCGGCACAGCCCCGGTACCAGCCAGGACCAGCAGCGCCACGAGAAGTCCCGCGGCGATGCTGGCGGCGACCACGGCGCGCGGCGTCACCCGCTGGATTCCGGCCTGCATCAGTTCGTCTTCCAGCCGGCTGGTGCGCGGCTTGCGGGCAGCCGCCGGCGGAACCGCCCAGCAGGCCCGCCAGATCAGGAACAGGCCCAGCCCCAGCAGCAGCCCGACGGCCGCGCTCACGGCTGCACCTCAAGGAGCTCCGCTACGTTGAACCCGGCGCGGGCAAACTTTTCGGGTGCCGGCATTGACGCAGCGGTGACCTCGAGCCGCCCGTCGGTGCGCTGGAAGATGGAGGAGGTTTCAATGATGCCGTTTTCGACCCGGCTGCCCAGTGCCAGGATCTCCATCACCTGCCGTTTTCCGGCGGCGTTCCGGGCGCAGTGGACCACCAAGTCGATGCAGGAGGCCACGGTGGGAACCACGAAGGCGCTGGAGATGTTCTCGCCGGCCAGCAGTGGAAGAGTGCAGATTTTCGTGACTGCATCATGGGCGCTGTTGGCGTGCACGCTGCACATCCCGGGCAGGCCCGAGTTCAGCGCAATCAGCATGTCCAGGCTCTCCGCCTCCCGGACCTCCCCCACGATCAGCCGGTCCGGGCGCATGCGGAGGGCTTCCTTAACCAGTCTCCGCAGCGGAATCTCCCCCATTCCTTCCAGGTTCGATTGCCGGCACTGCAGTCCCACCACGTCACGCAGCGGCAGCTGCAGCTCGAAGATCTCCTCGACTGTGACGACCCGCTCCCGCGGCCCGATCGAAGCACCCAGGCAGTTCAGCATGGTGGTCTTCCCGGCCTGAGTGGCTCCGGAGACAAGGACGTTAAGGCCGCTGGAGACGGCGGCACCCAGGAACCTGGCCGCCTGCGGGGTCAGCGTGCCAAGTTCGACCAGGTGCTCCAGCCGGCTGGCCCGGGCAATGAACTTGCGGATGTTCACCGCCCAGTGGCGCCGGGTAATGTCAGGAATCACCACGTGCAGGCGGGAACCGTCCGGCAGCGACGCGTCCACGAACGGCGAGGAAAGATCCAGCCGGCGGCCCGAGCTTTTCAGCATCCGCTCCACCAGGTCCCGTATCTGGTCTGCGGAGAGAACCAGGGAGGTTAGCTCCGACCGTCCGTCGCGGGCGGCATAAATTTCGGTGGGTGAATTGATCCAGACTTCTTCCACGGTGGGATCGTCCAGCAGCGGCTGCAGGGCTCCGAACCCGGCGACGGCGTCGAACACGCGCCGGCGGGCCTGCTCCAGGATGCCGAGGGGCGGCAGCGAACCGAGGAGGGAACGCTCGTCGTAATCGGTCACCGCGTCTTCAACCAGGCGACGGACTTCCGCGAGCTGGCTCGCAGGGTCCAGACCGCGGACGCGGATCAGTTCCCGTACCTCGTCCTCCACTATCGCAACCGCATCCACCGCTGTCCCCCGGACTTAGCACGGCAGGGACCTGTGGATCATCCGCGCCGTAAGACTGGCGTGGCCTGTTTGCGGCCACGGCGGTCAGCCTAGGAGTGCGGGCGGGCTTTTGCGAGGGTAGCCCCGGATGTGTGGATAAACCGGGTAGCCGTACCCGCCTTGCGCACAGCCGGACTCAGTAGTTCTCCGCTGCCGGCAGGCCCAAGTACTCCTCGAGGGTGGCTGTGGCGTGGCGGTGCATGCTCTGCGCCACGTCCGCCCCGACAAAACGCAGGTGCCAGGGCTCGTACGCGTACCCCGTCACAGCCGATGCGTCGGCCGGATAGCGGACGATAAAGCCAAAGCGGTGGGCGTTTTCCGCTGCCCAGGCTCCCGCTGCCGTCTCCTCAAAGCAGGCTTGCAGCGAGCAGGTGCCGTCGGGAGCCGCAATATCCACCGCGAGTCCGGTCTGGTGCTCGCTGTGGCCGGGGCGGGCAGAGATCGTGTCAGCCGTCTCCCGGCCATACTGTGCCACGTAGCTGTTGTACAGGCCGGCCTGCTGCTCGTAGGACCGGTAGCCGCTGACGATGCTCATGGCGACGCCGTCAGCTGCCGCTCCGTCCTTGAGCTTCCCGAAAGCGGAGGCGGCCTCACTGCGCAGCGGGTGTCCGTCCACGTCAACCAGGTTTTCGGGCACATGGGTGGCCGGGTTCAGGGGCCGCTGCTTGTTAACGACGACGGCGGTGTCCGTTGCATCGTCAATGGCGCGGTCGACCACGAGCGCACCCCGACGTGCAGTGGAGATCGTGCCCCGCTCGAAGTGCTGCGTGCAGCTTCCCTCCAGGCAAACCTGGGCGTCGACCGGATAACCGAGGGTGCCTGATTGGGAGCCCTCGGCAGCCCACGCTGAATGGATGGCCCCGCGAACCGGGTAGGTACCGGTGTTCGGCGACCAGATCGTGGCGCCGTAGTAATGGTTACGGACGCATCCGCCGTCGCGCAAGCCGCAGCTTGCCTCACGGGAGGGCAGCGCCAGGGGAACGGCCGCATCCTTCGGCGCCGGGGACACTGTGTCCAGGCGCGACGGTTCGGCCGCGCCAAGGACCGCCAGGAGCGCCGCGGCAGCGAGCAGGACCGGAACGGGCTTGCAGTAGCGCCGGTTCATGGGTCTCCTGGTTTTCGCTTGCGATTCGTACATGGCTTGGTTGGCAGTTTACGCGGTTCGCATCCCGCCCATTGTGCCTGATACGGGAAACCGCATCGGCCGCACCGCATTCAGCTTGCGGATCCGAACAGCCCAGGCCAAGATCCGTGGGCACCGGCCGTACACCTGGCCCAACATTTGGGACCACTCGATCCGCGAACACCGCGCGTGCCGCGGCCTAGGGCCGGTTGGACGAATCCCTCTTCAGCAGCGTGAACAGACCTATTACAACGAATATTCCGCCTAGGATAAACAGTGCCATCGAGCCTACCGCCAGCCCGGTTGCCGCGATCCCGGCAACAAGACCGGCCGCCACATTTACTCCCAGCATCGCCTCACCCTCCGCTTTGTATTGCGCGGCCCACAAGTCGCGCTCTTTGTGGGTGATCTTTTTACGGAGGATTTCCATCCAGGACGCGAGAATCCATCCGCCACGTACGCAAGCCAAGATCTCCTTGGGGACTATAGTCACGGCGATAAGGATGTCCCACTTGTCCTTGAACGGAACGCGAAGGGCAATCTTGAAGTTAATGGCTATGAATAAGAGGGGCACGAGCAGTCCCCACCAAATTATTGTCAAGGCGTCCAGGTATAGTGCCAGGGAAACTACCATCACCCAGAGCGCCCGTATTACAGGTCCGGCCAGATTGAGCATCTGGCTAACCCAATCCCTGATGGTCAGATGGTTGACCCCGAAGCGAAGCAGATCCTGCAGGGTACCCGCCTGCCACTTCATACGCTGCCCCCACAGGGACTTCAGGTTCTTCATCCCGTCGGTATATGCCCTGACGGTGGTGGATACATAGGTCTTGTATCCCGCTTCCCGAAGGCGGTAGGTCAGCTCGTAATCCTCCACAGCGCTTTCGTACGACCACGGTCCTTCCCGGTCGTCCCTGGCGGCAATCTCCCTCAGTGCCCTACCGGAGAATGCAGACCCGGCGCCCGCCAGGACATTGGTCCACCCATTATTCAGCCCCTGCTGGATGTTGTAAGCGTATTCCGATTTCTGTAGCCTGCACCAGAAACCGGGCTGCTGTATGGTGAACTTGGAAGTCGATCCTCCGAAGAGGCGCTTCCATGATTCCTTCTCCCAGTCTTCAATGGCATTGGGGGCAAGCACAGTGTCTGCGTCCATGGACACCACCAGATCAGAGTCACGGCCATAGAGATTCCACCCCGTATTCATGGCCTCGGACTTGCGGTGTTTTAGGCGGGGCAGGTCCATTACGATTACCGGGTACTTCTTGGCTACCTCCACCGTTTGGTCAGTACATCCATTGGCGATAATGATGATCTGGTCCGGCAGCCGGGTCTGCGCGAGAAGGGACTCTATGGTTTGCCCTATAGTTTGCTCCTCGTTATGTGCCGGTACTAGTACTGTGATATCCATTCCCTCCTCCTTCCCGTGCCGGGTGCCGGAATCATCGCTGCGCCCGCGTGACATCGGCCAGCGGTGCACCCCGTCCAACGGCGGCTGCCCGCCCGTCAAGAAACCGGGACAGGAAACCTGCGGTCTGGGGGGTCAGGAGGCCCAGCTCCACCAGGTGCTCCAGACGGCTGGCCCGTGCCGCATAGATCTCCGTCGGTGAGTTGATCCAGTTTTCCTCCCCAGCGGGGTCGTCCAGCAGGGGCTGCAGGGAGCCGAACCAGGCTGCGGCGGCGTATGCCCGCCACGGTGCGTGCTCCATCGCTCCAAGGGGAGGAAGCTGCCCGAGGAGGGAGCGCTCGTCGTAATCCGTGACCGTGTCCTCGGCCAGGCGCCGCGCTTCGGCGATTTGGCTGGCCGGATCCAGTCCGCGCACGCGGATCAGCTCCCGAACCTTGTCCTCGGCAATTCCCACTGCATCCATTCGCTGACCTCCGGTAGGCTCCGGAAGGGTCGGCGGCTTCGTCCCTCCCGCGACGGTGGTGCAGCCGGTTATGGGCTGCGGCATCAGGTTATGGGCGCGGGAGAGCTTTGGCGAGCGTAGTGCAACGCGCGAAAAACCGGGTAGGAGTACCCGTACCTGTGTCAGGTAGGCGGAGATCAGTAATCCGCAGCCGGGGTTTCGGCCTGCAGGCCTATGCCACAGCCATTACCTGTGCCGGGCTTCAATCCTCGTACTCGTTGCTCCGGGCGCGCTGGAGACAATGGGCAACCTCGCCAACGCCGGACCGGGTTGAGATGCGGCAGGCACCGCAGGGGTGGGCCACCTCAATCCGTGTGCGGATCCAGGGCGCAACGCGGAATGGTGCCCGTTCCGGAATTATGCCGGCACGGGAAGAGGCCTTGGAGAACTCCGCCTCCGGCCTTTCAGCCGCATGGCCGGAGCCTCGACACAAATGTAGCTGGCCAGCGCCAGCGGCAAAATGCCGGCGAATGCCAGGAGGAGGCAGGCGGGCAGCGAGAGCGCCGGCAGCCAGACTTCCAGAAGGTTCTGCACCGGAACCCCGTAAATGTAGACACCGTAGGACAGATCCCGCTTTGCGCCGATCTTCCGCAAAGGGAGCACCGCCCCCACCACGAAGACAACCAAAGCAAACGGCAGCGGAGCCAGGACAGCAGCGGTTCCGGTCAGTATCGATGCGAGGAGCAGGGCAAGGGACACTGCCAGCGCCGGAACGACCGTTATTCGCTTCGCATTCAGATAAAGAAGTGCTCCACCCGTAAACGCTGCGATAAGAGGCGGTGCCATGGTGAGTTCGCTGGGCGGTACCAGGCCGGCATGGGCAGCCAGGGATGCGCCGGTGGCAGCCAGGAACACCGCCGCCGTGAGGACGTTGCGGCGGGCCCGAGTCGCGGCGATGCCGACAATCCCTATTCCGAGATAGCAGCAGCCCTCCCAAAACAGGCTCCACAGGGCTCCGTTCCAGATTTCACCCTCAGCCAGTGTGGACCCGATGCCCGCCTGCGAAATGAACGGGGGATAAAGAAGGAAATTCCGGAGGATATAGGTCAGGGCTTCCGCGGGGACAAAGGACCCCGCGGACCCGAGAGCAACTGACAACGGTGCAAAAACAAATGCCACCATAATCAGGGCGACCAGGAAACCCGGAAAGATTCGCAGGAAACGGGCCCGGAAAAACCGGGATGCCGGTTGACCATTGAACCTGCTCCGGGTAATCAAGTAGCCCGAGATTCCGAAGAACCCGAGAACCGACCACGCGCCAAGCGTCCGTCCGCCCAGGGAGGGTTCATCACCGTGCCCGCCGATCACCCATGAGTGGGACACCACTACCAGGCACGCCAGTATTAGGCGGATGGCATTGAGGGAATTGGTTTTGGGATCGAACAGTTCCCCCAACGTCATTCGTAATGGCGAGCGGCTGGGCAGCAGAGGTGGCGCAGATAGGGACATGGACCGATCTTTCGAGTTATCCATCGGGATTGGGAGCCGGCCGAGTAATTTCACGACACGGCTACTCGTGAGCGACCACAAGACTACTTGCATTTCTTTCCAAAAGTGGCCGGCCGGAAACCCGGCCGGCCACTTTATAATCACCGCATTTCCCGCACCTGCGGCAACGCGGGCACTGCTATTTCTGCGCGAGGAGCTCCATGAGGTACTGGCCGTACCCGCTTTTGACCAACGGCTCGGCCAAACGGCGCAGTTCGTCGTCGTTGATGTTGCCCAGTCGCCACGAGATTTCCTCGGGGCAGCCGATGGACAGGCCCTGCCGCTTCTGGACGGTGCGGATGAATTCCGAGGCCTCGTTCAGGGAGTCGAAGGTTCCGGTGTCCAACCATGCCGTGCCGCGCGGAAGGATCTCCACCTGGAGCTTTCCCTTCTCCAAGTAGATGCGGTTCACATCGGTGATCTCCAGCTCGCCCCGCGGGGAGGGCTTCAGGTCGCGGGCAATTTCGATGACGTCGTTGTCATAGAAGTAGAGTCCCGGCACCGCATAGTGGCTCTTGGGCTTGGACGGCTTCTCCTCCAGGGAGATGGCACGGCCTTCGCCATCGAACTCGACGACGCCGTAGGCGGTGGGGTCCGCCACCCAGTACCCGAACACCGCTCCGCCGTCGATGTTGGCGAAGCGCCGAAGCTGCGTCCCCATTCCGGCACCGTAGAAGATGTTGTCGCCCAGGACCAGGGCAACGGGTCCGGTGCCAATGTGCTCAGCGCCGAGGACGAACGCCTGCGCCAAACCGTCGGGAGAGGGCTGCTGCTTGTAGGTGATGCTGACGCCGAAGCGGCTTCCATCCCCCAGCAGGCGCTGGAACTGATCCGCGTCATGGGGTGTGGTGATGATCAGGATGTCCTTGATCCCGGCGAGGATCAGGGTCGACAGCGGATAGTAGATCATTGGCTTGTCATAGACCGGCACCAGCTGTTTGCTGACGCCAAGGGTGATGGGGTGCAGCCGTGAACCGGTACCGCCGGCCAGTATTATTCCTCGCATAGACCTCATCTTTGCCGGTCTGCTATAGGACGGCAAATCCGGTAGTGTTGATCTACATGCAGAAACTCCTCGTGACCGGCGGCGCCGGCTTTATTGGCTCGAACTTTGTTCGCTACACCCTTGCCAACACCGACCATCACGTCACAGTGCTCGATGCGCTGACCTACGCCGGCAACCTTGAGTCCCTGAACGGGTTGCCCGCTGAGCGCTTCACTTTCGTCCACGGAAACATCTGCGACGCAGAGCTGGTGGACCGGCTGGCAGCAAACGCCGACGTCATCGTGCACTACGCCGCCGAATCCCACAACGACAACTCGCTGCATGACCCGCGTCCCTTCCTGGACACCAACATCATCGGTACGTACACCCTGATCGAAGCTGCCCGGAAGCACGGCGTCCGGTTC
Organism: Arthrobacter sp. zg-Y1219; assembly: GCF_030125545.1. Classification (NCBI taxonomy): domain Bacteria; kingdom Bacillati; phylum Actinomycetota; class Actinomycetes; order Micrococcales; family Micrococcaceae; genus Arthrobacter; species Arthrobacter sp. zg-Y1219. The sequence continues at coordinate 38,282 of NZ_JASKLY010000008.1, forward strand.
CATCACATCTCCACCGACGAGGTCTACGGCGACCTGGAGCTCGACGATCCGGAGCGGTTCACGGAATCCACCCCGTACAACCCCTCCAGCCCGTATTCCTCGACGAAGGCCGGCTCGGACCTGCTGGTGCGTGCCTGGGTTCGCTCATTCGGCCTGCAGGCCACGATCAGCAACTGCTCCAACAACTACGGGCCCTACCAGCATGTGGAGAAGTTCATTCCGCGGCAGATCACCAACGTGATCGACGGCGTCCGCCCCAAGCTCTACGGCGCCGGGGAAAACGTGCGGGACTGGATCCACGCCGACGACCATTCCTCAGCGGTCCTGCGGATCATCGACAAGGGCGAGATCGGCCAGACCTACCTCATCGGTGCCGACGGCGAGAAGAACAACAAGGAAGTTGTCGAACTGATCCTGCGTTCCATGGGCCAGCCCGCCGACGCGTATGACCAGGTGATTGATCGGCCCGGCCACGACATGCGGTACGCCATCGACTCCTCCAAGCTGCGCAATGAGCTGGGCTGGAAGCCGGCATTCTCGAACTTTGAGCAGGGGCTCGAGGACACGATTGCCTGGTACCGGGAGAACGAGGCCTGGTGGCGGCCGCAGAAGGACGAGACCGAAGCAAAGTACAAGGTTCAGGGACAGTAAATATGACACTGGAGTTTTCCAAGCCGCTCGTCCCCCATGAGACGCCGATTCCCGGAGTAGTCCTTTATGACCTCCCTGTTCACGGGGATAACCGCGGATGGTTCAAGGAGAACTGGCAGCGGGAGAAGATGCTCGCGCTCGGGCTGCCCGATTTCGGTCCCGTGCAGAACAACATTTCCTTCAACGAAAAGTCCGGCACCACCCGCGGCATCCACGCCGAGCCTTGGGACAAGTACATTTCCGTGGCGACCGGCCGGATCTTCGGCGCCTGGGTCGACCTGCGCGAGGGCCCCTCGTTCGGAACCGTATTCACGGCCGAGCTGGGCCCGGACTCGGCCATCTTCATTCCCCGCGGCGTGGGAAACGCGTTCCAGACGCTCGAAGACAACACTGCGTACACGTACCTGGTCAATGACCATTGGAGTGCCGATGCGCAGGGCCAGTACACGTTCCTGAACCTGGCCGACGAGACCGCCGCCATCAACTGGCCGATCCCGCTGGAGCAGGCCGAACTCTCGGCGAAGGACAAGGCGCATCCGAGGCTGGCCGACGTCGTGCCCATGGCTGCGAAGAAAATCCTGGTCCTGGGTGCCGACGGACAGCTCGGGAAGGCCTTGCGCGCCGCCTATGCCGGCGAGTCCAACGTGGAGTTTGCCACCCGCGCCGACTTCGACCTCACCGATCCGTTGGCCTTCGCCGACCGGAACTGGAAGAACTACTCCACGATCATCAACGCCGGCGCCTACACCGCGGTCGATGCCGCCGAGACTCCCGAGGGGCGTGCCGCTGCCTGGGAGATCAACGTGAACGCAGTAGCCCGCCTGGCCCGCGCCGCGACGGAGAACCGGATAACCCTGGTGCAGGTTTCCTCCGACTACGTCTTTGACGGTACGGCAGCCGAGCACCCCGAGGATGAACCGTTTTCACCGCTCGGCGTGTACGGGCAGACTAAGGCTGCCGGTGACGCCGTTGTGTCGGCAGTTCCGGCGCACTACATCGTGCGGACCAGCTGGGTCATCGGTGAAGGCAACAACTTTGTCCGCACCATGGCTTCGCTGGCGGAGCGGGGCATCAGCCCCGCGGTGGTCAATGATCAGATCGGCCGGCTCACCTTCACCGAGGACCTTGCCGCCGGCATCCGGCACCTCGTGGAGACAGGCGCCCCGTTTGGCACCTACAACCTCACGAACGACGGCGATCCGGTCTCCTGGGCCGATGTCGCCGCCGATGTCTACGAGACCCTCGGCCGGGCACGCACGGATGTGACCGGGGTGAGCACGGCAGAATATTTCAAGGGGAAAGCCGGCGTGGCCCCGCGGCCCCTGAACAGTGTCCTTGCCTTGGACAGAATCCGTTCCACCGGTTTCGCACCGGTCGAAGCCTCAGTCCGGCTGGGTCAGTACCTTTCTCCAAAAGCTTCAGCAACCAGCAATATGGGATACTAAACGAGTGAACCGAACATGGATCGTTATTCCGATGTACAACGAAGCCACTGTGGTTGGTTCGGTTATCGAGGATCTCCGCCGGGTCTTTCCGCATGTGGTCTGCGTTGACGACGGCAGCCGCGACGGCTCCCAAGACGCAGCCCGCGCTGCAGGTGCCGTGGTGGTGCAGCATCCGATCAACCTGGGCCAGGGCGCGGCCCTGCAGACCGGCATCGAATATGCGCTTTCCGACCCCGGAATGACCAGCATCGTTACGTTTGATGCCGATGGGCAGCATCGGGTTGTCGACGCTCAGGCCATGGTGGCCCGGCTGGAAGCCAGCGAAGCCGACATCGTGCTGGGTTCCCGTTTCCTGGACAACCGGACCCAGATCTCGAAGGCCAAGCGCCTGGTGCTGAAGACCGCGGCCATCCAGTCGCGCCTGGCCACCGGCATGAACCTGACGGATGCGCACAACGGACTGCGGGCCATGAACCGCGACGTTGCCTCCCGACTGCATTTGACCCAGAACCGCATGGCCCATGCCTCGGAGCTCGTCAACCAGTTGGCCGTGATGAAACCGCACTGGGTGGAGCACCCGGTGGAAATCATCTACACGGACTACTCGAAGTCCAAAGGCCAGTCCTTGCTGAACTCGGTCAACATCCTGGCAGAACTCTTCTTTAGGTGAGCTAAGTGCTACTAATCGTCCAGATCGTCCTCGTCCTGGCAGTCATCCTCGTCTCGCTGGTGCTTATGCGCGGCGGGGCAAACGCCCGCCACCTTGCCGTGCGCCGGATCATGCTGATGGTCTTCGCCCTGGCTGCGGCGCTGTCCATCTTCTTTCCGGACGTCCTTACCCGCGTAGCCAGCTTCCTGGGAGTGGGCCGCGGCACGGACCTCGTGCTGTATGCCACGATCGTCTGCTTCTTCGTGTTCATGGCCACCACGTACCAGCGTTTCCGGACCATGGAGAACTCTGTCACCGCCCTCTCCCGGCGCATTGCCCTCGATGAAGCACCCAAGCCGTGGGTGTCCGCAGACTTTGAGCTGACGGAGTCCCGGACCGATGGGGACCAGCAGCCGAAGGAAGCTCCGCGCTCCTGACGGCACGCACGAATTGCACCGCCACAGCACCGCAACAAGAAGCGGGGCGGCGCCCGCTTTTCTGCCAGCACTGCGGCAGGAACCGAATCCGCCTAGCGGAAGAGGTGCTTCGCCAGCTTGGGGATCGCCTCTGTCTTCCGGCTCACCAGGGCGCGCCCGATCATGGTGGCTGCGTTCAGTCGTGAAGTGATGTGGAGGCGGGCGGACCGTGCGGCCCGGTTCCAGCCCATCCGGGAGAAACGCTCGGCTTCGCCTTCAAAGAACCGGCGCTCTTCGTCAAAGCGGCGGCCGTCCAGGGCACGAACCGAGGAATCGGATCCGGAATGGCGCCGGTACAGGAACGCGAGTTCCGGCGTCAGGACCATGGCTCCGCCGTCGGCGGCGATATCCAGGATCAGCGCCAGGTCCTGGACGACGTCGAATTCGCTCCGGAAGCCGATGCGCTTGATGACATCGGAACGCCAGGCGATGGACGGGAAGTAGTGCCAGCCGGCGTGCAGCAGGCTGGTGGCCAGCGCTTCACCTTGAAGCGCCCGCCGGTCATTTCCGCGAGGCGAGGCGGCCTTCTTCACCTGATCAACGAGCGGCTGCGTTGCCCGCCCCGCCTCATCGATAACCTGCACTCCGGGCTGGACAGCGGCGGCCTCGGGGAACTGCTCGAACGCCTCCACCACTACCGAGAGGTAGTTGGGCAGCATGACGTCATCCGCACCCATGATGACCACGATGGGGGCCTCCACCAGGCCCACGGCCTTGCGGTAGTTGCCGTTAGCGCCGAGGTTCACCTCATTGCGCTGGTAGGTCACCCGGGGATCGTCGATGGTGCCGAACCAGCGTGCGGGTTCAGGGTCCGGATAGCCGTCGTCGATGACCACGAGGCGCCAGTCCTGATGCTGCTGCCCCATCACGCTCCGGGCGGCTTGCTTCATGAGTTCCACGTCTCCGTAGTACGGGAACATTACATCAACGGCTGTCACGGCTAGTGGCTTCTTTCACTTCATACTGCAGGCTGCCCAACAGCGGCCGCAGATGGCAGCGCGGCTGCAGGCAGTGTGGAGACATGGGACATGTCCACTATATGGAAGCCGTCCGGCTAAGTCGAAACAGGCCACCGGGTAAACTTGTTGCGTCCGTGCCGCAGATCCTCGAGGAACCCATGACTTCCAGCAGTGCCAGGAACATTCAGACGCCCCAGGTTCGTGTCAGCGTCTGCATGGCGGCGTACAACGGAGCCGCCCACATCGCCGAACAGATCGATTCAATTCTTCCGCAGCTGGGCCCGGCGGACGAACTCGTGATCGTGGACGACGCCTCCACCGACGACACCGTAAAGGTGGTTTCCCGGATCGCCGATGACCGCATCCGCCTGATTTCCTCCAGCGACAACCGCGGATACGTACGGAATTTTGAGGCGGCCCTGACGCAGAGCCGGGGCGAGTACGTTTTCCTCGCTGACCAGGACGATGTCTGGCTCCCGGGCCGCGTGGAGGCAATGATCGCAGCGCTGCAGGACGCCGACGTCGTTGCCAGCAACTTTGGATTCTTCGGTCACCAGCCGCGCCGGATCGAGTCAATCCGGCTCCGGGCCGCGGACAGCTCCCGCCGCTGGGCAAACCTGTTTGCCCTCTGGATCGGTTATCGGCCCTACTTCGGCTGCGCCATGGCGTTCCGCCGCCCGGCGCGGGACCTCATCCTTCCCTTCCCCGATTTCCTGGACGAAACCCACGATCAGTGGATCGCGCTGGTGGGCAACCTCGCGGGGAGGATGGCTCATCTGGAACAGGACACCCTGGTGCGCCGGCTGCACGAGAACAACACCACTCCCAAACAGTGGCGCAGCCTGCGGCTCATCCTGAAAGCCCGGTTCATGCTCGTCCGGGCATTCTTCGAGGCCCGCGGCCGAATCCGCCGCTCGCGCCGCCAGCTGCACCCCTAGCTGTACTGAGACCGGCTAGCTGTACTGAGACCGGCTAGTTGTACTGAGACCGGCTGCGGAGCCGGCCGTCAGCGACTCCCGCCGGGGGGGGGGGCATCCCCGGCGGGGATGCCCCGTCAGCGGCGCGGTGTGACCAGTTTGCTGCCTGCCGGGGAGATCTTTCCCATCCGTCCGGTCAGTGCATCCCGGATTCCCAAGCCGATCGCGGCGATCTGGCGGAGGCGGTGCGGCCCGTAAACCACGCGCACACCGTAGAACACCACTTCCAAGCCAATCCTGCGCAGCACCCACACCGGCTGCTTGGTCGCGTACCGGCGGTACATGACGATGCCGTTGCGGGTGATGTAGTAGACCCTGAACGGGGCATGGGAATGGACGAATCGTTTCTGTCCGCCGACGGTGACGTGCCAGGTTCCCAGGCGCATCGGCCTGGCGTCTCCGACGGCGTGAGTGATGTTGCACCCCGGCGCGATGATGGCTTTGAGTCCGTGCTGGCGGATCCGGGCCGTGTACTCGGAATCGACGCAGTCGATGAACAGGTCGTCTTCCAGCATTCCGACCGCTTCAAGCGTTGATGCCGGAATCAGAGTCCCCGACTGCATCGGGTCAAAGGCTTCAGGGAAGTCCTCCCCCGGCTTCTGGAGCATCACCGGAAGCCGGTTGTGGGATTCGGCGCAGACCATGCCCACGGGCACAGCCGCCCGCTTGGCGGCTTCCGCTGCCTGCAGCGCGCGCTCCACGTAATCCGGATCAAGCTCCGAATCCTGGTCCAGGGTCAGATACCATTCGGGGCTGAAGCGGCGCGCGGCAGCGATGCCGGCGTTGAGCGCCGCGGCAATGCCCATGTTGCTTTCCTGCCGGAGAACCAGGGCGCCGGCTGATTCGAGTCCGGCCAGCACCTCCGATACATCCTTCGGAGAACCATCGTCAACGACAACGACGTGGTCGACCTGCTTGAGCAGGCGTTCAACCTTCGCCACCAGGTCTGCCGGCGGGTTGAAGGCGGAGATAACGGCTGTTACTCCGATGGAAACAGACATGCGGGACACCTCTCGCTGAGCGAGTAATCGTTCGGAAATTGCGGCGGTGAATAAGGGGTGTTACGAGCCCAGGCGCACCGCGCCGCTGATGAGCTGCCCGGGATGGATGGTCCGCGGACGTTTGGCCAGGCCCTCGCACAAGCCGCGGAAGGCCGAGGAGGCCCAGACCTTCCGGTCCTTGGCCTGGGCACCCTGGCGAAGGGCGAGGACCGCCATGCCGGCACCCCAGCGCACCGGGTTCTGCAGCAGCGTGCGCGGCTGCGGGTCGAGGCGCCGCAGCCACAGGTTGTTGCGCAGGTAGTAGAAGAGGCGTCCACCCATGTCAGCCTGGTTTTTCTTCTCGGGGTGGTAGATGCGGCTTCCGGGGATCGCCACGCCGAAGGTGGCCCGGGAGAGCCTCCGGGTGTATTCGGCGTCATCGAACCAGATGAAGAAGTCGGCGTAGGGAAGCGGCATGCCGGCAGCGGCGCGGAGGTCGATCAGGACACCGACAAAGCTGGCGCTGTTGACGGCAATGCCGCCAAGCGCCGCCGCCTTGAGCTGCTTGGACACGTCGCTCGACAGGTCCGGAAGATGGCCCTCGTTGGGCTCACCGGCATCATTGACCACCAGCGAGGTGATGAATCCGGGTCGCTCGTCGGCGTTCTCCATGGCCTGGACCAGCGGACCCAAGCTGCCCTGCAGCGGTTCGGCGTCGTCATCCATCAGCCAGGCCGCATCGTGCCCGCGGGCGATGGCGTGCTCCAGCCCCCAGGCGAATCCACCGGCGCCGCCAAGGTTGTTTCCGGTTTCAAAAATCGTGATGTCCGGGAATTCGCTGCGGACCATGTCCGGGCCCCCGTCCGTTGATCCGTTGTCCACGAGAATGATCTCGTCCGGCCGGTGGTCCTGGTTCTGCAGCGCCGTAAGGCATTTGCGGAGCAGCTCAATGCGGTTGAAGGAGACGACGACGGCTGCTACAGACAAGGAATTCCAATCGTTGATGCAGCACTCCAACGACGGCTTGCGACAGTCAGAGTGCAGGCGGGCACTAGCTCGATGATACCAAGCCAAAGAGCGCCCTGCGTTAGACTTCAATGCGGGACGGGGCAGCGACGGACGGCCGCTGAACTCCGCGCAGCCCGGCAAACGGAGGATATTTCTTTGGGTCAGCGAACGGTGCTGCGGCACGTCCGGCGGTTCGGCGCGTTTGGCGCCTCAGTGGGGATTACCACGCTGGTCGGTGTCTTCGCCATTCCCATTGTCATCGGCAACGCCGGCCAGGAAACGTGGGGCATCATCGCCGTCGGGCAATCGATCGCCCTGCTGTTCGGTGTCCTGGTGTCGTTCGGATGGGGAACGACGGGTCCGGCGATGGTTGCCGGAATGCCCGCGCCGGAGCGGCCGCAGATGTTTTTCGACTCGCTGGTCAGCCGCCTGTACCTCTTTATCCTGGCCCTTCCGTTGGTCGCGCTGACTGTCCTTCTCGTCGCCTCCGACGACGTCGCTGTCAGTTTCACTGCGGGCGTCACCTACCTGGTGCCCTTCCTCGGCGCCTCCTGGTACTTCGTCGGCGACGCCCGGCCGGGACGACTGCTGGTCTTCGACACTCTGCCGGTAACCCTCGGAACCGTCCTGGGACTGGTCGGGCTGATGCTGACCGGAAATGTCTTTGTCTACCTCTTCAGCCAGCTGGCGCTCAGTGTGATCGGGGTGTGCGCCAGTGCACTGCTGATCCGGCGAAACGCCGATGAGGCGCCCCGCGTTGACCTCAACCTGCGTCGGGCGGCCGCCCGGCTCGCGGGCCAAAGGCACGGCGTCATCACGGCGGCAACGTCCAGCTTGTATGTCAACACTCCCCTGCTGGTGATCTCAACGGTCATCCCGGCCGGGCGCCCGCTGTTTGCCATGGCGGACAAGTTCTTCCGCTACGGCCTGACAGCGGTCGGGCCGCTGGTGCAGGTCCTTCAGGGCTCCATTGCCGATCCCGTCCCCGCGGTACAGGACCGCCGGATCCGCGTGGCAACGCGGCTGGCCCCTGCCGTGGCCATCGCCGGTGCGGCAGTCATGGCGCTCTGCATCCCCTGGGCCAGCCGGCTGCTCTCCTCCGGCGAGATCGCTGTGGGCTACGGTCTCGCGATCCCCATGGGCATCGTCTTCGGCGCCGTCACCATCTCTCAAATCGTGGGGCTGGCCTGCCTGATCCCCATTGGAGAAGGCAAGGCTCTGGCGTCCTCCACGGTTTTGGGTGCCGGCATTGGAATTCCGCTGATTATTGTCGGTTCGCTCACCGTTGGCGTGGATGGGGTCGCCTGGGCCCTGGCAGCATCGGAAATAACAGTGGCCGTCTACCAGCTCGCCGTCGTCCGGCGCTATTTCCGCCGCCGGCAGGCAGAACCGAAGGACCAGCAGCACAGCTCGCCCGACGCTTCCTGACCGCGGCAGTGTGCGCGTTTGCTCTCACCGACCCAAGTATTTGACCCCGCTCGCGGGGCTGAGGGATAAACTGAGTGCTGGCCGTTTACAGCGGCGCGTTTTAAATTCACCAAGGAGGCCAATTGTCCTGGATACCCGCTCTGCCCGCTCTTCTGACGACGGCGGGGCTGGTGGTCATTCCAGGCTTTGCAATTGCCTTGTGCCTCCGCTTCAAGGGTTTTTCGCTCCTGGCCCTGGCTCCGGCGTTCTCATCAGCCGTCGTCGGCGTCTTCGGAGTCCTCGCCGGCCTTATCGGCGTTCAGTGGAATATCTGGACCTATCTGGCCGGCACGGCAATTACGGCTCTGGCTGCCTTCCTCCTGACTCTCGGCGGCCGGCGCCGGAACACCCCGGCCGCTGAGACTGCGTCGACCGGTGCCCGCAGGGAAAACCATTGGCGCACTGTCTGGGTGCCCGTGGCAGCAGTTGTCATCGCCGCGGCCATGGTGGCCCGGCGCCTCATGCAGCTGATCGGCCAGCCCGACAACTTCGCGCAGAATTTCGACAATGTCTTCCATCTCAATGCCATTCGCTACATTGTCGAAACCGGCTCCGCATCGTCGCTGACGCTCGGACAGGCACAGGGCGAGGGTGCCCTTGGCCTGTATCCGGCCCTGTGGCATTCTTTTGCCGCGATGACGGTCCAGCTCACCGGGGCATCGGTGCCCCTGTCGGAAAACTCAATCAACATTGTTGCCGCAAGCCTGATCTGGCCGCTTGCCTGCGTGTTCCTGGTCCGGAAGGTTTTCGGCACCAATCCCGTCATCACCCTGGCTGCCGGCGTGCTCTCCGCCGTACAGGTAGCCTTCCCCTATATGCTGCTCGTCTGGGGACCGGTGTTCCCCACCATGCTGGCGGTCACCATGCTTCCGCTGCTGATCGGCGTTGTAGTGATGCTGGCCCGCGGATCCGCTTTGGACGCCGACCAGCCGCTGCGCCGTTCCTGGTGGTTCGCCCTCCTCCTGGGACTTGCCGGGATCTCCACGGCGCACATGAGCGCAGTGAACGCCGTCCTGATCTTCGCTCTCCCGGTAATTCTGGTCGCCTGGGGCCGGGCGGCACGTCCGCTCCTCCGCAAGCCCGTCAACGGCAGGAAAGTCGCGCTGTTCGCAGTGGTCACCGTGGCCGGAGCAGCAGTGGCGGCTGCCCTGTGGATGTTCCTGCGCCCGGGGTTCTACGACCACTGGGGACCGACCTCGACGATGGGCGGCGCCATCGGCGAAGCGCTGACCAACGGGCCGATGGGGATGTCCGTCAACTGGCTGGTAACGATCCTGGCCGTAGCCGGCACCATCTATCTGTTCCACATCCGGCAGCACCGCTGGCTGGTCGTCAGTTACGCCATCGCCGTCACCCTCTATGTGGTCGATGCTGCTGTGGAACGTGGCTTCCTGCGCAACTTCCTGACCGGCAACTGGTACCAGGACACGAACCGCATCGCCGGGTTCCTTCCGGTTTTCGCCACGGCGCTGGGCGCCGTTGGCGCGTGGGCCATCGTGGAGTCCGTAATGAAGTTTGCGACCGCCAACGCTGGGCGGCTGCGTTCGGGTCTCGGCCGGTACGGAAAGCCGCTGGGCGCCGCAGCTCTCGCCGTTGGCACGGTGGGGCTTGCTCTGGTGGGCTACTTCGGTCCGGTCCAGCAGTACATCAAGGAGAAGGCCATGCTCTACTCCTTCACCGAGGCTTCGCCGCTGCTCACTCCGGCCGAACTCGAATTGGTCGACCAGCTTGACGAGTACGTTCCGGAGGACTCGGTGATCGCAGTCAATCCGTGGAACGGCAGTTCCATGGCCTACGCGCTCAACGGCCGCGAGGTCCTGACGCCCCATCTCTTCGCACCCCCGGACCCGGAGCGGGTGCTGATCTCCGCGGAACTCGACACTTTCACACCGGAGGTCTGCGCCGCGGTCGAGGACAAGAATGTCGACTATGTCCTGGACTTCGGCAATCAGGTCCTGGCCGAACTCGGCGGGGTTGAATATGTCGGTGTAACGGATCTGGCCGGCGACCCGGGGTTCGAATTGGTAGCCTCCACCGGTCCCGCCTCGAGCCTGTACCGCGTCACCGGCTGCGACTAGGAGCCCCGGGGCGCCCAGCCCCTGGGCCTTTACAGCCTCCGGGCATTACACCCGGCCCCTGGGCATTACAGTCCCGGGCAGCAAAGAAGCCAGGATCGACAAGTCGATCCTGGCTTCTTTATGCGGCTGGCTTTTATTGCTGCGCTCAGCTCAGTTCACGGGGTGCTTACTCCTGGCCCCGCATGCGGGCCACCACCTGGCCGACCGGAGCGTCCATGACGATCTGGCCGCGTTCCAGCAGCACGCCCCGTTCGCAGATCTTCGCCACCAGGTCCAGGTCGTGGCTGACGACGACGAGGGTCTTGCCCTCCTCCGCCAGTTCCCGGATCTTGGCGATGCACTTTTTCTGGAACGGCTCGTCACCCACCGCAAGGATTTCATCAACGAGGAAAACCTCAGGATCGGTGTGCACCGCAACCGAAAAAGCCAGGCGCAGGTACATGCCCGAGGAGTAGAACTTCACCTCGGTGTCGATGAACTGTCCGATCTCGGAGAACTCGACGATGGAGTCGAACTTCTCGTGGATCTCGGCCTCGGACATGCCGAGGATCGCACCGTTGAGGAAGACGTTGTCACGCCCGCTGAGGTCCGGATGGAATCCGGCCCCCACCTCGATCAGTCCGGCCACCCGGCCGCGCGTCCCCACGGTACCGGAATCCGGCAGCATGACGCCGGAGATCTGCTTGAGCAGGGTCGACTTTCCCGAACCGTTGAGTCCCAGCAGGGCCACCGATTCGCCCTGCTTCACCTCCAGGGAAACATCCTTCAACGCGAAGAACTTCTCCGAGAGGTCGCCTTTGCGTCCCTTGACCAACCAGACGAACGCTTCCTTGATGGACCGGGTGTGGCGAAGGACGAATTCCTTCGAAACGTTGTGCACTTCAATTGCCGTGGACACGTCTAGAGCTCCTGAGCGAAGCGGCCTTCCAGCCGCCGGAAGGTGAATTGCCCCAGAATCAGGACAAGGACGGACGTGACCAGAGCCACGGGCATCCAGAGCGTGAGGAGTCCCGGCGGGGTCTCGGCAATCACTGCCGCATCATCCCAGCCGGTGGTCGGCAGCCAGAATGCATGGTGGAACAGTTCCACGGCGGTGGTCAGCGGATTCATCTGGTAGATGGTCAACGCCGTCGTTCCCAGTGAATCGCGGACCATCTGCCAGTGGTAAAGCACCGGGGAGGCCCAGGTGGCGATCATCAGCAGCATGTCCACAAAGTTCTCGGAGTCCCGGAAGTAAACGTTCACGGCGCCGAAGAACAGTCCCAGCCCGGTGGCCAGCAGCGCCACGATCACGAAGCCAATGATGGCAGCACCGATTTCGGACAGGCCCGGCCGCCACCCGGTGATGAGCGTTGCCACCAGGAGAATCAGCAGCTGCGGCAGGAAGTGCACCGCTGAGACCCAGACCGATGCCACGGGAAACAGTTCCCGGGGCAGGTAGATCTTCTTGATCAGGCCGCCGTTGCCGACGATTGAACGGGACGCGTTCCCCAGCGCTTCGCTGAAGAAGTTGATCAGGATAATGCCCGAGAACAGGTAGATGGGGAAGTTCGGCGTTGACTCGTTCAGCCCGAGGAAGACTCCCAGCGCAAACCAGAACACCAGGAACTGGACCCCGGGCTTGACGTAGGACCACAGCAGGCCCAGCACCGACCCGCGGTAACGGACCTTGAGTTCCTTGGAAACGAGCAGCTTCAACAGATAGCGCGACCGCAGCACGTCGCGCAGCCCTCCCCCGGAACCGGGGGTAACGAGTTCTCCGGTAGACAAGCTTATTTACTCTCTTCCGAGTGCTTTTCGAATGTCGCTTTCCACGCTTCCATGGACGTGATTTCCGGCAGCGCCTTGCGGTACTTCTGGCTCAGCTTGTGCCAGTCCTTCAGGATCTCCGCATTCAGGCGGGCGCCTTCAGCCAGCAGGGCGCGCAGCTTCTTGGGGTCGCGCTGGTACCAGGACGCGGCCGTGCCGTCGGCGTTGGTAACAACAGCGCTGTCGTACTGGGACATGCGCCACCAGCGGTTGTCGATGTGCGCGACGCGGGCCTGCGGACGCTCGATGCTGGCCTTGGCAACAGGCTTGGTCAGCTGCCGCACGATGGTCTTGGCGGCCCACGGAACGAGGGTCACGTAGGACGGGGCCTTGAAGCCCTGGCCGTGCCGCGGGGGCTTGCCCATGCCGGGGCGGGGGAACGCTTCGGGGTCGGCCTTGAACTGCGCCTCCGAGAACTCGTTTCGCATTGCCTGGATGGCGGGCAGCCTGGAGGGCAGGATCTCGTGCAGCTGCTCCGGTCCGGCGATCAGGTCCTTCAGGGCCATGACGCGGCCCTGGGCCGTGAAGTACTGCATGGAGATCAGGTGCTTGACGTCGATGAAGCTGCCCTCCCGCACCACGCGCCCGCCGCGGGGGTAGGGGCTGTGCAGCAGGGCCGTGATGATGCGGTTGCGGCTGTGGAAGTACGCCTGCCAGTCGACGGCGTCATCCTTGTCCGCCCAGGTGATGTGCCAGACGGCGGCACCGGGCATGGACACCGTGTTGTAGCCCGCGGCCTTCGCGCGCAGGCCGTACTCGGCGTCGTCCCATTTGATGAAGACCGGGAGGGAGAGCCCGATTTCACGGATGACCTCGGTGGGGATCATGCACATCCACCAGCCGTTGTAGTCCACGTCCACCCGCCGGTGCATCCATGAGGTGGTGCGCAGGTTTGTGCGGGCAAAGTCGTGGCCCAGGACCTGTTCCTTGAAGGGATGGTCGGGCTGGAAGCGGAACAGGTTCACCGTCTCGCCGAAGGTGTGCAGGACCGACCGGTTGTAGAGGTCGAACATGTGCGCGCCAACGATGGTCGGGGTCTTGCAGTGGTCCGCGAAAGTGAGCATGCGGGTGATGCTCTCAGGCTCCATGACGATGTCGTCGTCGAGCAGCAGGGCGTAGTCGCTGCCGTTTTCCACCGCTTCGTACATGCCGCGGGCAAATCCGCCGGAGCCGCCCAGGTTGCCCTGATGGATCATCCGGAGCTTGCCGCCCAGCGCAGCCTTGGCTTCTTCGAAGCCCTCGGCGTCAACAAGCTTCTTGGTGCCCTGGTCAACGATCAGCACTTCGGCGACGTTTTCCAGCGCTTCCGGGTTCTCGGCCAGGATCTTCAGGTTGTTGAGGCAGAACTCGTTCTTGTTCAGCGTCGTGATTTCGAGCGTGATCGAGCCGGGCTTTTTGGCTTCGCCCGGCGCGCGCCAGTCGGCGTTGACCAGGGCCATGGGCTCGGAGCCGGACACCAGGTCAAACCAGTACCAGCCGCCGTCGCCGAACGGCTTGAGCGTGAGGTCGATGTTTGTCTCGGCGTCGCCGCTCACCCGCCGGGTTTCGACGTGCTGCAGCGAACCGCGGGCATTCGACTTGTAGACGCTGATGGCGCCGGCACCCTTGGTTTGCACATGCAGCCTGACGCTTTCAACGTCCGTCCAGCGGCGCCAGTAGCTTGCCGGAAAGGCGTTGAAGTAGGTGCCGAAGGACAGCCGCTGTCCGGGCCGGGAAATCGTGGAGGTGCGGGAGAGGAAATCCTCGACATGCACCTCGCCGCTGACTGCGATCGCCTCGGTGTTCTTCGTCGAGGTCGACTTCATCATGGAGCCGTCCATGGTGTTGAACTGAGCACCCATTGCGGAGCCGCTGTCCACGTACAGCAGGGCGGTATCCATCTGGCTCTGGTCGGGGAAAATAATCCGCTGCAGCGTGTGCCACTGGGTTGATTCCCCGGCTGCTGCCTTGGCCGCTTCCTTGGCTGCGCCGGGCTTCGATTCGGTTGTCGGATGGCTCATGCGTCCACTCCTCCGCTTTCAAGCTTTGCCCCGCCGGTGAAGTGGGGCTTGATCTTGTTGTCGTACATCGACAATGCCGATCCGATTGCCATGTGCATGTCAAGGTACTTGTAGGTTCCGAGGCGGCCGCCGAACAGCACCGACTTTTCGCCCTTGGCCAGGTCCCGGTAGGCCAGCAGCTTTGCGCGGTCTTCCGCGGTGTTCACGGGGTAGTACGGCTCATCGCCCTTCTCCGCGAAACGGGAGTACTCGCGCATGATGACCGTTGCGTCCTTGGTGTAGTTCCGTTCCGGGTGGAAGTGGCGGAACTCGTGGATCCGGGTGTAGGGAACGTCTTCGTCCGGGTAGTTCATGACGGAGGTGCCCTGGAAGTCCTCGACGGGCAGGACCTCTTCCTTGAGGTCGATGGTCCGCCAGGACAGGTTGCCTTCGGCGTAATCGAAGTAGCGGTCCACTGCGCCGGTGTAGACCACCGGCACCTGTCCCAGCGTGGAATTCCGGGAGAACTCGTGGCCTTCGTCGAAGAAATCGGTCTTCAGGTGCACCTGGATGTTCGGGTGGTCGGCCATCCGCTCAATCCACGCGGTGTACCCGTCCTTGGGCAGGCCCTCATAGGTGTCGTTGAAGTACCGGTTGTCATAGGTGTACCGGACGGGCAGTCGGGAAATGATTTCCGCCGGCAGGTCCTTGGGGTCCGTCTGCCACTGCTTGCCGGTGTAGTGCTTGATGAACGCCTCGTACAGGGGCCGGCCGATCAGCTGGATTCCCTTGTCGTTGAGGTTGGCCGGATCAGTGCCTGCCAGTTCCCCGGCCTGCTCCTGGATCAGGGCGCGCGCTTCTGCCGGGCCCATGGAGGAGCGGAAGAACTGGTTGATGGTTCCCATGTTGATGGGCATCGGATACACCTCGCCCTTGTGGCTGGTGTAAACCTTGTGCACGTAGTTGGTGAACTCGGTGAACCGGTTGACGTACTCCCAAACCCGCTCGTTGGAGGTGTGGAACAGGTGCGCACCGTAGCGGTGCACTTCAATGCCTGTCTGGGGTTCATTCTCACTGTAGGCGTTGCCGCCAATGTGATGGCGGCGGTCCAGCACTGCGACCTTCAGGCCCAGTTCCTTGGCAGCCCGCTCGGCTACAGTCAGGCCAAAAAAGCCCGACCCAACGACGACGAGGTCAACGTTCACTTGGTTCTCCTGTTTGTTTCGGTACGGCCTATCCGGGCACGTACCCGACGGTCTAGGTTATCTGACATTCCAGTGGGGGGCACATTTTCCGTGAACGTCCCGGCTGCTACCAGCCGAGGGCTGCATGGAACCTGCGGTCGAATTCATCGGCCATCGACGATGTGTAAGTGGTCGTGAGGTGGTTGCTGTCCATATACACGTACACATTGCCGACGAGGGGCACGCAGTTTCCGCCGGGGCAGATCATGTCGGTCATGTCCACCAGCTCCACCCCGGGCAGGGAGTCGAAGTAGGAGACCACTGTGCCGGGATTCGAGAGCTTCTCCGACACCTCTGCGGAGCACTCGGCCGACACGGCACCGTGCGTTTCCGCGCACTCAAGCACATCAAAGTCATAGCGCGGGTTGTCCCGGACGCCCACCACCGGGATACCTTCCTGCCGGAGCAGTTCGGAGGCCTCCGGGAGACCGGCGACGGGCAGATCGGCGGCGTCCGCAGACTGGGCCGCTGTCGCCATGGCGACGACGGCATCCGGCTTCAGCTCCAACGCGTAGTCCAGCACTGCGCTGTTGAAATCGTTGCATGCCGGTCCGCGGCTTTCCGAATACGCGCCGAAGGAGCATCCGCCCAACAGCAGGGCAACCACCCGGTAGTCGTGATTCTCTGCCATCGGTTCGATGGCCCCCAGCCACTGTTCGGTGTGCGAGTCGCCCACCACCAGGATGGTCTTCTCCGGATCCGTGACGGGTTCGGTGCTCATGCAGCGTTTAGCGAGCAACGGGTCCGTTGGTCCGTCGCCGTATTCCGTGCAGTCGCCCGGAAGCCCGCCCCACTCCTGGTTCATCATGCTGGGGGCCGGAATCGGCTGTGCTTGTCCGCTGCTGACATCGTCGAAATCAGCCAGCAGCACGCGCGCTCCCGGGTTTTCCTTGATTGCCTGCTCGGCCAGGTGCTCGGCCTGCAGCCGCAGGCCCTGCTGCCATCCGGCGAGTGGAGCCGCAACTACGGCGAGGCACACCGCTATGACTCCGACGGCGCGGAGGGAAGTGCGGTTGACCCAGTCCGAGGACCGCAGAGGACGCTCGACAAGCTTGGTTGTGAGGTAGGCCAGAATGAGTGACAGGCCGATGATTGCCGTTCCTCCCAGCGGGCCCACTTCCTGGCGACCGCGCCAGATCAGGTAGATCACAAGGACCGGCCAGTGCCACAGGTAGAGGGCGTAGGACATGTCGCCCAGACGCATCAGCGGCTTCCATGACAGCAGGCGGTCGGCACCAATACGGCTGCCCGTCTGGCCGGCAAGGATCACCAGGGCTGCGGCCAGGAGCGGGCAGAGAGCCACATATCCGGGGAACTGGCCCTGCACGTCCAGCAGGAACCCGACACTGAGCATGGCGGCGAGCCCCAGCCAGCCGGCGGCAACCCGAAGGCCGCGGGGCAGCTTCAGGTACGGCAGCGCGAGGGCAAGCAGGGTGCCGAGGGCAAATTCCCACAGCCGGGTGCGGGTATCAAAGTAAGCGTGCGCCTGGTTTCCGTAGGTCTCCAGTACGGAAAAGCTCAGGGAGGCAATAAATACGGCGCCGAAGACCGCCAGCACGACGCGGCGGAAGCGGATCCGGCAGGTTCTCGCCAGGAACGCCGATGCGGCGAACAGCAACGGCCAGAGAAGGAAAACCTGGCCCTGAATCGACAGCGACCAAAAGTGCTGCAGGGGGCTGGCCGTGCTGTGGTCGGCGGCGTAATAGTCCACGGATTCGGCGGCCAGGACCCAGTTCTGGAAGTACAGGAGCGAGGACCAGCTCTGCGAGAGGATGTCCGTCCATCGGCTCTGCGGAACGAACAGTGCCGTGGCGGTCAGTGTTCCGATCAGGACTACCGCGACCGGCGGCAGCAGGCGCTTGAATTGGCGCAACCAGTAGCGCCCAAGGTCCAGTGCCCGGCCGGCTTCCACCTTGCGGACAAACGACAGCGTCAGCAGGAAGGCGGAGATCAGGAGGAAGACGTCCACCCCGCCCGAAACCCGGCCAAACCAGATGTGGTAGGTCACGACCATCAGTACGGCCAGGGCCCTCAGACCCTGTACTTCCGGGCGGTAACTGGATTGTGGTGCCACTGGAGGTGTGCTGTCGGCGGAGTGCCCGTGGGTATCCGTTTGTTGCTGCGACACAAAAACCTCTCATTGGTACAGGTATTTCAGCCATAGACTCTACCCCCCAACCATGGGAGCTCCGGATGGCGGCCGCCGCGGCCGGTCCCTCCGCGAACCCGCTGCCACATAGTTTAAGGAACGGCCGCCTGCGGTGCCGAATCCGCCGTCCTGACGCTCCACCGAGCGTCCGGGCGCGCTTCCCGGTCAGGCTTCCGGTCTGCGATCACGGCTCGCGGGGCTCACGGAAGGAGCCGCTGGAAGGGGTTTGCGAAGCAGAAGCGTGTGGCTGATCCGACAGCGGAACCGCGTCTGCACCGCACCGGGATGTTCCGCACGGGGATGTTCCGGCTAGAACGCCTTGGGGTCTCCGGACACTTTGCTGGTGTGTTCGAGCACGGGTCGCGTAAACAGCAGCAGCAACACTGTTGCTGCCGGCAGCAACAGCAGCAGCCCGGTGAGGATGACCCCGCCCTGGAGGGTGGGCACGGCGATCACGACGGCGAAGAGCTGGAAGACCAGCGCACCGGCACGGGTCCAGCGGTATCCGCGGAAGAAGAAGTGCCCGAGGGCCAGCAGCCAGATACCGGCTGCCGCGATCAGGACCGTGGTGAAGACTGCCCCGCCCATGGAAGCAGGGGTGGCAGTGAAGAGGTTGTAAACGAACCAGCCGGCGATGCCCAGCAGCACGAGGGCTTCCAGGACCAGGACGGCGGAGATGATGAGAACTGCCGGCGGACGGGACACCGGATGACCGGCGCCCGGGTGCGGCTCATTGGGTCTTGACACACTGGCACACTACCGGAGATAGTCGGAGGACGCCCACGTCTCCGGCCCCCCACCCGGAACGCTGTGACGCATCCCTCATGGTTTGGCGGAAAGTAAGAGCGAACTAACCCTTGTCTGAGTTTCCGTATCGTGGAATCCTAGTAGTTGGGGAAATCAGGGGCCTGAACTGGCCCCTTTCGTTTGCAGTTGCTCGTGAATGTTTTCACAAACACGTGGGAGTCAACTATCTAGAGGAGATTGTGATTAGCATGGATTGGCGGAGCCGCGCAGCGTGTCTGGATAAGGATCCGGAGCTGTTCTTTCCTGTGGGCAACACCGGCCCGGCTCTTCTTCAGATCGAAGAAGCCAAAAGTGTGTGCCGCCGATGCCCGGTCATGGATACCTGCCTCCAGTGGGCTATCGAAACCGGCCAGGACGCTGGCGTCTGGGGCGGTATGAGTGAAGACGAACGCCGCGCCCTCAAGCGCCGTGCCGCTCGTGCACGACGCGCGTCCTAACTGACGCACTAACTGCGGACCCAGGTCCGAGAGACTTCGAAGGGCCGCTGCCCAGGGCAGCGGCCCTTGGTGTTTAACCGACACGGTATTTAACAGGCGCAGCGTTCAACCGGCACGGTGTTTAACCGGCACGGTGTTTAACAGGCGCAGTGTTCAACCGGCGCTGCGTTTAATAGGCGCAGTGTTAGCCCCGGTCAGCTCTTGCGCGATTCGGCGTCGAGACCCATCTCGATGCGCACCTCGGTGCCGCCGCCCGGCCGCGAAGACCAGTCGATGGTGCCGTCCAGTTCGCTCTGCACCAAAGTGCGCACGATCTGGAGTCCGAGTCCTTCCCGGCGCGGCCCCGGCGGCAGCCCCACGCCGTCGTCGGCCACGGTTACCGTGAGGATCTCCTCGGCGTCGGGCCCCATTTGGCGGGCGGCACTGAGCCAAACCGTGCCCTTGCGGTCCGAAAGTCCGTGCTCGACGGCGTTAGTCACCAGTTCATTGATCACCAGTGCCAGCGGCGTGGCGAAGTCACTGGGAAGCTCTCCGAAGGACCCCTCCTTCTCCGTGCTCACCTGCTGGGTGGGCGAGGCAACCTCGGCCGCCAGACGGAACTGCCGGTCGATCAGGTCGTCGAAATTCACATTCTGGGTCAGGCCTTGGGAGAGCGTTTCGTGGACCAGGGCAATCGTGGCGACGCGGCGCATGGCCTGGTCCAGCCCCTGCTTGCCCTCCTCGCTCTCCATCCGGCGGGACTGCATCCGCAGCAGCGCAGCGACGGTCTGCAGGTTGTTCTTCACCCGGTGGTGGATTTCGCGGATCGTGGCGTCCTTGGACACCAGCTCCATTTCCCGGCGCCGAAGCTCGGAAACATCCCGGCACAGCACCAGGGCGCCGAAGCGTTCCTTCTCGTCCCGCAGCGGTATGGCCCGCAGGGACAGGCTGACCCCGCGCGACTCGATCTCGGTGCGCCACGGCATCCGCCCGGTCACGACCAGCGGCAGCGTTTCATCCACCATCCGCCGGTCCTTGAGCAGCGCCGTCGTAATTTCCGCGAGGGAACGTCCTTCGAGGCTTTCCATGTCCCCCAGTCGCCGGAAGGCGGAAACCCCGTTGGGAGAGGCATACTGCACGACGCCGTCGGCATCCATGCGGATGAGCCCGTCGCCGACGCGCGGCGCACCCCGGCGCGACCCGGTGGGCGTGGCGAAATCCGGCCACAGGCCCAAGGTTCCCATCCGCAGCAGGTCGTAGGCGCATTGGCGGTAGGTCAGCTCCAGGCGCGATGGCATGCGGGAGGAGGAGAGGTCCATGTGGCTGGTCACCACGGCCAGGGTGCGGCCGTTGCGGACGAAGGGAATGGCCTCCACCCGCATGGCCGTGTCAGTCGTCCAGTTGGTTTCGCTGGAGCGTTCGATGACCTGGCTGGTCCAGGCCTTGTCCACCAGCGGCTGAAGGTCCGCACGGATCCGCTCCCCGACGAAGTCACTGTGGAAAACAGTGTGCGACGTCGAGGGGCGGGCGTGCGCCAGCGCCACGTAGCTGCCGTCGGGCAGCGGAAACCAAAGCGCCAGGTCGGCGAAGGCCAGGTCGGCGACCAGCTGCCAGTCGCCGACCAAAAGGTGCAGCCACTCCGCATCCCCCGGTCCGAAATCGGCATGGTCCTTGATGGGATCGGTAAATATGGCCACTGTCTCTTTTTCTTGTTGTTTCTAGCGTCGAACGATGGAGCGCAGCAGGCGCAGGGCAACCGAGAGGGAAGCCATGTCGTCGTGCTCGAGCTTGTTGACATCTTCGAACATCACCCGGGCGCGTTCCAAATTGTCGGCGTTCTGGTCTTCCCACAGTTCAACCCGCTTCAGCGGGTCCTCCCCCGCCTGTCCGACCGTGGCCTTCAGCGCTGCCACCGTCATGTCGGCCACGGTGGAGTAGAGGTCATCACGCAAGGCTGCCCGTGCGAGGGCCTGCCAGCGGTCGCCGCGCGGCAGCTTCGTGATCCGTTCCAGCAGGTCGTCAATGCCGAACCGCTCGTAGAGGGCAAAGTACACACCGGCAACGTCTGCCGCCGGTTCGTCCACCCGCTTCGAGGCCAGGAGGGCGACGTCCAGCAGGCCGAAGCTCTCGAACAGCTCGGCCCAGTAGACGCAGAGCTCTTCGGGAACCTGCCACTCGCGCGAGCGTTCCAGCTCGGTGCGGTACCGTTCCTGGTCCGCTCCCTGCAGATAATCCAGCAGGTTCTCCCGCAGCGGACCGATGATCGGCTTGAACGCTTCGATGTCCTCCTCGATGGAGCTGCCGCGCCCCACATGGTTGACGAACCAGCGCACGGCGCGGTCCAGCAGGCGGCGCATGTCGAGGTGGATGGTCGTCCAGTGTTCCGTGGGGAAGCTTGCCGGCAGGTCGTTCAGGGCCTGCACCGCGCCGTCGATCTCGTAGATCTCGCGCAGGGCGGTGAACGCACGCGCCACCATGGACTCGGTGGCGGACGTTTCCTCGATCACGCGGAACGCGAAGGTAATTCCACCGATGTTGATGATGTCGTTCGCCACCATCGTGGAGATGATTTCCCGGCGCAGCGGATGGGTGTCGAGCTGGTCGGCGAACCGCTCCACCATCTGCTTCGGGAAGTACCGGCGCAGGGTGCCGCTGAAGTAGGGATCATCGGCCAGGTCGGAGTTGGTCAGCGCCTTGGTCAGTTCGATCTTGGCGTAGGCGGCCAGCACCGACAGTTCCGGCGAGGTGAGGCCCTCGCCCGCTGCCACCCGGGAGCGGAGCTCGGCGTTGGTCGGCAGCGCCTCGAGCTCGCGGTTCAGGTCGGCGTGCTTTTCAAGCCAGTCCATCAGCCGCTCAAAGCTGGGGCTCCACTCGATCACGTGCCGGCGGTCGTTGAGCAGGAGCATGTTCTGGTCCTTGTTGTCCTGCAGGACCAGGCGGCCAACCTCATCGGTCATGGAGTGCAGGAATTCGGCGCGCTCAGCCGGATCGAGGCGTCCGGCAGCAACCATCCGGTCCACGAAGATCTTGATGTTGACCTCGTGGTCGGAGCAGTCAACGCCGGCCGAGTTGTCGATGGCGTCGGTGTTGAGGATGACGCCGGCCCGGGCAGCCTCGATGCGTCCGCGCTGGGTCATGCCCAGGTTTCCGCCCTCGCCGATCACCTTGACCCGCAGGTCGCAGCCGTCCACGCGGATCGCGTCATTGGCCTTGTCCCCCACCTCGGTGTTGGTCTCCGTGGAGGCCTTCACGTAGGTGCCGATGCCGCCGTTGTAGAGCAAATCGGCCGGTGCCTTGAGGATGGCCCGCAGCAGATCCGGCGGGCTCATCTTGGTTACCGATTTGTCCAGGCCCAGGACCTCGCGGACCTCCGGGCTCAGCGGAATGCTCTTCGCCTGGCGCGGATAGACTCCGCCGCCGGTGCTGATCAGCGAGGCGTCGTAGTCGGCCCAGGAGGACCGGGGCAGTTCGAACAGCCGGCGCCGCTCCGCATGGGAGAGGGCCGGATCCGGGTTCGGGTCCAGGAAGATGTGCCGGTGGTCGAAGGCCGCCACCAGCTTGGTGTGCTCGGAAAGGAGCATGCCGTTGCCGAACACGTCTCCGCTCATGTCGCCCACGCCGACGGCCGTGAAGGACTCGGACTGCGTGTCCACGCCCAGCTCGCTGAAGTGGCGCTTGACCGATTCCCAAGCGCCGCGGGCGGTGATGCCCATGGCCTTGTGGTCATAGCCCACGGAGCCGCCGGAGGCGAAGGCGTCACCAAGCCAGAAGTTGTATTCAGCCGACAGCTCGTTGGCAATGTCGGAGAAGGAGGCCGTTCCCTTGTCCGCAGCAACCACCAGGTAGCTGTCATCGCCGTCGTGGCGCACGACGCGCTGCGGCGGCACCAGCTGCTCCTCGCCGTCGTCGGACAGCACCAGGTTGTCGGTGATGTCCAGCAGGGCGCGGATGAAGGTGCGGTAGCTTGCCTTGCCCTCTTCCATCCAGGCGGCACGGTCCGCGGCGGGATCGGGCAGCTGCTTGGCGTAGAAGCCGCCCTTGGCCCCGGTGGGCACGATGACGGCGTTCTTCACCGTCTGTGCCTTGACCAGGCCGAGGATTTCGGTGCGGAAGTCCTCGCGGCGGTCGGACCAGCGCAGACCGCCGCGTGCCACCTCGCCGAAGCGCAGGTGCACGCCTTCCACCCGCGGGGAGTAAACCCAGATTTCGTACTTGGGCCGCGGGAACGGCGCGCCCTCGATGGCCGCGGTGTTCAGTTTGAAGCTGACGTACGGCTTTTCCTGGTAGAAGTTGGTGCGCAGGGTGGCGTTGATCAGGTTGGCGACGGTCCGCAGGACCCGGTCGGCGTCGAGCGTGGGTACCTGCTCCAAACCGGTTTCGAGGGCCTCCCGGGCTTTCTCTTCCGCGGCGTTGCGCTCCTCCTCCGACAGGTCGGGGTTGAAACGGGACTCAAACAGGCCCACCAGGGCGCGCGCCACGTCCGGGTTGCGCCGGAGCGTGCCGGCAACAAATCCGTAGGAGTTGGTGTTGCCCAGCTGGCGCATGTACTTGGCGTAGCTGCGCAGGATGACCACCTGGCGCCAGGAAAGTCCCAGCTCCAGGATGAGCCGGTCGAAGTAGTCGGATTCGCTGGCGCCGGAGGTGCCGGCGCGGAACGCCTCGGCCAACAGTGAGCCCGTCTTCACCGGGTCCATGCCGGCCGGGTATTTCAGCCCCAGGTCGTACAGGTAGAACGAGGTGCCGTCTTCCCTGCTGATTTCAAAGGGACGCTCGTCAAGAACTTCCAGGCCGAGGTTGTGCAGGATGGGCAGGATCTGGGTCAGGGAGCGCGGCTGCAGCAGGTACAGCTTCAGCCGCGCGTCTTCGCCGCCGCTGCGGCGGGACGCTTCCGGCACGTAGACGAAAAGTTCGGGGGCAGAGTCCGGTGCCGAGACGCGGGCTTCGAAGCGGGCGATGTCCTCGAGGGCATCTTCGACCTCGTAGCTGACGCGGTAATCGGCGGGGAAAGCTTCAGCCCACAGGGCCGAGAGTTTTCCGGCCTGCTCCCGGTTGAACTTGGAGCGCAGGACTTCGCCGATGCCTTCGCTCCAGGAGCGGGCGGCCTGGACCAGGCGCTGCTCCAGCGCGCCGGCATCCAGCTCCTCGATTTCGGCGCCGCGGGGCAGCCGGATCCGGAAGAAGATCCGGGCCAGGGCCGACTCGGTCAGCCGCGCCTCGAAATCAATCGATTCGGCGTTGAAGCTCGACCGCAGCTCGTCCTGGATGCGCAGCCGCACCGATGTGTTGTACCGGTCCCGCGGCAGGAAGACCAGTGCAGACATGAAGCGGCCGTACACGTCGGGGCGGAGGAACAGCCGGGTGCGGCGGCGCTCCTGCAGGCGGAGAATGCTCCGGGCAGTCTCCAGCAGGGCGTCCACGTCAATCTGGAACAGCTCATCCCGCGGATAGGTTTCCAGGATGGAGAGCAGGTCCTTGCCGGAGTGTGAATCGGCGGGGAAACCCGCCCGGCGCATGACGTCGCGGATTTTGTCCCGGACGATCGGCACGTTGCGCACCGAACCGGTGTAGGCACCGGTGGAGAAGAGCCCGATGAACCGGCGCTCACCGTTCACGTTGCCCTGCGCGTCGAAGCTCTTGATGCCGATGTAGTCAAGGTACGCCGCTCGGTGAACGGTGGAGCGGGAGTTGGCCTTGGTGATGACCAGTGCGCGCTTTTCGCGGGCCTTCGCCCTGCCTGCGCTGGTCAGGTGCTGGACCCGGCCGGCCACGGAGGCACGGCTCAGCAGTCCCAGTCCCTTGTCTTCGCTGACGCGCAGGACGTCCTCGCCGTTTTCGTTAATGAGGTCGTATTCGCGGTAGCCCAGAAAGGTGAAGTTGCCGTTGTCCAGCCAGGACAGCAGTTCGCGGGCCTGCTGCAGGTCGGGGATGTCGCCGGCGTTCGCGGCCTCGCCGAGGGAACGGGAAACCTCGTGGACCTTGGCGCGCATGGCGGGCCAGTCCGTAACTGCCAGCCGCACATCCTCAAGGACCTTGCGCAGCCCTTCGGTGAGCTCATCCCGCCGTGTTTCGTCGGGGAGGCGTCCGATCTCAACGGAAATCCAGGACTCGATGCGGGTGGTTTCATCCTGCCGCCCCAGCAGGGCTGACAGATTCGGCAGTGCCGCGGTGTCGCCGCTGGAGACCCCGGCGGCAGCCGGCACGCGGTGCACGGCCTGCAGTTCTCCGCTTTCCCGGTCGCGGCTGACCAGGAAGGTGGGATGCACAACGAGCCGGATCGCGGCATTTTGCCGGACAATTTCCGCTGTCACGGAATCCACCAGGAACGGCATGTCGTCGGTGACGATCAGGACTACGCTGGCATCGCCCTGATCGAAGACGGATACGGAGGCCTGGCCCTCGGGCCGCAGCGACCCCAACGCACGGTGACGTTCGGCCCTTTCGCGCAGGGTTGAGCGCGGATATCCGTCTGCGTCTTCCCCTGCCAGATGCTCGTAGTAGTTCCCTGTGAATTCGTCCAGGGAATCGTCGGTACCTGATAGATCCGGAATACGGGATCCAGACGACATGTAATACGCCTCCGTTATAGCCTTCTTACCTCCCGCTTCTTTGCGGTTGGCCTCACTCGAGCCTATCCCGCAAGAATGAAAAGGTCACTTTGCAGCGGACATCACCCGCTTGGAACGGCGCCGGGAGGACACCCTGACGTTGGCGAGCGCAGCGATTGCGTGCCGAAGGGGCGAGGACGGCGCCGTTTCCAGCAGTGCGGAACCCGCAAGCAGGGCGGCGTCCACGGTGGAGAAGTCAGCGGGCAGGAACGCGGTAACCGGTATTCCGGGTCCGAACCTCTCCCAGGCGTCACTCAGCTGCCGCTCCGGGGAGCGCCCGACGGCGGCGGAACGGACCTTGTTCAGCACCACCTTGGGTGCCGAGCCCGGTACTGCCGCTTCCAATTCGGCGAGCGCCCGGACCAGTCGTGGAACGCCCACCGAGTCTGCCGCCCCGACGGCATACACGGTATCGGCCAGTTCCAGGGCCCGCAGCGTGGCGCCGTTCCGGCGAGGCGCCAGGGTGTCGAAGCTCAACTCCTCGTCGGCTTCCAAGCTGAATCCGCAATCGATGACGATCAGGTCGGCCACCTTGCGTGCCTGCTCCAGGACCAGGCCCAAGGCGGTGGGTCGCAGCTCGATCCAGCGGTCCGAGCGCGTGATCCCGGTGAGCACCAAGAGCCGCTGCCCTTTCAGCGACACGCTAAGCGTGCTGCGGAGCAGTGACTGCGGGTCGAGGAGGCCCTGGTCGGCCAGCCGGCAGGCCTGGGCCACGCCTGCGGATTCGTCCAGCAGCCCCAGGCTCGCGGCGACGGAGGATCCATAGGTGTCGGCGTCCACCAGCAGCACTGTCTTTCCGTCCGCTGCGGCTTCCGCTGCAAAGTTCACGGCCACCGTCGTTCGTCCCGGCGCGCCCGTCGGCCCCCAGACTGCGACAACGGTTCCCGCAGCCCGGATGTCATCCCCGGACTCCTGTCCCCGGTCGCCGTCCTCTCCGCCGTCGGTCCTGGCGTTGGTCCTGCCGGCGGCGGCGTCGCCCCGCCCCGCACCGCGGTCTGGGGCTCCGGCGGCATCGAGCGACCAGGTGCGCAGTGCTGCCGAGGGATCGGCCAGCAGCGTGGAGGCACTGCGGCCGTCCATCCGGCCCACTGCGTCTGACACCAGGTCCGAGAGCAGTTCGGCGGCGGATCCGCGGGGAGCGTGGGCGATGCTCAGCGCATCGAGGCGCTGTTGGGAGCCTTCCTCATCCGCCAGCACGAGCAGGGCCACGCCGGTGGCGGCAAGACGCTCGGCAAGGGCGGCGGTGACCTCGCCGGCGTCGTCGGCCACGATCGCCGCCCGGGCGATGCCGCTCTGGCAAGCTGCGATCAGTTCTGACAGCTCGGCGCAGCGGCGGACCACAGTGACCGGCCCGTGAAGTCGCTCCAGGTCTCCGACCAGGTTGGTGACACCGTTGCCCACCGTCACGACCGGAATATTCATGATCCTGCACCTGGATTCAGGACCACGGCTATTTTGGCGCCGTTCGACTGGGCGCTAAGGAGTCCGGCCAAGTCGTCGTCCTCCACCAGGACCAGGAGCTGCGTGGACCGGCTGGCACCCAGCACCGACTCGTCGACCGTAAGTTCTGAGATTTCGGCAGCGGTAAGGATCTGCCGTGGTTCCTTGAAGCCGTTGCGCTCATTCGGCAGCGCCACCCAAACGTCAACCCGCGACCCCGCTTCGGTTCCGCTGGGAAGAATGTCGTCGACACGCAGTCCCACGGGCTTCCGGTCCAGGTCATCCGCGGTGCCGAGGTCGGTGCGGGCCACCAGCTCGCCTTTCCGCAGCAGCCCCGACGCCACGGCGTTTTCAGGTATTCCCTCGGCCGCCGGCAGGTAGGAACCGGCGACGTCACCCAGCCGGACGGGAACCACGGCGAGATCCTGGGCGCTGACCGACGAACCCACCGGAATGTTCTCGTCAACGACGAACACCTCAGTGGTTTGGTCCGCCGAGCCCACGAGTGCAACGACGCCCGCGGTGGAGGCCAGCACCAGCATTATGCCGAGCAGCAGGCGCGGATCTTTCCACGACGGTTTTTTCAGGCGCGGTGCGGACGGCTGCACGGTTGTAGTGAGACTCATTTTTCCCCCTGGTAACACCGGAGTCCGGGGCTGCATGGCACCGGACGGGCAATCGCTGCCATTGTTGACCACAATTCGGCGGAAGGAAACGGTGATTTTTCGGAAACTTCAAAGTGTGGATAACTTCGCCGGTCCGGCTGCCGGAGTGGGAGACTGAATGCGACAGTGCGTCGGATGGATCCGGCGGATGGATAGGGTGGATGGATGTTGAGGTGGATACGTGGGTGAGAAGCGGTTCCTGACACTGGCCGATGTCGGCGAGGTGTTGAACATATCCTCGTCACAGACATACGCCCTGGTGAGGTCGGGGGAACTCCCAGCCATCCAGATTGGCGGGCGGGGGCAGTGGCGGGTGGAATCCCGTGTCTTGGAGGAATTCATCGCCGACGCCTATCGCCGCTCTGCTGCCGTACAGCGCGACGACGCATCCGAAAGGGCCGCCTCCGAGCAGTAGCCCCGCTGGTTTCCCGCCTGGGCGCTGCCCGTGCCGGCCCGCGCCCAATCGTTAGACGGCCGAGCAGACCGCCGCCACCGCTCGCAGGGGGACGGTGAAGACTCCGCGGACGTTGCCTTGCCGCCGAGGTTCGCCGCGGGGAGTCAGCGACAATTCGAAAAAATCCTTTCCGACCCGGTCCACGCTGCCATCCAGGGCAGAGGCGGGCGGCTGCCCTGCCAAGTACACCTGCACGGCCGCGCGGTCACGGGACAGGCCCCGCAGCGCGGACGCCAGCCCCAGCCGTGCCGCTGGTGCCTCCACTGTGGAAAAGCGGTCCATTCCGCCGATCAGCACCACGTGGTCAAGCGCTATGACCGACGAGCGCCGTTCGCCGTCCAAGCCGATCCACCCGCGGCCCACATGGCTGAGTTCCCCTTCGAAGGCCCCGCATGGACCGACGTCCACCTTCAGGTACCGTCCGGTCTGGCTGTGCAGCCGGCCCGCCAGGTCCATGCCGGCAAAATCGGTCCGAAGCCGCTCGGAAACCTCAGCGTCCTGCACCAGCTGGTGAGCAGAGGCCATTTGGGCCTCCATGTCGGCAAAAAGGGCGTCCCATCGCATGTGCACAGGCTAGCCGCTGCTCTCCGCACCTACTACCGCGGGCCCAGGCAAACAATCTCAAAATCACCCTAGACACCGGGGCAACCGCACTGTAGACAAGTCCCACCAAACGATCTAGAAGCCATCAAACAGCGTTATCCATTATCAAACGGCAACAAACTGCATCAAACTGCATCTTCCCGGCAGCGAAATCCACCGATCGGTAGCGGCGACCGGGCCGCCGAGGTGGATAGATACCCAGGATGAAGGAGACGCCGCGTGGACAAGGCTGGCGCCCGAGACGAAGGAGGACCCGAATGAAACACCTGCTGCGGGACCTCCTCGTTCTGGGTGCCGGAATCGCCGCCTCCGCCGTCCTGCTGTGGGCCGGGCTGGCGACGCTGCCGGATTCGGTAAGCCTCCTCCAGGGATCGGTGTCATCCCTGCAGGGGCTGGCGGGCTTCGCTGCCGCTGCGGCGGGTCTTCTCATCGCCCTTTGGTGGAGTCTGGGGCTGGTCCTGGCCGTCCTATCCGCCCTGCTGCAGAAAGCCGGACATGCGGCAGCCGCTGCAGCTGCCGGCGCCTTGGCTCCCGCCTTTATGAAGCGACTCGCTGCCGCTGCCATCGGCCTGAACCTCGTGGCCGGTGCCGGTGCCGCCCAGGCAGCCGATCCGTTGCCTGCGAATCCGGGGCAGAGCGTCTCCCTGCTGCAAAACCCGCTGGATGCCGCGGTGCATCCCCAGTGGGACCCCACACTGGTGCCGCCGGAACGCGGCTTGGGTCCGGCAGGCACCGGAACGGTTGCCGGCAACTCAGCGGAGCCGTCACCCACTGACAGTCCGGCGAATCCGCAGTGGAAGCCTCGGACGCAGGAAGTGACGCCAAACGTTTTTATCCGTCCCGGACGCACCGATGCATCCGGGCGGGCCGTGGTCCGCTCGGGAGACTCCTTGTGGAGCCTCGCCGCCGAACAGCTTGGCCCTCTAGCCACGGACGTTGAAATCGCTGCCCACTGGCCGCGCTGGTACGAACGGAACCGGGACGTTATTGGCGCTGACCCGGACCTGATTCTGCCCGGCCAGATCTTCGCGGTGCCCGAGGTGCCCGAAGTGCCCCGCCAATAACGAAGTCTCCAACCTCGCGCAGCATCCGGGCACCGGCACTGCTGCTGCAGTGCGCCTTGTCACCCCGGCGTTTCACCGACCGTGCCTTCGTCATACCTCCGGTACCGCCGCTCATTCCACAGCGGACTTCCAGGAAAGGACAGCACCATGACCACCGTCATTACATTTCCAGTCCAAGAGGCAGCGGACGAGCTGGCCACCGCGTCGGGGGCTCCGCGTCCGCTCACCGTGCACCGCATTCCGGTTACAGGCTATTCGCCGGCCGGAGCTCCACCGGTCAAGCTGCGCCCCCGGCAGCCCGCCCCGCAGGCGGCTGAACCCGCCGAATCCAGCCCGGCGACGCAGGACCAGGCTCACTGGCACAGCGCCCCTGAGGACGACGCGCGGGTGAACGCCATAGCCCGGTCCGTCACCCAAGCGGCGCTGGAAGTACTCGGCGGAACCCGGCCGCTTCAGCAGATGGCCCGGTGGCTCGATCCCCCGAGCTTCGAGCGTCTGCAGCTGCGCGCCAATCTGGTCCGCAGCAGGGAACTGGGTGCCGCAGGAGGGACCGGGTCCAGGGCTGGAACCGGGGCAGCCGGACCGGGAACGCCGGCGGTGCCGGTGCGCCTGCACCGGCAGGTCGTGATCCGCTGCTGCCGAATCTGCCCCGTCTCGGAAGGCATCTACGAAGCATCGGTCGTAGCGGCCGAACAAAGCAGAGTCCGCGCCGCGGCTCTTCGTATAGAGCTGCGGCGCGGACTCTGGAAGGTCACGGCCCTGGAGATCGGTTAGATCCCGTTACTGCGGAGCACGGTTACTTGCGGCGCTTGGACTTCTTCGGAGCCGCATTCGGCGTCTTTCGACCCTGGGCATCCGCAGCCGGTGCAGAACCCGCGGTCCTGGCTGCGCCTGTCTTGCCGCCGGCTTTCGCCGGTTTGGCGGATGCAGCCCGCTCCACCCGGGTCTCCACGCCGCCTTCGGTGTTGGGTGCAGAGAACTGCAGGCTCGCGGGACGCTGCGGTGCTTCAAGACTAGCAGCCGTGATGGTCGGCTGGCCGACCACGCTGCGGCCGTCCTTCAGGCCGGCAAGAGCCGGAGGAACGTCAGCGGCCGGCGGGTTCACCTTCACTTCTGCGTTGAACAGGTAGCCAATGGACTCCTCGCGGATGGCTTCGGTCATGGTCTGGAACATGACGAAACCTTCGCGCTGGTACTCCACCAGGGGATCGCGCTGCGCCATGGCGCGCAGGCCAATACCCTCCTTGAGATAGTCCATCTCGTAGAGGTGTTCCTGCCATTTGCGCCCGATCACGGAGAGCACTACGCGGCGCTCCAGTTCGCGCATAGCGGGAGCGCCCAGCGCGGCCTCCCGTGCCTGATAGGCCAGCTTCGCGTCGGAGAGGATTTCCTCCTGCAGGAATTCCCGGGTGACCTTGGCGCGTCCTCCGGCTTCGTCGACCACTTCGTCAATGGTCAGGCCCACCGGGTACAGGGTCTTGAGGTTGGTCCACAGCTGCTCGTAGTCCCAGTCGTCCCCATGCCCCTCGGCAGTGGCTTCGTTGACGATTGACGTGACAACGTCCTCCAGGAAGAAGCCGATTTTCTCCTGCAGATCATCGCCTTCCAGGATCCGGCGGCGGTCGCCGTAGATGGCTTCGCGCTGGCGGTTCAGGACGTCGTCGTACTTCAGGACGTTCTTGCGCTGCTCGGCGTTCCGGCCCTCGACCTGCCCCTGGGCATTCTGGATGGCTTTCGAGACGAGCTTGGATTCCAGTGCGACGTCGTCGGGCATGGACGAGCTGTTCATGATCCGCTCGGCGGCGCCTGAGTTGAACAGCCGCATGAGGTCGTCGGTCAGCGACAGGTAGAAGCGTGACTCCCCCGGGTCTCCCTGTCGGCCGGAACGGCCGCGGAGCTGGTTGTCGATGCGGCGGGACTCGTGCCGTTCGGTGCCCAGCACGTAGAGGCCGCCAAGGTCAATGACTTCCTGCTGTTCAGCGGCCACGGCCTTGCGTGCCTTTTCGAGGGCGTCCGGCCAGGCGGCTTCGTACTCATCCGGGTTCTCGCTCGGATCCAGTCCCCGTCGTTCCAGTTCGGAGATGGCATTGAACTCGGCGTTGCCGCCGAGCATGATGTCAGTGCCTCGGCCGGCCATGTTGGTGGCGACGGTGACGGCGCCCTTGCGTCCGGCCTGGGCCACGATGGCAGCTTCACGGGCGTGGTTCTTGGCGTTAAGGACCTCGTGCCGGATGCCGGCCTTGGCCAGCTGCTTGGAGAGGTACTCGCTCTTTTCCACGCTGGTGGTGCCCACCAGGATCGGCTGGCCGGCGGCGTGGCGCTCGGCAATGTCCTGGACGACGGCGTCGAACTTGGCGATTTCGTTCTTGTAGATCAGGTCCGGCTGGTCGATCCGGGCCATCGGCCGGTTGGTGGGAATGGGCACCACTCCGAGCTTGTACGTGCTCATGAACTCGGCCGCTTCAGTCTCAGCCGTTCCGGTCATGCCGGCGAGCTTTTCGTAGAGCCGGAAGTAGTTCTGCAGCGTCACCGTGGCCAGCGTCTGGTTCTCGGCCTTAATGGTCACGCCCTCTTTGGCCTCAATGGCCTGGTGCATGCCCTCGTTGTAGCGGCGTCCGGCGAGGATGCGTCCGGTGTGTTCGTCAACGATCATGACTTCGCCGTTGAGGACCACATAGTCCTTGTCCCGCTTAAACAGTTCCTTTGCCTTGATGGCGTTGTTCAGGAAACCGATGAGGGGCGTATTCGCCGACTCGTACAGGTTGGAAATGCCCAGGTAGTCCTCGACCTTCTCAATGCCGGACTCCAGCACGCCCACGGTGCGCTTCTTTTCGTCCACCTCGTAGTCGGTGTCCAGGACCAGGCGCTGCACTACCTTCGAGAACTCGGTGTACCAGCGGTTGACGTCGCCGCTTGCGGCTCCGGAGATAATGAGCGGGGTCCGGGCCTCGTCGATGAGGATGGAGTCCACTTCATCAACGATGGCGAAGTGGTGGCCGCGCTGGACCAGTTCGGCGGCGCTCCAGGCCATGTTGTCGCGCAGGTAGTCGAAGCCGAACTCGTTGTTGGTTCCGTAGGTGATGTCCGCGTTGTACTGCTCTCGGCGGACTGCGGGGTCCTGGTTCGACAGGATGCAGCCACTGGTCATGCCCAGGAAGCGGAAGACGCGGCCCATCAGGTCCGACTGGTACTCGGCCAGGTAGTCGTTGACCGTCACGATGTGCACGCCTCGCCCGGTCAGCGCGTTGAGGTATGCGGGAGCGGTGGCGACGAGGGTCTTGCCCTCACCGGTCTTCATCTCGGCGATGTTGCCCAGGTGCAGGGCCGCGCCGCCCATCATCTGGACGTCGAAGTGGCGCATGCCCAGCGTGCGGCCGGCAGCTTCACGGACTGCGGCGAAGGCCTCCGGGAGCAGATCGTCCAGGCTCTCGCCGTCGGCGTAGCGTTCCTTGAAGCGGTCGGTCTCGCCCCGAAGTTCGGCGTCGCTCATGCCCCTGTACTCGTCCTCGAGCACGTTGATCGCATCGGCGTAGTTGCGCAGCGTCTTCAGCGTCTTCTTATCGCCTGTACGAAGAACCCGTTCGAGTAGTGATGCCACTGATTTGCTCCCAATCTAGTGTTGCCTAATTCTGGCGTCCCCAGTCTACGTGAGAGACGTTTGGTGGTGTGCAGGGGTTCCCGCAGCGGATCTATTCCCGGCATACTGCCAGTTTTAATGCCTCCGCCAAATCACCTGATGGTTTTACAATAACGTCGTCGAGCCCCAGCCAATCTGCCATCATACGTAGTTCCGCGGCAAGCTCAACGGCGGTGCGGGCCGGAGCGCCGTCCTCGCGGTGGGCGGCCTGGACCAATAGGGCCTTGTTTGACCGGTCAGCTTTGAGATCCACCCGTGCCGCAAATTCCTCCCCCAGCAGGAACGGCAGAACGTAGTAGCCGTACCGGCGCGCCGCGGGCGGAGTGTAAATTTCGAGGCGGTACCGGAAACCGAAAAGCGCTTCCAGCCGTTTCCGTTCGAACACCATGGAGTCGAAGGGGCTAAGGAGGGCACGGGCCGAGGAGCGGCGCGGGATAACCGTTTCCGCGTGCAGGTAGGCAGGCGAACGCCAGCCAGCGACCCGCACCCGGCGCAGTTTCCCCATGCGGACCAGTACGGCCGCCGCCGACGCGGTCTCCCGCTGGGGCAGCCGAAAGTAATCTGCCAGGCAGCGGACGGTGGCCACCCCGTGTGCGCGTGCGGCCAGTTCCGTCAGACGCAGTACTGCCTCCTGCGGATCGGACGACTCCAAAGCGGCAGGGCCCGCAGGGTGCACGGCAGCCGTGGGAGCGTAAAGACGCTCAAACTGCGGAGTCCGTCCGGCCGAGCTGAGCAGGCCTGACGCAAACAGGTCTTCGAGCACCCGCTTCGAGGCGTTCCAGTTCCATCCCCAGTTGTCTTTGGTCCTCACCTCACCGCCCCCCAGCCTGTCGGCTATTTCCCTCGCGGTGAGTGGCGGTCCGCCGGCCAGGAGCCCCAGGATCTGTTCGCTCAGCCGGTTCTTCACCTCGGTGGGAAGTGAGTGCGCTGTCATCCACACACGGCGTTGGACTGTCCGCAGATCGGGGAAAAGCTCCGGGCGGACGTAGCTGGCTTCATGTGCCCAGTACTCCACCATCTGACGCGGAGCCTTGGAGGCCAACCTGTCGGGAACGGCAGTATCGTACGGACCCAGCCTGGAAAACAGCGGCAGGTAGTGGCTCCGGGAGAGCACGTTCACTGAATCAATCTGCAGGAGGTGCAGCTGTTTCAAGACCCGGCCAACCGATCTTGAAGTGACGGTGGCGGGCCGCCCCTTGACCAGGCCCTGTGCGCCCAGCGCGGTGAGCCGCGCCTGCCGGGCGGTGAGGGTTGGTTCCATAATGCCCATCCTAGGTCCGAGGCTCCCCCGCTCTGACACGTGCCACGCACGGCAGATGGGCGCGGGGACTCCGACGTCCCTGCCACAGCCGAACGTCTCAGGGGCGAGAGCCGCATTCTGCTGATCCGCTGGTCGCTGCTGGTCGAAAGGGTTGCCGTACTCTTTGACTTCCGGCCGTACTCTTTGACTCCCGGCCGTACTCTTTGACTCCCTCAGAAAGGCGGCGGATCGTCGCCGTAGTCATCCGGATCGTCTGGAGCACTTGGTCCGCCGGCATCATGGGCCGGTGATGGATCAACGCCCGTTGCGTTGCCTCCGCGATTCGCCTGGCCACCATTCGCCTTGATGTCTGGTCCCGCCGATATCTCCGGCCGCAGTTGGCCGCCATTATCGCTACAGGTTTCCCGGGACAGGCTCAGCTGCGGTTCGGTGCGGTAACACCTGCCGCCCGGCGAGGTCCACTCAATCACCCCGGGACGAGGCTGTCGGGCTTTCCAGAACCCTTCGGTTTTGAACATGTGATGCCGCCGGCACAAATGCTCCAAATTGTCATGATCCGTCGGCCCGCCCCGAGCCCACGGCTTGGTGTGGTCAATCTCGGAAATCACCGCATTGGTCCGGCACCCCGGGAACCGGCACGTCCCGTCCCGCACCCGCAGGACCCGCTTTAATCCGTCGGGGACCTTCCGCCGTTTCCCGACCCGCAGGATCTCCTCGGTTTCGGGGTCGCGTTCCACCGGTGTCCATTTCGCCGCTTCCCGAGCCATCCGCCGAGCCGTTACGGGACTGATCGGTCCGTATCCGTTCAGTTCCGCCGGCCGGTCATCGGCACCGAAGAGGGTTTCGGCGTTGATCAGCACCAGAATCTCCGTCCGAGCCCTGGGACCATGGCCGAACCGGCAGGACCCGGCCCCCTTGCCGGAACCTGCATCAGAACCGGAGCCCTTACCGGAGCCGGCATCTGAGCCAGAACGCTTGCCGGTGCCCGAACCCTTACCTTCGCCGCTGGCACCCCTGCCGGAGCCGGATCCCTTACGACGGCCCTTGTGCTCGTGGCCGCCGAGCAAGTCCGTGAGGATATCCGTGCGCAACTGATCCACCGTGCGCGTGTCCCCGGCGGCCTGCTCACCCCGGGCCGCAACACTGAGCTGAGTAAAAATGGCTTGGGCTTTCTCGGCAGGCAGCAACGCCGAGAGCCAAGACATCCCGTCCGGCTCCGGCCGCACCCACACCGTCCGCTGCTCAAACGCCGTCACCTGCCGCTGCACGATGGTTTCCGGATAGTACTTCTCCCGCAGCCGCTGCGCCTTCACCCGAAACTGGGTTCTGGTCTGGCCCGCAGCCAGACCCAGCAGCTCGGCCTCGAACCCGGGCAGCTCCGCCGGCACCACGCCCACACACTGCTCCACCAGAGTCTCCACGTGACCGTAACTGATCTGCCCGGACTCCAACGCCTTCAGCGTGGCCGTGTTCCTGGTGCAGAGATCACCGGCCTGACTCATCAACGCCTTTCCGCTACCGGTAGGCACCCCCAGAATGGTCGCGGCTTCCTCCGCAGCGAGGCTAAACGCCATCTCCGCGTCCCGCAACCCGGTAACGGACAGCGCCTCGTCCTCGTAAACGGTCTGCAACCGGGACAGGACCCGAGCCTGCTGCGCCTGCACCCACCGCGACAAATGATTGAGGCGGGCCAACACTGTCCCGGTTTGCTCCTCGGTCAACGACTCCACGTTCTGCAGAACCAGAGACCCGTTCAACCCATCACCCGGCTCACCTCCGGCCCTCCCGGGCTCGGCGGCAAAGACGAATCGGCTGCAAGCTGCAGTCTCATCACCGGTGCCGGGAGTCCCGGTCGAAGATCCGTTCTGATCCATGACTAAAGACTTTCACCCGGCACTGACATTTCGGGTTCTAAGAAAGTCCAAAAGGATCCCAAAACAGGCCAAAACGCCCCCAAACAGGACGATTTGGGGACCCACAAATACCTGTCTTTTTCGATGGACTACCCACGCACCACAGCCGATACCTGTGCATGTAGCACGACTGCATCTGTCGGTCACGGCTCCTGCACCCTGCGCGCAGTCGACCCCATCGCACTACTGGCCGGCAGTCGCACAGGTTCCCCCGCAATGTTCCGCTCCGGGGCTGGCGTGACTCCACCAGGCAACAGGGGCAACAGAGAGTGGGAACCAGTGCGGCGCCGCCCCTAAGAGACTGGTTTCGCACTGAGGTGAAGGTGCCGCAGCCGAAAACCAGAAAGGCCCCCGGGCGGGTGAACTTCTAACAAGTTCTTCCCTGCCCGGAGGCCTTCCACAATAACCTCAACGGTTTCGCTCGTGATGCCTGCTGACCGGTCCCTATTCGCACCGGTTCACAGCCGGTGCAGGCTACCTCCGCAGTCCACGAGAGAACCTACGCGATCTTTGCTGCCCCTTCCGAAGGCCGGTAGGCCCGCGTTTCATCCCGCAGGTCTTCGGTGCCTTCGGCACAGCGGGAGTCCAAGGTGATGACACCGTAGGTCCAGCCCCGCCGCCGGTAGACAACGGAGGGGGCTCCGGTAGCAGAATCCACAAACAGGTAGAAGTCGTGGCCGACCAACTCCATGTTGTCCACGGCGGCGTCAAGGCTCATGGGGGCACCCGGGAAAACCTTGCGCCGGATCAGGACTGGGCTGTCATCTGTGGGTTCTGCGGTATCGGATTCGTCGACCGTCGATTCGGCCGCAGCTGCTGCGTTCTCCATCTGCACGTACAGGGGTTCGTCGCTGCTGACCGTATCCAGGTCTGCGGTAGCAACCCGCACGGCGACCGGGGTGTGCCGGCCGTGGTGGACTTTCCGGCGGTCGCTTGCCCGGCGCAGGCGCTCAATGAGTTTGGCGTAGGCCAGATCAAAGGCTGCAAACTTGTCGCCGGACGTGGCTTCAGCCCGTACCACCGGACCTCTGCCGATAACGGTAAGTTCCACGGTAAGAGAGCTGTCGGCCTCACGGACGTTGGGCTGCTTGGTGATTCGTGCGTCTACACGCTGGACCTTGTTCCCAAGGTTCTCCACCTTGGCGATTCGTTCCTCGGCATACTCCCGGAACCGGTCGGATACTGCAACGTTGCGTCCGCTGATCATGAATTCCATGGTGCCCTCCAATAGATTTCGGTGACACAGCAACGGCCGCTGCCAAAACCTCTGCGACCGCTGCCGCAGGAAAGCTCCTCTTCTTGAAGCTGTCCATACCAACACGTTAGATCACCCAACAGCGTTATTCACCTTCGGACATTCCGATTACCTGACCTGTTCGGCTTGGACTAGGCTCCTCCTTTGGTGTTATTTGCGTCACTTGCCGGAGCCGCTGTTGCAGCTATCACCGCGGCCCCTTCAACCCTTGCTCCGGCCGCCCTCAGCGCGCGGGCGGCCTCGGCGATAGTGGAGCCGGTGGTCAGCACGTCATCGACCACGAGGGTGCGGATCCCGGCCAGTGAGCCCGGATTCCCGGCCGTCATAGTTCCGTAAACATTGGTCCGGCGCCCTCTCCGCCCGAGGTTCTTCTGGCTGCTGGAGGCCCGCCCGGAAACTGCGGCGCTCAAAGCTTCGGGATGCAGGCGACTCCGCAGCCCCGCACCTGACAGCCGGACAATCGGCTTCACAGTGGTCTGCGCCGGAAGGAGACCACTGGCCTGAAGAGAGCCAAGGAGCAACCCCAGCGGGCTGTAGCCCCGCCGCTGCAGCGCACGCCGAGTGCCCGGGACCGGAACCAGGACGAGGCCGCGGCGTCCGGCGTCGGCGGCGGCCTGATGAAGCACGCCTGCCAGCATCGGACGCAGGACAGCGGCCAGGTCAGTGTGCCCGTGGTTTTTATAGGCGAGGACGACTCGCGCGAGGCTGCCGGCGTACCGCCCGGCAGCCAGCACCGGCAGCACGCTGTCCGCCGACGAATCACCGTCCGTTTCGGCACCGGGGAGCAGCTCGGCGGCATCTTGGGCATACCAGGGATGGGTGCCGCTGCGCCGGACCGCCCGCCGGCACCTGGGGCACAGCGAAGAGTCCGCCGCGCCGCAGACCACGCATGACGTCGGCAGCAGCGCCGCTGCCAACTCCGCCACCGCTGCGCCCATGGCGGCGGGCACGGGCTGCAAACGGCAGCGGTCCGCGGCCCTGCCCAGTCCGGACGCTGAGAGATCCACCATGCGCATACGGACAGCATGTCCAACGTCCGGCGCACAGGCTGCGGATCCGGACCGGCAGTGGACAAATTTCCCGGCACATCCGCCGCGCCTCCGCGGTGCAGGAGGAGTGCAGGAGAAGCCAAGGAGAAGTGGAGGACGAATCCAGGAGTAGTGCTACCCGGGGAACGCCGGATCGGTCAGCCCCTCGCTGACCTGATACCAACTGTTGCCCATCCGCTTGAACATCGCCGAGGGCGTCTGGACATAGATGTCCTGCCCGCCCTTTCCGGCACTCAGGCCGGTAATGCCGGCAAGTCCGGCCAGGGGCTCGGGCCTGGCACCCAACCCCAGGATGATCGGGGTGACCCGATCATCCTGCGAAGTCTGGACGACGACGATGGAGTCTTCGGTGACCCACTTGGCCCGGTCCACCGGAAGGGTCTCCGGGATGCCGGAGCCCGGATCACCCGTGACGGCCAGCTCCAGCGGGGTCGTCAAGGTGCGCGGGACGCCGGCGGCGTCCCGCACGACACCGGCCACCAACACCTGGCTGCTGCCGCCGTGGCTGGTGACCAGCAGGGCGCG
This sequence comes from Arthrobacter sp. zg-Y1219, assembly GCF_030125545.1. Classification (NCBI taxonomy): domain Bacteria; kingdom Bacillati; phylum Actinomycetota; class Actinomycetes; order Micrococcales; family Micrococcaceae; genus Arthrobacter; species Arthrobacter sp. zg-Y1219. The sequence continues at coordinate 77,847 of NZ_JASKLY010000008.1, forward strand.
TGACCCGTCGCGGGAGATCCGCAGCTCGGAAACGTTGACCTCGGCCAGCCACGGGACGGGCAGGGACAGGATGTCCTCGGCTCCGCCGCCCGGGGGCAGGGCCAAGATGGTGGCGCCGCCGCCGGCTTGGGAAGCCGTCCACGTCCACTTCCCCGGATCAATGCTGGGGGCCGTCAGCAAGCTGCCCTCCACAACTCTGCGGACTTCCTGGTTCGGTCCGGTCATGAACAGGGACGATCGGTTTCCGTTCAGGAAGGCGATGGTCGCCAGGTCCAGTGAGAGGGCAGGGTCCCGGGGCGCGTGCTCGGCAACGCTGGGAATCCCCTCGATCGGTTGCGGCTGTCCGTCCTTAATGTAGGCCAGTTCGTTCTGATAGGCGCCGATCTGCGTCCCGCCCACCTCGGGGTCTGCCACCGCCTCAACGAGGGCGCTGCTTTCCTTCCCCAGATCCACGGAACGCTGGTTGACGGTCATGTTCACCGAGTTCACGTTGTTGAGGTTGACCAGGTTCTGATGCAGCTGCAGCGCCATTTGCTGCCGGTTCAGGTCACTGGAATCCTGCAGGACGTCGGCGGACAGATCGACTGTCGCGGCTCCGGACACCACCGGCACGGCATCCCGGGCCAGTGCGGTGCCGGCCGGAAAGGCACTGCTCACGGCTCCCTGCAGATACGGTGCCGGTCCCTCGAGCATGGCTTTGACCACGTTGGCCACGAGCCCGGATTTCTGCGCGAACCAGCGGGTGTCGGGAACCCAGAAGTCGAAGCCGCTCGAGTAGAAGTAGAGGTTGTGGGAGAGGAACAGCAGCGAAAAACTGACCTCGGAGACGATGATGCCGTTGGGCACGGCACTGATTCGCCACTGCCCGTCCACCTGTTCCAGGTTGGCGGTCAGCGTTTCGGTGGTGCCCGAGGCCCGGTCCGTACGGATCCCGCGGTTATCAACCGAACCAACCACTTCGAGCTGGATGGAATAGGTGTCCCCCTCGGGGGACGGCACGATGTTCGGATCGGCGCCGTAGATCAGCACGCGGTCGGTGGGAATCCAGGTTTCGGCTGCGGAGTCCGTCAGGAATTCCCGCGCCACGCTGTAATCGTCGGCGGCACCCGTCCCCGCTGTGATGAATCCCTGCAGTATCTCCCCCGGCGTTTCTCCCCCGTCTTCGCTGGGGCCGGGCGGCGCGACGGCAAAGCTGTCCACGACCAGGTTTCCGTCACTGTCGGCGGACGCCGTGCCCACCGGACCTGTCGTGGGAATGGAGGAACAGCCGGAAAGCACCAGCAGCACAGCGGCAACCATAACAATCAGCCGGGAGAACGGACGCGCAGCGGCGGAGTGCGTGCTAGCTGGCATCGGTCTTCTCCTCAACTGGTGGTGGTGCCGGGGCGGCCAATGCCCGGGTACCCGGTGCGCCGTCGTACGGGGACAGAGGAACGGGCGAATCCGTGAACGGTACCCCATGCCGGCGCGGCAGCGTGAGCCGGAAGCAGGCGCCGTCCCCCGGGCGCCCCCAGACCTGGAGCAGGCCGCCGTGCAGCAGCGCATCCTCGACGGCGATCGACAGCCCGAGACCACTGCCTCCGGTGGTTCGCGCCCGGGCCGGGTCGGCTCGCCAGAAGCGGTCAAACACGCGGGACGCTTCCTCCTCGGTCATGCCGATCCCGTGATCCCGCACGGCCACTGCGACGGCGTCCATGTTGGATCCGATGGCAATCTCTATCGGCTCGCCTTCCCCGTGCTCCAGCGCATTAACGACAAGGTTCCGAAGGATCCGCTCGATGCGCCGCGGGTCCGCGTCAACCATGCAGCTGGTTTCCTTCGAGACGATGGTGACCGTGGAACCGATGTTCAGGGCCAGCGGTTCCGTGGCTTCGATGACCTCGCGGACCACGGCGAAGATGTCGGTGGGTTCCAGATCGGGGGTGGCCGCACCGGCGTCGAACCTCGAGATTTCCAGCAGGTCAGCCAGCAGGGCCTGGAAGCGCTCGACCTGGTGGTACAGCAGCTCCGTGGAGCGGCGGCTGATCGGGTCGAACCCGTCGCGGGCGTCGTAGAGCACCTCGGCTGCCATGCGGACGGTGGTCAGCGGGGTGCGCAGTTCGTGGGAGACGTCGGAGACGAAGACCTGCTGCATGCGTGAGAGCTGGGCAAGCTGGGTGATCTGGTCCTGCAGCGTGGCCGCCATGTGGTTGAAGGAGGCCGCCAGGCGTGCGACGTCGTCCTCGCCCTTGACCACCATGCGTTCCTGGAGCTCGCCGGCAGCCAGCTTCTCGGAAACCGCTGCGGCATCGCTGACAGCGCCGACACCGGCCTTCGCGACGATCCACGCGATGGTGCCGATGATCACCATCAGCAGCCCGCCGGCGATCCACAGGATGCGGTGGATGTCGTCCAGGGTCTGCTGCATGGAGGACAGGTCATAGATGAGGTAGAGCGCATATTCGGCGCTGTCCGGCGGCAGCGTGACCTTGGTGCCGAATGCCAGTCCCGGTTCGCCGTGGGCCAGGGCCAGCGGGGACCAGTGGATGGTGTCCTGGTCGCTGTTCACGTCGATGCTCCGGACGGATTCGCTCAGGACGGAAGGAATGCTGCCGGCAGTGATGCCCTCGCCCAGGGTCTGGGAGACAAACAGGTTCTGTTCCTGGTCCGGCATGGGAGGAGTGAGCAGGTACAGCCGGCGTGCGTCGGCGCCCTGCCCTTCCAGCAGCGAAAGGGTATTCGAGACCAGCCGCTCGGTTCCTTCACGGTCCGTTGCCGCCGTGGTGCGGAAGTTTTCCTTCGCCGAGTTGAGTCCGGCGGTGGCCTCGGACTGGAACTGGCTCAGACGCTCCTCGTAAAGGGCGTCCGCGATCTGGTGGGATAAGAACGCGCCAACGCCGGCACAGGCCAGCGTGACCAGCAGCAGCGTGGAGACCACCGTCTTGAACAGCAGGGACCGCCGCCACCGGCGGGCGATCCGCTGAAATGTTGCCCTGCGCAGGGTGTCGCGGAACCGCTTGAGCGTCCGCACCGTTGCAGGCAGGACTTCGGCCGTCAGGGCCGAAGTCCGCGAGCGCCTAGCTCTGGCCCGCTTTGTAACCGACACCGCGCACCGTCAGAACTATTTCGGGTGCTTCGGGGTCGCGCTCGATCTTGGAACGGAGCCGCTGCACATGGACATTGACCAGCCGGGTATCCGCCGCATGGCGGTAGCCCCACACCTGCTCCAGCAGCATTTCCCGGGTGAACACCTGCCAGGGTTTGCGTGCCAGGGCCACCAGCAGGTCAAATTCCAGCGGGGTCAGCGAGATGGTATCGGCACCGCGCGAGACCACATGTCCGGCGACGTCGATGGAGACTTCCCCAATGCTGAGGGTCTCAGGAGACTTGGTGTCGCCGGGACGCAGCCGGGCGCGCACCCGCGCCACGAGCTCAGCGGGCTTGAACGGCTTGGGGACGTAGTCGTCGGCTCCGGATTCCAGCCCGCGCACGACGTCGGAGGTGTCGGACTTTGCCGTCAGCATGACAATGGGAACATCGGACTCGCCGCGGATTTGCCGGCACACCTCGATCCCGTCGATTCCGGGCAGCATGAGGTCCAACAGGATTAGGTCGGGCTTGGTATTGCGGAAGATCTCCAGTGCCTTGGAACCGTCAGCGCAGAAGACAGGGTCGAACCCGTCGTTGCGGAGCACAATGCCGATCATCTCGGCCAGTGCTTCGTCGTCGTCCACGACCAATATGCGTGCCTTCATAACTCCCTGTTCCCAGTTGACTGCTCAAGCGGTTCTTCGTTGCGGTGCCTGTCCTGCCGGCTTCCGGCTGCCCGGGTACTCCGCCGGGCTTCCTGCCAGCTGTTGAGGATGCGAGGCGTCCGGAATGTCCTGAGACACGGCAACAGCCGACGATAACCCTCCCATCCTAGAGGACAGAGTTTCCGGTGCTTTCCCCGCGGGACGCCGGGCGACGTCTGGAACTATAGTCGGAGCAGGGCAAACAACTCTTTTAGGGGCATACCTTGGGTCAGGACAATCACAACGGCAAATCCCCGCAGGAGCGGGATGAGCCTTACGGCTCCCGGCCGGAGCAGGCCGACGGCGAGGGCAGCCGCGACGCCGCAGCCGACCAAGGTGGCGGCGAGGCTGCCAGTGACGGACGGAACGCAGGCACCGGTCCGCCGCCGCCTCCCGGAGCCTCTCCCGAAGCCTCTCCCGGCCCGCTGCAGCCCCCTTACGGCCAGCCGAATCCGCAGCAGCCGGTGCCCCCGCCGTCGTCCCAGCCGTGGGGCCACCCCGCAGCACCCCGAAACCCCTGGGAGCAGCGGGGCCAGCAGTGGGCCGCTCCGGGGTTTCCTCAGCCGGGCCAACCCGGCCAACCCGGCCAACCCGGCCAACCCGGCCAGCCCGCCCAGCCCTGGGGTTCCCCCGGCTTTCCCCAGCAAGGCGGCTGGTCGCCTCCGCCAAAGCCCGGCGTCATTCCGCTGCGGCCGCTGGGTTTGGGCGAGCTGCTGGACGGCGCCTTCCAGGCCTGCCGCCGGAACGCCGCGGCAACCTTCGGCACGGCACTGCTCATTCAGGCCGTAATCTCCCTCCTGACGCTGCTGTTGGCCCGCGGGCTCCTGTCCCCGGACGCCTTCAGCGCGGATTTTGACGCCGCCCAGGGAACAATTGGCTCGACGCTGACCTCGGGAACCCTTCTGCTCATAGCCTCGGTTGCCGGGGTCCTGCTCTTGCAGGGAGTGCTCGTCATACCCGTGGCGCGGTCCATCCTGAACCTCAAAACGGGCTTCGCCCAGACCTGGAAGCTCAGCCGCAAACGGCTCCTGCCGCTGGCCGGACTGGGGGCCCTGCTGCTGCTGATGATGATTGTCGGTGCAGTGGCCTTCTCCGTCGGTCTTGCCGCGATCCTGGCAGCGCTGGGACCGGCTGGCATCCCCGTGCTCATCCTCGGCATCCTGGCCCTGGTCGCCGTCGCTGTCTGGCTGGGCGTGAAGCTTTCCCTGGCTCCGGCGGCCCTGGTCCTGGAACCCGCCGGAGTCTTCGCATCGCTGGGCCGTTCCTGGCAGCTGACGCGACGCAATTTCTGGCGCAGCTTCGGCATCCTGGCGCTGACCGCCCTGCTGGTGAGCATTGTTTCCTCGGTGATCAGCACCCCGATCGTCTTTCTTTTGAGTCTCATTGGCGCGTTTGGCAGCGGCGGTGAACCCGGGCCGGAGGCTACGGCGGCACTGGTTGCCGTCAATCTGGCCGTCACCGCTTTTTTCGGTGCCATCGGATATGCCTTCCAAGCGGCCGTCACCTCGCTCCTGTACGTTGACCTGCGCATCCGCCGCGAGGGCTTCGACATCACGCTGATGAAAGACCAGGAACTGGTCGGCACCGCCGGTGCGGATCTGGTGCCCGGCCGGAACCGGAGCGCCGGGTTGTGACGCCCCTGCTGTCCGCGCACCCGACGGCAGATGTTCCGGTTCTTCCGGATGATCTGCAGGGGCGCGATTGGGCCGAGCAGGAACTCTCCCGGTCCGTCTATCAGGAGGCCAAGCCGAGCCTGCTCGACCGGTTCTGGCAATGGGTGCGGGAGTTCTTCTCCGATCTCCTCGACGGCATCACCGGTGTTGACCCCTCTCTCGGTGTGTTGCTGCTGGCCGTCGGCGCGGCCGCGGTGCTGGCCGTGGCCATTGTGCTGGTGCGCCCGCGCTTGAACGCCCGCAGCCGCAGGGAACTCTTCGATGCCGAGGAAACCCGGGTCGCGGTGGACCACCGCAGGCTGTCAGAGGAGGCCGCCGCCCGCGGCGAGTGGGACACGGCGCTGGCTGAACGGCTGCGCGCCGTGATCCGGTCTGCTGAAGAACGCGTCATCCTTGAGCCGCGGGCCGGCCGCACCGCGGCGGAGGCAGGGCACGAGCTCGCCCTTGCCTTCCCGGCGGCGGCTCCCGACATCCGATGGCTGGCACGGCGGTTTGACGAGGTCCGGTACGGGCATCTTCGCGCCACTGCCGCCGATTCCGAGCAGGCCGCAGCCCTGGACCGGCTGTTGGAAGGCTCTGCTCCCCGCACTCCGGCCACACTTCCCGCAGCACTGGCGGTGCCGCGGTGACCGCTTCCGGAACAGCCTCAGCAACTCCGCCGCAGGCCGCAGCTCCGTCCGGCATCCGGGGCGGGCTGCGGGCGCGCCTGCGCGCCTGGCGGCTGTGGATCATCCTGGCCCTGGTGCTGTGCCTGGTTGTCATCCTGGGTGTCCTGGCCGGCTCGGAAACCGACGAGACAGCACTCTCCCCCGCAAGTGCCGCCCCGGACGGGGCCATGGCCGCAGCCCGGATCCTGGACGAGCAGGGGGTGGAAGTCCTCCGCCCCGGGTCCCTTGACGAGGCACAGGCACTCCTCCGGGACAAGCGCTCAGACACCACGCTGTTGCTCATCGATCCCGACAACTTTCTTAACGCGGACCAGCTGGCCGAGCTGGACGGGATAGCCAAGCGGCAGGTTCTGGTGGAGCCCTCCTTTGAACAGCTGGGCGCGTTGGCCCCGGGCATCCGCTCCGCCGGCCTGCTTCCTGAAAACAGCGGCGACTCCGCCCTCAGCGCTGACTGCGATGTGCCCGACGCCGCGGCCGCGGAGAGCATCGATGCCGGCGGCCTTGCCTACCGGGCGCCGGTTGTCTGCTTTCCTGCCCCGGGAGGCCCCGACTCCGGCGGTGCCTACGCCGCTGACGACGACGGCGCCGTCGTCGTTCTGGGCAACGCCGCAGTGCTCGCCAATGAGACGCTCGCGAGCCGCGGCAACGCCGCACTAACGCTGCGCACGCTGGGTTCCACCGGCACACTCGTCTGGTACCAGCCGACGGCTGCAGACATATCCGCCCCTGATTTGCCCGTCGATCCGCGGGCCCTGTTGCCCGAGTGGGTGAATCCGCTGCTGCTGTGGCTGCTGGTGGTGGCCGGCCTGGCGATGTTCTGGCGCGGACGCCGCCTGGGACCGCTGGCCGCAGAACCGCTGCCGGTGGTGGTACGGTCCGCAGAGACAGCTGAAGGCCGTGCCCGGCTTTACCAGGACGGACGGGCCTCGGACCGTGCGGCGGCGACGCTTCGTGCCGCGGCACTGACGCGCCTTGCTGCCCGCCTGCGGCTGGGCCCGCAGAGCACCGCCGACATGGTGGTGCGGGCGGCAGCGCACGCCACCGGCCGTTCGGTGGACGACGTCGACCGGTTGCTGAACCGCCCGCTGCCTGGCGGCGATGCGGAACTCGTGCAATGGTCCCAGGATTTGCAAGCCCTAGAGGAAGAGGTCACCGCATCATGAGCCAGCAGTACCAGCCACAGGCAGCACCCGGCCCGGTTCCGCCCCCGGCGGAGTCCGCGGACCCCTTCGTCCCCGTTCCTGCCGGCGCGCCGAACCCTGCCGGCCTTGGCGGACAGGGCCGGGCAGACCCTGTCCGCCAGGCGCTGCTCAATGTCCGGCTGGAGGTCGCCAAGGCCGTGGTTGGACAGGACGCTGCCGTGACCGGGCTGATCATTGCGCTGCTGGTGCGGGGTCATGTCCTGCTCGAGGGTGTTCCCGGCGTCGCCAAGACGCTGCTGGTGCGGAGCCTCTCTGCGGCCCTGGACCTGGATACCAAGCGCGTGCAGTTCACCCCCGACCTGATGCCCGGAGACGTCACCGGATCGCTGATCTATGACGGACGCACCTCCGAGTTCTCCTTCCGGGAGGGACCGGTTTTCACCAACATCCTGCTGGCCGACGAAATCAACCGCACGCCTCCGAAGACGCAGGCCTCGCTGCTGGAAGCCATGGAGGAACGCCAGGTTTCCGTTGACGGCGTGTCGCGGCTGCTGCCCGATCCCTTCATGGTGGCTGCCACCTCCAACCCGGTGGAATACGAAGGAACGTATTCGCTGCCCGAAGCCCAGCTGGACCGGTTCCTGTTGAAACTCACACTGGATCTGCCCGGCCGCAACGAGGAGATCGAAATCATCCGCCGGCACAGCAGCGGATTCGATCCGCGGAACCTGGCCGCAGCGGGAGTCCGCGCCGTGGCCACCGCCGCTGACCTTGAAAAGGCCCGGCAGGCAGTGTCCAGGGTGGCAGTGTCCCCGGAGGTCCTCGGCTACATCGTGGACCTGGTCCGCGCCACCCGGGCGGCGCCGTCGTTCCAGCTCGGGGTCTCTCCCCGCGGCGCGACGGCGCTGCTCAACACCTCGCGCGCCTGGGCATGGCTCTCCGGCCGCGCGTTTGTGACACCGGACGACGTCAAGGCGCTGACACTGCCCGCGCTGCGACACCGGGTCTCGCTGCGCCCCGAAGCCCAGATGGACGGCGTGAACGCGGACGACGTGCTGGGCAGCATCCTGGCCACCGTCCCGGTACCCCGCTAGGACGCGGAAGCGATGGCAATTTCCGGCCGGCTGGTCCTCCTTGCCGCAGCAGGTGCCGTGCTGGTCCTGCTGTTTCCCGGCTCGGGTGCAATCTGGCTGTGGGTGCTGCTCCTGTCCGCTGCAGTCGCCGCGGACCTGCTAACGGCCGCCTCGCCCCGCGCCCTGACCCTGACGCGCACCGTTCCGGCCGGGGTGCGCCTGACCGAGCCCGCCCCCGCGGTGCTGACCGTCCGCAACACCGGCGGGCGCGCCCTGCGCGGCAGCTTTCGGGACGGCTGGCAGCCCTCCGCCGGCGCCCGCAACCCCGTGCAGCGGCTGCGGATTCCGGCCGGAGAAGCCCGGAGGTTCGAGGTGCAGCTGATGCCGGAGCGGCGGGGCGAACTGCACAGCAAATGCGTCACGGTCCGCAGTTTCGGTCCGCTCGGCCTGGCGGCACGCCAGCGCACGCTGCAGAGCCCGGCCGTCCTGATGGTGCTGCCGCCCTTCCATGCCAAGCGCCACCTGCCGTCAAAGCTGCGGCGGCTGCGGGAACTGGACGGCAACGCCTCGGTCCAGCTGCGGGGAGCCGGAACGGAATTCGATTCGCTGCGCGACTACGTGCGCGGCGACGACGTCCGGTCCATTGACTGGCGCGCCACCGCCCGCCGGCGGGACACCGTGGTGCGGACCTGGCGTCCGGAGCGCGACCGGCGGGTGGTGCTGCTCCTGGACACGTCCCGCACTTCAGCGGCACGGATAGCGGATGAGCCGCGCCTGGACACCGGGATCGAGGCCGCCCTGCTGCTGGCCATGCTGGCCCACGGCGGAGCGGACCGGGTGGACTTCCTGGCCTTCGACCGGCGGATCCGCGCCCGCGTGCAGTCCGGTGCCCGGGGCAATCTCCTGAACCGGCTCGTCACGGCCGTGGCACCGCTGGAAGCCGAGCTAATCGAAGCCGACTTCACCCTGGTGCCCGGAGCCGTCCAGTCGGTTTCCACCCGCCGTTCCCTGGTGGTGCTCATCACCGCACTGGACTCCGGCGCCATCGAAGAAGGCCTGTTGCCGGTGCTGCCGCAGCTGCTGGACAAGCACGTGGTGGTGATTGCCTCGGTGCGCGACCCCGAGCTGGAGGAACTGCGCCGGCAGCGCACCACCGCCACCGAGACCTTCCGTGCGGCGGCGGCGGAACGCGCCCTGCTGGACCGGGCGGCGGTAACCGCACAGCTGCGGTCAATGGGCGCGGAAGTCGTTGACGAGACGCCTCATGAACTGCCGCCCAAGCTCGCCGACCTCTACATCCGGCTCAAGGCCACGGGCAGATTGTAGGAACCATGGACAGCTTCCCGGCACCGCCACCCGCATCCAGCGGCGAGGATTCCATCTACCGCCGGGTCCTGGGACCTGACTTTGAGCGGCTGCAGCCGCAGCTGCAGGAATACTTCTCCGGCACCCCGGGCTCGGGGATCTGCGGCGAAGGCACCGGTGTTTTCGAAACCGCCGGCTGTCCCCGCGCCTGGCTGCGCCCGCTGCTGGCGCTGATTCCGGTGTCGAACGCGTTCTTTCCCGACTACGGAACACAGATCCCGTTCAGCATCCGCAATTATCCGCACCTGGATCCGTGGGGCCGCCCCTCCCTGACGGCGGTGCGGACGTTCCGCTTTCCCCGCGGAGAGCGGATTTTCGAGGACACCACCAGCCTGACCGGACCCGGTGAGCTGACTGATTATCTGGGCCGGAAACGGAACCTCGCCACTAACCTGGTGCTGTCAGTGACCGAGGAGGGCCATCTGCTGATGGACTCCCCCGGCAGCCGCCTCTTCCTGGGCCCGCTGCGGCTGCCGCTTCCGGCCTTCGCCGCCGCTGATGCGCACGTGGAGCAGTGGTACGACGCCGCCACCGGAACCTTCCGGATTAGCACCCGCGTAGTGCAGCGGCAGGCGGGAACGGTCTTCGTGTACGACGGCAGCTTCACGTACGGCCCCCGGGACTGGAACGGCACGCTTCCCGCCGATGCCGTTCCTGCCCGCTGGGAGCGGCGGCACTGAGCCTGCCCGGCCCGCGGCTTAGCCTTCGGCAGCGACCTGGGTCAGGGCCTCGGCCGCCTGCGTGAGCCGGGCCAGGACCTTGCGGGCCACCGACGGCGACGCGTCCGCCAGGTCAGCTGCCGGCGTCAGGCGCAGCGCGGGCAGCGACCCGGCACCCAGGCCGATCTTGGTCCAGGGCCGCAGCACGTCATCGACCAGTGCCGTCACCTGCCGTGGGTCCGCGGTGTTCGCCGGGACCGGCAGGATGCCCAGCCAGATGCTTTTTCCGGCTTCCACGGCCTCGGCCAGAGCTTCCCAGTCGGCTCCGGTCAGGCCGGCGGCCGGCAGTGCCGCGCCGTGCGCGCCGGCCCCGAGGGCCAGTGCGAACGGTGACTGCGCACCGGCGCGCAGGGCTCCGGAACGGGCAGCTTCCGGCAGCTTCAGCACCGTCTGGGCAGCTCCGGCGTCGGACAGGGCGGAGATGATCTGGTGCCAGGCCTGCGACACTTCGGTGGAGGACACCGAACGCAGGGTGCGGTAGCCGCTGGCCGTGGGAATGGTTCCGCCCAGCACATCGGCAATCTCCGGCTCGTCGAGCTGAACGATGATGTCCGCGCCGGGTGAAGCCTCACGGGCACGCGAGACAAAGCCGGCCGCCCCGGCGGTAAGCGACTGCAGCAGCTCGCGCCGGGCGCCGGCGTCGGACAGTGCCCGCTCGCCGTTGTGCAGATGGAGCCCCGCGGCCAGGGACAGCGGTCCGCGCAGGGAAATCTTCAGCGAAGGAGCGGGGCTGTCCTCTCCGCCGACGACGTCGGCCAGGGCGTTGAGGTCCTGGCCGAGCAGGGAAACGGCCCGCCGGTGGTCCTTGCCGGGCCGGGGCACCAGACGCCAACCGTGCGGCTGGACGTCCACTGCCAGGTCCACCAGCAGGGCAGCGGTCCGGCCCAGCGCGTCGGCGCCGGGGCCTCGCGCGGGCAGCTCCACCAGGAACGGCAGGTGCGGGGCTCCGAGCTCGCCGCGGATAATCCGGGTGGCCTCCAGCGGGTCGGTGCCGGGCCAGGATCCCAGGGCAGTGGCCGTGACAGTCGTGGAAGCCGCCTGCTTGGATGACTGCTCGGGTGCCTGCCGGGCCGGTGCCTGCGCTCTAGAGTCCTGCTGCATTGCTGTTGCCGCCGTTGTGGTTGTCGGAGATCGCCTGATGATGCCGAATGACCTCGCTGATGATGAAATTCAGGAACTTTTCGGCAAACGCCGGGTCCAGGTGCGCGTCCTCTGCGAGGCGGCGCAGCCGGGTGATCTGCGCGGCTTCACGGCCGGGGTCCCCTGCCGGCAGGCGGTGTTCGGCCTTGAGGAAGCCCACCCGCTGCGTGGCCTTGAACCGTTCGGCCAGCAGGTAGACCAGCGTGGCGTCGATGTTGTCGATGCTGCTGCGCACCGCCAGCAGTTCCTGCATGACGTCATCGGAGACTTTCCCGGAGAGGGAACTGGCCGTGGGATCAAACTCGTCTGCGGGAGTATCAGTCATGGGTCCAGTCTAGGGTCCGGCCGCCGGCAGGAGAGCGCACGTTACGCCGCCCGCCCGGTGGGACGGGCGGCGCGTCACCAGCCCCGCGAGTGCGTCAGGAGACCGCCGCCGGATCCCATTCCAGCGAACGGGCCTTGTCGATCGTGGCCTGCCCCAGCACCCGCGTCCCCTGGTAAACGACCATGGACTGGCCGGGGGCGACGCCGCGCATCGGCTCGTTCAGCCGGACCACCAGCTCTTCGCGGATGCCGCCGTCCGCCTCTTCGGAAACCACGTCCTCCATCCAGCCGCGGGCCGCCACGGGGTCGCCGTGCGCCCGGACCTGGACCATGCAGTCGAATTCGGTGCGGGCAGCGATCTCGGGGATCGGCAGGCCGGCCCAGGAAATCTTGATGCCGCGCATCTGGTCGATGTTCAGCAGCTTCTCCGGTCCGACAATGACCTTGTTTTCCTTGGGCCGGATCTCGAGCACGAAGCGGGGCTTGCCGTCGTCGGCCGGGCGGCCCAGCTTCAGGCCCTTACGCTGGCCGACGGTGAAGGCGTTGGCTCCGGGATGGGTGCCGATCTTCTCGCCGGAAGCATCGACGATGTCGCCCTCGGACAAGTCGATGCGCTCTTCGAGCCAGCCGCGGGTGTCGCCGTCGGGGATGAAGCAAATGTCGTGGCTGTCGGGCTTGTTCGCCACGGACAGGCCGCGCCGCTCGGCTTCGGCCCGCACCTCGGCCTTGGACGGGGTGTCCGCGAGCGGGAACATGGAGTGCTTGAGCTGTTCATGGGTCAGCACGCCGAGGACGTAGGACTGGTCCTTGGCCCAATCCGCGGCGCGGTGCAGCTCCGGGTTTCCGTCGGCGTCGGTGAGCACCTTCGCGTAGTGGCCGGTGCAGACGGCGTCGAACCCGAGGGCGAGCGCCTTTTCCAGCAGCGCGGCGAACTTGATCCGCTCGTTGCAGCGCATGCAGGGGTTCGGGGTGCGGCCGGCGGCGTATTCGGCGATGAAATCATCAACCACGTCCTCCTTGAACCGCTCCGAGAAGTCCCAGACGTAGTACGGGATGCCCAGAATGTCGCATGCCCGCCAGGCATCGCGGGAATCTTCAATGGTGCAGCAGCCCCGGCTGCCGGTGCGCAGCGTTCCGGGCATGCGTGAAAGCGCCAGGTGGACGCCGACGACGTCGTGCCCGGCTTCCACTGCCCGTGCTGCGGCTACCGCGGAGTCGACTCCGCCGCTCATTGCTGCCAAAACCTTCATGAAGTAAAACCTGTTCCTGCTGTTTGGATGCTGCTGACGTGGGAAGCCATGCCGGCCTTTTTCGCCCGTTCGTAGGCTTCGGGCAGGGCTGCCAATAATGTGTCAACGTCTGTAGCGGTGGTTGTATGCCCGAGGCTGAAACGCTGCGCCCCGCGGGCCTGCGTTTCGGTCAGGCCCATGGCCAGCAAAACGTGGGAGGGCCGCGGCACTCCTGCCGTGCAGGCCGAGCCGGTGGAGGATTCCACTCCGGCCAGGTCCAGCAGGAACAGCAGTGAATCTCCTTCGCAGCCGGGGAAGGTGAAGTGCGCGTTGCCCGGCAGCCGGCGGGGCATGCCGTTGCTGTAGCTGCCGCCGGCCGAGCCCGCTTCGCCGTCGGCGTCGCGGGCGCCGCGGAGCACCGCGTCGGGGATGGCGCGCTCGACGCCGGTGATCAGTTTCTCGCGCAGGCTCCGCAGCCGGGCCGATTCGGCCGGCAGGTTCTCGGTGACCTCGCGGGCTGCGGCGGCGAAGGCCGCGATGCCGGGGGCATCGAGGGTGCCCGAGCGGATGTCCCGTTCCTGGCCGCCGCCGTGCATCACCGGAGTGAGTTTGACCGCCCGGCCGACGACAAGCGCGCCGATGCCCACCGGCCCGCCAATCTTGTGGCCGCTGATCGCCATCGTGTCCACGCCGGAAGTGCGAAAATTCACCGGCAGTGCGCCGAAGGTCTGCACCGCGTCGGTGTGCACGGGCACGCCGTAGGAATGGGCGAGCGCCGTGATGGCAGGGATGTCCTGGACGGTGCCCACTTCGTTGTTGGCCCACATGATGGTCAGCAGCGCGGTGGTGTCCGCATGCGCTTCCAGTTCCGCGCGGATGGCGTCAAGGGGCACGACGCCGTCGCCGTCCACCGGCAGCCAAACAACCGTGGCGCCCTCATGCTTTTCCAGCCACTGGACCGTGTCCTGGACTGCATGGTGCTCAATCGGCGAACAGAGGATGCGGGTGCGGGCCGGATCGGCATCCCGGCGTGACCAGTACAGGCCCTTCACGGCCAGGTTGTCGGCTTCGGTGCCGCCGGAGGTGAAGATGATCTCCGAGGGGTGGCAGCCCGCGGCCGCAGCCAGCGCCTCGCGGGATTCTTCCACCACCATCCGGGCGCGGCGGCCGGAGCCGTGCAGCGAGGACGGATTGCCGCTGCGGCTGAGTTCTGAGGTGAGTGCGGCGAGGGCCGATGCCGAGATAGGCGTGGTCGCCGCGTGATCTAGGTACACGGGCACCTCCCAATTCTAACGGCGATCGCTGTGGATGCCGATTCTTCCCCGGTTTCTTCCTCCGGACCTTCCCTGAACCGCCGTGGGGGATGGCAGACTGCTCCTGTGATGCCGCCGCCGGAACCCGCCGCTGTCCGCCAACCCGTGCCGGCCGCCGAACCTGACGGGCGGTCGAGCCTCCTGAGTGCCCTCGCCGCACGGTTGGCCGGCATGCACCCCGAGCGGCGTATTTTCGCGGCGGTTGACGGCGTGGACGGCTCCGGCAAGACGACCTTCGCCGATGCCCTGGCCGCAGTGCTGACGGCCGCCCCGCACCACCGCCCGGTGCTGCGGGTGTCCCTGGATGACTTCCATTTCCCCAGCGCTGTGCGCTACCGGCTGGGGCGCGGGTCAGCGGAAGGATTCCGGTTTGATTCCTACGATCTGGAGCAGTTCCGCGCCTACGTGCTCGATCCGCTGAGACCCGGGGGCAGCGGCTCCTACCGGCCGGCCGGGCACGACTTCGCGACCGACGCGGTGCTGTCTCCGCCGCCGGTGCCTGCCGCAGCCGCCGCCGTCGTCCTGGTGGACGGGTTGTTCCTGCACGGGGACGAGCTGGCAGCGGAGTGGGACTTTTCGGTGTTCCTGGACGTGCCGTTTGCGGTGAGCGCGGCCCGGATGGCGGTGCGCGACGGCTCGCCGGCGGACCCCGACCACCCGGCGATGCACCGGTACGTGGGCGGACAGCGGCGCTACTTCGCGGATTCAATGCCCGCGCTGCGGGCCTCCATGGTGGTCGAGAACAGCGACCCGGCGCGCCCACGCATCGTTGCCTGCTCCGAAGCCAGCTGCAGCAGGGACTCTTGCGGATCCGGCTAGAATCATCCTTCCGCATCCAGAATTGATCAGAAGCCGTCCGCGCGGACAAACTGCACGGGAAAGCGGCGGAAACGCAGCGCCCCGCTGCGTCGTTGTACCTGCTGCGGATCCGTGGTGTTTTGCGGAGCTGCAACATTTTGGAGCTGCGACATATGGCGCTGCAACATCGTGGAGCTCCAACCGGGCGCTGCAACACTTGTACTGCCAACGAGAATTGTCCTTCCCTACGAGAGGAACTGCTGTGAGTCCGTCACCCAGGACGCTGTATGAGGTTTTGGGTATTACTCCCTCGGCCACAACAGAGCAGATCAAAACGGCATACCGGAAGGCGGCCCGTGCCACGCATCCGGACTCGGGCGGCAGCAGCGAGACTTTCCACATCGTTGCCCAGGCCTACGAGGTCCTGTCCGATCCGCGGCAGAAGGCCGCATACGACCTGAGTCTCGGCCGAGGCCCGGCAGCGGGGTCCGCAGCTCCGGCTCCGCGCGGCGCCGGCACGCGCACCGCCGGTCCGCGCGGCGGAGCCGTCCCGGCCGAAGATGCCCTGGACACTCCCCCGCGCTTTGTTCCCGATTTCTCCCCGGGCTCTCCGCCCGTGCTGCCGCTGGCCCTGGCGGGCCAGCAGATCCACGGTTCGCCGCGGCGTCCCGGCTTTTTCGCCCGGCTCGGGTCCGGCGCGGCCGCCCGGTACGACGGCGAGAACCTCACCATCGGGCTCCTGGAACGCAGCCTGCTCGAGGACTATCCGGCCGGCCGGCTCGTCAACGGACTGCATCTGCCGGACCGCTCGCCGCGCGGCGGGAACCTCGACGTCGGGCATGTCCTGCTGGGCGGCTACCGGATGGCAGTGCTGGAATCCCAGATGGCCTCGGCGGGCAACTACAACTGGGACGGCAGGCACCTGCGCAACGGCGGCCGCGAGGTCAACATCGGCCGGCTGCCTGACGCCGTGCGCACCCTTCAGGACCGTTTCCCGGAGTGCAACGTCAGCGGCTGGGTGGTGCTGCACAGCTTCAACGCCAATCCGTTTGAACCCGTGATCGACTATCCGCCCTCGCTCAGCCGCAGTTCACCAGCCACGGTTCATGTGGCGAACGCCGGAACGCTGCAGCGGGAGCTCCGGCGGTTCTTCAACGACGGGCCGCAGCCCAATGTGGTGCAGCTTCCAGTGCTCGGCGGCCTAATCGATGCATCGGTGCGGTAGTCGGCGGCATAGGATGGGGGTGTGTTCCGCATCCTCTTCCACACCCCCGAAATTCCCGGCAATACCGGAAACGCAATCCGCCTCGCGGCGATCACCGGCGCCGAACTCCACCTCGTTGAGCCCCTGGGCTTCGAGCTGGAGGATTCCAAGCTGCGCCGCGCCGGCCTTGATTACCACGACCTCGCCGTCCTGCACGTGCACCCCACGCTTGAGGCCGCTTGGAAGGCGCTGGCTCCGGAACGCGTCTACGCGTTCACTTCCGACGGCGATACGTCCTACACTGACATCGCCTATCAGCCCGGTGACGTATTGCTTTTCGGCCGCGAATCCGTGGGGCTGCCCGACGACGTCAAGGCGGACCCGCACGTCACCGCCCGGGTCCGCCTGCCCATGCTGCCGACCCTGCGCTCCCTGAACCTGGCCAACTCTGCCTCCATTGCCGTCTACGAAGCCTGGCGCCAGCACGGCTTCGCAGGTGCACAAATCTAAGGATTCCGCATGCCCGAGACCTCCATTGGAACAACGTTCGACGACGGCGCCGCCGACTTTGAACGCTTGGCCCCCTCGCTGTGGAACCCGATGGGCAACGCCTTGGTAGCTGCCGCCTCAGTTGGCATGGGCGACAGCATCCTGGATGCAGGCTGCGGAACCGGTGCCACCACCATCCCCGCAGCACAGTATGCGGGACCCGGCGCCCGCGTGGACGGCGTCGACCTCTCGGCCGAGATGCTGGCCCTGGCCCAGGCGAAGGCCACCACCCTGTCCCTGGACAACGTCGCCCTGCACATCGGCGACGTCTCTGAGTGGACCGCTGACGAAGCGTACGACGTCGTGCTGTCCGCCTACTCCGTTTTCTTCCTGCCGGACATGGATGCCGGGGCCGCGAACCTGGTTGCCAATCTGCGGCACGGCGGACGCCTCGCGCTCAGCACCTGGGCTGAAGGTTCGCTGACGTCGTTCACCGAGCTGCTGCTGCAGGCGTGCCGCAAGGAGACGTCCGACCCGGCCGAGGGCATCTCCAGGACGCGGAAGAACTCCGAGCGCCTGAATACCCCGGAGAAACTGACCGCCTGGCTGGAAAGCCTCGGACTGCAGGACATTAAGGTCCTCGCCACCCCGGCGCAGGTCCAGCTCAGCCCGTCGCTGGCCTGGTCCCTGGTGTTGGGCAGCGGACTGCGGTATCTCCTTCCCGCCGATCCCGAGGCCGCCGACCGGGTCAAGAACAGCTTCCTGGACCTGCTGGGCGAGGAATACAACCTGAACGCCGACACGCTGATCGCGTCCGCGACCCGTCCCTAACCCGGGCGGGCCCGGCCCGGGTGGCCGGGCCCGCCCATCCTTTTCCCCCGCCGCACCGAATACCGGGTATGGAAGCACAGGGACAGGCGGCGGTGGCAAACCTTCCGGCTCGCGCGGAAGCCGCGGATGGCAGCGGCTTCCTTAAGGTGCCCGCACCCGCAGCGGCTGCCGGCCGCTTATGCTGGAACCCTATGGACAGGTCCAACACGGGACGGCCCTCCGCCGCGCAGGCCTCCACACCGGAGGGCGCCGCCGATGCCGCAGAGAAATCCGGATCCCACGCCGGCTCGCAAGCCCCGCTGGCAGCACTCTTGGCGGGTATTGCCGGCGGCAGCCAAGATGACTTTGCTGCCTTCTACGCGCTGACCTCACGGCGGGTTTACGGCCTGGCCCGACGGGTGCTGATCGACGCGGAGCTCAGCGAGGACACCACGCAGGAGGTCTACCTGCAGGTTTGGACCAGCGCCGCCCGCTTCGATCCGGCCGTCGGCTCGCCGCTGGCGTGGCTGCTCACCCTCGCCCACCGCCGGGCTGTGGACCGGGTCCGCTCCGAACAAAGCTCCGCCAACCGCGAGGCCCGCTTCGGCGCCGCCATGCAGGAACCGGACCATGACAACGTGGTTGACACCGTCACGCAGCAGCTCGAAGCCGACGCCGTGGTCCGGTGCCTGGACTCGCTGACGGACACCCAGCGGGAATCGGTCCGGCTCGCCTACTACGGCGGGCTGACGTACCGCGAGGTCGCCGAAAAACTGTCGGCCGCCGTGCCCACGATCAAGTCGCGGATCCGCGACGGACTGATCCGACTCAAGAAATGCCTGGGGGTGAATTCAGATGCCGGACAACAGCTTTGATGCCGCGTCGGACGCCCTGAACCGGGACCTGTCCGAGGGACGGCTGCTGGAGTGGGCAGAAGTTTATGCCCTGAATGCCCTCCCCCGGGAGGAGCAGCAGGCAGTCGACGATGCCCTCGAGCAGGCTGATTCCGCTGTCCGCCAGGCGTTCCTCACACGCGTCTGGAGCACGCGGGAAGCACTCGCCGGAGGTTACCGGGCGGAGGCTCAGCCGCCGGCCGACCTCTTTGCCAAGATTGTGTCCCGGCTGCCGCAGCAGGACGCACCGCCGAACCGGGACGCCCCGGACGCCTCCGCCGATCCGCCGCGGCCGGAGGACGAGCTTGCGGCCCGCCGCAGCCGCCGGTCTCCGCTGAAGTCCGCCGCCGGCCGCTGGATCCTCGCCGGCGCCGCGGCCGCGGCCATCGTGGTGGGCGGTGTGGCCATCGGCAGCAATCTCGGACCGGATACGGTTCGGGAGGAAGTCCTTCAGGCCTCGGACGTGCAGCAGCGCACCATCGACCTGCCCACGGGCGGCACCGCAGAGGTGGCCACCTCTGCGGGCGAGAATGCCGCCGTTGTGACGCTGAGCGGGGTTCCCGCGCCGCCTGAGGGATCGGTCTACCAGATGTGGCGTGTTCCGGCGGACGGCTCCGAGCCGGTGTCGGTGGGTACGATGACCGGCGAGGAAGTCGCCGGCACCAAGGCCACTGAGCTCACCGACATCGACCCGTACAGTGCAGTCGCCGTCACCGTGGAGCCCGACGGCGGATCGGCGACGCCCACCCTGCCCGTCGTCCTGGTGATTCCCTTCAGCGCCTGAAATCCCGCTTGACCTTGACGCTGCGCCAACCCCTGCGGCGGGTGGTATGGCCGGAATCCGCCGGCCGCCCGGTGGGGAAGGAGCCGGAATATGTGTTGACCCTCCGGGAACTCCAGTACTTCCGGACGGTCAGAATCCGGCGATGGTCCGGTCCGTGTTGACGCCCACTGCGTGGAATGTTTCAGCGCTTGCCCCGTCGGCTAGTCCGAAGCGGCGGGCATTTTCCTGCAGCATTCCGCGCACCGCAGTCTCCATCCCGGCAATGTCCGGGTGCTGGCTGGCGTGGATCCGGATGGCCGCGAGCTTTTCCTCCACAGTGGCGCTGACGTCCACCGCGTGGTTTTCCCGCTCGCGCGGGGCTCCGTAAAACCAGAGCCACGGCACTTTGTAGGCATCCAGGCCCTGTTCGGCCAGGTGCGGAAAGGCAAACGGATTCTCCGCGGCGGGATAGACCGCCCGGGTCACGATTTCCCCGCACGCCAGGTGGTCCGGGTGGCTGGCCTGGATCCGGTCCCAGTTCCTCTCCGGGTGCATCGAAAGCACGACGTCGGGGCGGATGCTCCGGATCAGGGCCACGGTTTTTTCCACCACTTCCGGCGTGACCGCCAGGAAGCCGTCCTTCTCGCCCAGGAAGTGGAGGTCCAGGACCCCCACCAGTTCGGCGGCTGCCCGCTGCTCGCGTCGGCGCAGCTCGGAGACGGCGTCCCGGTCGCCGGCTTCGAACCCGCCGGCGTCGCCGGAGGTCATCACGCAGTAGGATACTTCGGCGCCGGCCGCAGTCCAGGCGGCCACGGTTCCGGCGGCACCAAAGTCAATGTCGTCAGGATGGGCGGCGAAAGCGAGCACCCGCCGAACGGTCGCTCCGGCCGGGAACGGGGACACCGGCTGCGGTGACGGGTTCAACGAGGAATCCACGGCGCTAGGACCTGCGCTTCTGAATTTCCTCGGTGGCCTGCGGCAGCACGGAGAACACATCTCCCACAATGCCGAAGTCCGCGATCTCGAACACCGGAGCGTCCGGGTCCTTGTTAATCGCCACGATCACCTTTGCGGTCTGCATGCCGGCCTTCTGCTGGATCGCCCCCGAAATCCCCGCGGAGATGTACAGCTGCGGCGAGACCGTCTTGCCGGTCTGGCCGACCTGCGCCGAGTGCTCGATCCAGCCGGCGTCGGTGGCGGCGCGCGATGCACCCACGGCACCGCCGAGCACGTCGGCGAGCTCCTCCACCGGACCGAAGTTCCCGTCCATCCCGCGGCCGCCGGCCACAATGACCCGGGCCTCGGACAGCTCGGGGCGTCCGCTGACCCGCTTTTCGGTGCGTCCGGTGACCCGGGCAGCGGGTCCGGCATGGGACACGGCCAGCCGGCGGCGTTCCGGAGCGGCGGGCGCATCCGCGGGAGCCGGCTCCACGCTGTTGGCTTTGACGGTGATCACCGGGACGCCGGACTGCACGCGGCACGTGGAGGTGTAGGAACCGGCCAGGACCGATTTGGTGACCGACAGGTCCGGTGCCACGGCAACCGCGTCGGTAATCACGCCGGAATTCAGCTTCACGCCAACGCGGGCCGCCACCTCCCGGTCCTCGAAGGAGTTGCCGAGCAGCACTGCGGCCGGCTCGGCGGCGCGCACGGCGTCGGCCAGAAACGCGGCCTTGGCGGCGACCAGGACATCGGGCAGCACGCCCTCGGGCTCGTACACGGCGCCGACGCCGTAAGCGCCCAGCGCCTGCAGCACGTCGTCATCCAGGGCGCGCGGGCTCGCCACTGCGGGTTCCCCCAGGCCGCGGGCGATCGTCAGCAGCTCTCGGCTTGCCCGCGGCAGCGGCAGGCCCGGGACGTCGATAAAGACCAGGACAGAGGCCATGGGAGGCTCTCCTTAGTGCTTCGGGCGCGGCCGCAGCAGCGCCGGTGGAAAGATTGTCAGATCAGTTTCTGGGCGGCAAGGTAGTCCACCAGCGCCACGCCGGCGGTGCCGTCGTCGGTAATGATGGTGCCGGCCGAGCGCGGCGGACGGGGAGCGGAAGCGGCAACCGTGGTCCACGAACCGTCCTGTCCCACCTGCGCGGGATCGATTCCCAGGTCCTGGAGCGACAGCACCGTGACGGTTTTCTTCTTGGCCGCCATGATGCCCTTGAAATTGGGGTAGCGCGGGTCATTGGCCTGGTCGGTAACGGAGACCAGGGCCGGCAGCGGCGCCTCCAGCGTTTCGGAGTAGGAGTCACCGTCCCGCCGGGCGCGGACGACGACGGCGCCGTCGTCGTCGTGCACCTCCAGCTCGGAGGCGAAAGTGATCTGGGCCAGCTGCAGGCGTTCGGCCAGCTGCGCCGGTACCAGCGATGTCTCACCGTCGGTGGAGGACATGCCGGCCACCACCAGGTCGGGCAGTCCGGAGCCGCCGCCGACCGCATGCCGGACCGCGGCGGCCAGCACCAGGGAAGTCGCTGCCGCATCGGAACCGGGCAGGGCGGCGTCGTTAATGTGCACCCCCTGGTAGACGCCCATCTGCAGGGCCTTTTTCACGGCGTTGACCGCCGCGTCCGGGCCCATCGTGAGGGCGGTGACCATGTTCCCGGCAGCCTGTCCCCCGCGGGCCTCGGCCAGCTGAAGGGCAGCCTCGAGGGCGTACTCATCGAGTTCGGACAGGATGGAGTCGGATCGGTCCAGGGTGTGGCCGGGTCCGGAAAGATGCCTGTCGAACTGGGCATCGGGCACGTGCTTCACCAAAACGACGATGTTCAGCGGCCTCTTGGATTCCTGCATGCGGGGCCTTTCTGGCGTTGTAGATCTTCCCGGGCGCGGCTGCACCGGGTCCGTGGCCACCCGCGCAGGGCGACTGAACAAGCTAATCACATTGCGCGGACGCACCGTGCCGGCATCCGGCAGCAAACAGTGCAGGGACTGCCCCTCCCGGGAGAGGAGGCAGTCCCTGCGATCCTTCTGCGTTCCTGGCACGCCGCCGGGGCGGGCGTTGTCCTACTGGTCGGCGGAGTCGCCCAGCGTCACCTCGACGCTGTCGGTATCCCCGCCCCGGGTGTAGTCAACGGTGACTTTGCTGCCCGCCGCCTGCATCCGGATGGCGGCTGTCAGGGACTGCGCATCGGTGACGGGGATACCGTTCACGGCAGTGATGACGTCGCCCTGCTTCAGCCCTGCCCGGGCAGCCGGGGTTCCGCCGGCCGGATTCTCTGCCACCTCGGCACCCACGGTGAAGGTGGAGGAGCTGGACGCTGTCGCGGGGGTTACGGACACGCCAAGGAATCCGTGGGTTGCCGACCCGGTTTCGATGATCTCGTCAGCCACCCGCTCGGCGTAGCTCATGGGAACCGCAAAGCCGACGCCGATGCTTCCGCTTTCCTCGCTGGCCGAGGCAATCGCCACGTTGACGCCGATCACGTCGCCGTCGGTGTTCACCAGGGCGCCGCCGGAGTTGCCGTGGTTGATGGCCGCATCGGTCTGGATGACGTCCAGATAAATCGAGCTGGACGCTGCACTCTGTTCCTGGCTGGACCCGTCCGGCGGAGCGAAGCGGAAGCCGAAGCCGTCATCCTCGCCCGATCCGTCGGACTCCGATTCCGGAGCCGCCGAGGACTGCACGCTGATGGTGCGGTTCAGGGTCGAGACGATTCCGTCGGTGACGGTGCCGGCAAGACCCAGCGGAGCACCGATGGCGATGACGGTGTCACCGACATTAAGATCGTCCGAATTTCCCAGGGTGGCGGGCGTGATGTCATCGGCGTCGACCTTGATGACGGCCAGGTCGGAAACCGGATCGGTCCCGACGATGGTCGCCGTGAAGACCCGTCCGTCGTTCGCCTGGACCTCGATGGTCGGGTCGGCGACGGTACCGCCCAGGGTGACCACGTGGGTGTTGGTCAGGATGTGTCCGTCGTCGTCCAGGATGATCCCGGACCCGGTGCCGGAACTGCCGCTGGCCGCCACGTCGATGGTGACGACGCTGGGCGAAGCCTTCACTGCGGCGGCCGTGACGGCATTGACGCTGTCTTCGTTGTTCACGACAACGGTCTGCGCCTGGCCGGTGCTTTGGGGAGCCGAATCATCATCCAGCCAGTAATTGGCGGCTACTGCAGTGCCGCCGCCCAGGAGTCCGGCCAGCAGCATGCCGGTCACCAGCGTTCCGGTGCCAAATCTGCGGGCGGGCGGAGCAGCGGCGGGCCGGTAATCCGGGCCGTAGGGGGCCTGGCCGTAGCCTGAGCCGGAATAGCTGCTGCTTCCCGAAGCGGGGCCGTAGGTCGGCGGTGCCGCGACGCCCGGAGCGCTGTCCTGGTGCGTCGAGCCGTAGAACGGCTGATTGGAGGGCGGCGGCGTCTGGGCGTGCCGGTCGCCGGCTTCCGGCTGGACGGGGACCTGCTGCGTCTGCCCTTCGCCGTCGGCCGCAGTTACGCCGTCGGAGGAAGCAGGCGGGGCAGGCGGGCGGGGAGGCAGTGGACGCTGCGGGTCCCCGGCGCCTCCGTATTGCTCAGACATGTGCTGTCCTTTCCAGATCGGTGTGCCCATGAACGTTGCTCACTCAACTATGACAGCACTTGCTGTGACGCGCTCTGGAGATTCCTGAACGGTTCCTGAGAGTTCGCCGAAAGCTGCATGGCCACGAACGTGGTGGACTGGGTATCCGGCGAACCATAGAATCGATGCAACTGCTTGCCCGCCCCGAAAGGGATTTGACGGGTCCGGCGGAGCGCGGCGGATCAGTCAGATGCCATTACGAACCTGAGGACAATTTATGCGGTTGAAGACCAAGCGGCTAGCGGCCGTGCTGGGTTTGAGTGTCACGGCGGTGCTGGGTACGGCCACGGCTGCTTCTGCCGTGCCGCCCGTGACCATTCCGCCGGGACAGTTTGTGGTCGACGACGCCGGTGTACTGGGTTCGGACGCAGACGAGGTCCGCAACGCGATTTCCGAGACGCGGCAGGACAGCGGCTACACCCTGTTCGTGGTTTACGTGGACGAGTTCAGCAATCCCTCTGATCCCGCCGCCTGGGGCAACCAGGTGGTCGCGCAGAGGAACATGGGTGAACGCGAGGTCCTGCTCAGCATCGCCACGGAGAGCCGGCAGCTGCAGGTTTCTGCCCCCCAGGACACCGTCCTGACGCAGAAGCATGAAGAGGCGATGGTGGCCGCGGCCACCGACGAACTGTTCGGCAAGGAGACCATCACCTCGTCCGACTGGGCCGCAGCGGCGGTCAACACCGCCGACGCGCTGGAGACCGGCCGGAGCGGAAGCTCATCCGGCGGCTCGGCCGGCGCCAGCCTCGCCCCGGTCCTCCTCATCGGAGGCATCATCCTGCTCGGCGGCGGCGCCGCATTCCTGTTTGTCCGGAGCCGACGCCAGGGTGCCGTCACGGCGGGCCCCGCCCGCGCCGAGGATGCCCCGCCCACCGATCCCCTTGACGAGCTGAGCGTGGAGGATCTCCGCAAGCGCGCCGGCAGCCTCCTGATTGCCGCCGACGACGCCATCAAGTCCAGCGAGCAGGAGCTTAACTTCGCGATGGCCTCCTACGGCGACGAGGCCGTGAAGACCTTCACCGAAGACCTCGCCGCGGCACAAACCCACATGAGTGAATCCTTCAAGATGCAGCAGCAGCTGGACGACCACATTCCGGACACCGAGGCCCAGCAGCGGACCTGGCTCAAGGACATCATCCGGCGGTGCGAGGCAGTGAACTCCTCCCTGCAGGCGCACAAGGAAGACTTCGACAAACTGCGTGAACTGGAGAAGAACGCGCCTGCCGCCCTGGCCGACGCGCGCCGGAACGCCCAGGCGGCGGCCAGCCGGCTGGGGGCGGCCGAACGCTCCCTGGCCGAGCTTCGCCAGCGCTACGCGGATTCGGCCCTCACCCAGGTTTCCGACAACATCGAGCAGGCCCGCGAGCGGCTGGAATTCGTGGACAACGCGGCGGAAGCCGCCTCCGCGAAGCTCGACGAGGGCGACACGGCGTCGGCAGTGGTTGCCGTCCGCGCCGCCGAAGAGAGCGTGCACCAGACCAACGTGCTGCTCGACGCCATTGAAAAGACCGGGCGGGAACTGGACTCGGCCCGCGGCGAACTGCAGCGCGCGGTGGCTGATGCCCGGCAGGATCTGGCCCAGGCCCGTGCCTTCGCCGCAAACGGAGGCAACAACGGCCTCGCGGGTCCGGTTGCCGGCGTCGAGGCGGCCCTGTCCGCCATCGACAGCGAATCCTCGACCAAGAACAACCCGGTTGAACTCCTGCGGCGCCTGGAGACTGCCAATGCGCAGCTGGACCGCGCGTTGGAGGGCATCCGCGACCGGCAGGAGCAGGAACGCCGGGCCAGGGATGCTCTCCAGCATGCAGTCATGTCTGCCCAGGCCCAGATCTCCGGCACCTCCGACTACATCCGCGCCCGGCGCGGCGGGGTCGGCAGCGAGGCACGGACCCGGCTCGCTGAGGCAGAGCGGAACCTCCAGCAGGCCATCGCGCTGCAGTCCTCGGATCCCGTGAGCGCCCTCGCCTATGCACAGCAGGCGAATGCGCTGGCGGCGCAGGCAGCTGACATGGCCCAGCAGGATGTCGACGGCTTCGGCGGCATGGGTGGCGGCGGCTTCGGCGGCGGCGGCATGTACGGAGGACGCGGCGGCGGTTCGGGTCTTGGCGGAGCCATCCTCGGCGGCATCCTCATCGATTCCATCCTCCGTGGCGGAGGAGGAGGCGGCGGCTGGGGCGGCGGCGGTTTCGGCGGCTTCGGCGGAGGCGGCGGCTTCGGCGGGGGCGGCGGCGGCTTTGACGGCGGCGGCGGAAGTTTCTAGGATCACGTTCCGCTGATGGCTCCAACACTTTTTTCCAAATTCGTAACCAAAAACCGAAAGGCAGACATCGTGGTAAAGCAGTCAATCTTTGGACGTATCACCCAGCTCGCCAAGGCGAACATCAACGCCATCCTCGACCAGGCCGAGGACCCGCAGAAGATGCTCGACCAGATGGTCCGGGACTACAGCAACAACATTGCCGAGGCTGAAAGCGCTGTCGCCCAGACCATCGGCAACCTGCGCATGCTTCAGGACGACTACAACGAAGACATCCAGAACGCGCGCAACTGGGGCAACAAGGCGCTGGCCGCATCGCGGAAGGCCGACGAATTCCGGTCTGCCGGCAACACCGCCGACGCCCAGAAGTTCGACAACCTCGCCAAGGTGGCCATCCAGCGGCAGATGGCTTCTGAAAACGAAGCCAAGGGCGCCGAGCCCACCATCGCTTCGCAGGAAGAGATCGTGGAACGGCTCAAGACCGGCCTGGATCAGATGAAGGGCAAGCTGAACCAGCTGCAGAGCAAGCGCGACGAATTGATCGCCCGTGCGCGCAACGCCCACGCCCAGACCCAGATGCACGAAGCCATGAAGAGCATCGACGTCATGGATTCCACCTCTGAGGTGGGCCGCTTCGAAGAGAAGATCCGCCGCGAAGAAGCCCGCGTCCGCGGTGCCAATGAACTGGCCTCTTCCAGCTTGGACGCACAGTTCGAAAGCCTGGAGGACCTGGGCGAGCAGACCGAGGTCGAGGCCCGCTTGGCCGCGCTGAAGAGCTCCGGCTCCGGACAGTCGGCCCTCGAACAGAACTAGCACCGGCTAAGCCGGCGGCGCCGGTCTAGCCGGCCTAGCCGGCCGAACGGGCGGCACTCCATTGGAGTGCCGCCCGTTGCTGTTTCCCGGCACGGCTCCCCCGCTGGGCTTCAAGGACCAGAGCACGGCAGAGGAGACTGCGGCAGAGAGGGCAAAGACGCCCAAGGCAAGAAGTCCCGGCAACGCAGAAAGTCCCGACCGGCATTTCTGCCGATCGGGACTTTCTGATGATGCCAATGCCGCTATGTGGTTGCGGGGGCAAGATTTGAACTTGCGACCTCTGGGTTATGAGCCCAGCGAGCTACCGAACTGCTCCACCCCGCGGCGTGATAGTTAACTCTACCTGCCGCGGGGCTGAGCCGCAAATCGTCTGCTTCCGCCTCCCGGTTAGTCGCCCTGGGTGCCCTCGGTGGGTGCGGGGGTTGCGCCCTCCGCGCCCTCTGTGGCGGCGCCGTCGGTCTCCCCGGCGGCTGCTTCCATGGCTTCCTGGGCCGCGATGGCCTTCTGGATGGCCGCGTTGAGCTTGTCCTGCGCTTCGCCGTAGGCGGCGAAGTCGTTGGCTGCCAGTGCGGACTGGCCCTCCTGGATGGCGCTTCCGGCATCAGCCAGTGCGGCGGCCAGGTCGGCCTCGGCACTGGTGTCGCCCGGTACCTCTCCCGGGCCCGGAGCGGGCGTCTGGCCAACATTCTCGGAGTCACCGGTGATGGCACCTGAGTCGCCGCCGAAGACCTGGTTCAGGGCTTCGTCCAGTGTGGGGGCGAACCCAACCTTCTCACCGAAGTTGACCAGCACGCGCTGCAGCGTCGGATAGGAGGCGTCGCCGGAGGACTGGACGTAGACCGGCTGCACGTAGAGCATGCCCTCGCCCACGGGCAGGGAGAGCAGGTTGCCGTTGATGACCTCGGAGGCGCCCTGGCGCAGCAGGTTCAGTGCGTTCGAGACCGTCGGGTCGGAGTTGAACCGGTTCTGCGCCTGGCCCGGACCCGGAACCACGGTGTCGGTGGGCAGCGAGAGCAGCCGGAGCTTGCCGTAGTCCTCGCTCTTGACCCCGTCCTCGCCGGTGCCGGCATCCGCTTCTGCGGCCAGGAAGCCGTAGAGCACGTTGCGGGCCTCGCCGTTGGGCGAGACAAACGGAATGAACGGCGTGGTGAGCGAGAACGCGGTCTCGTCCTGGCCCGGCATCTGCAGGGACAGGTAGTAGGGCGGCTGCTTGACCTCGGAGTTGGTGACCGTGGGGTCGTTCGGAACGCTCCAGGCGTCGTCGTTCTTGAAGAACGAATCAGCGTTGGTGACGTGGTACTTGCCCATGAGCTCGCGCTGGACCTTGAACTGGTCCTCCGGGTAGCGCACATGCGCCATCAGGTCAGCTGACATCTCGCTGTACGGCTTGAGCGTGGACGGGAAGACACTCTGCCAGGACTGCAGCAGCGGGTCCTGGTCATCCCAGGCGTAGAGCGTGACGGAGCCGTCGTAGGCGTCCACCGTGGCCTTCACCGCGTTGCGGATGTAGTTGACCTGGTCGGCGGGCAGCGCCGCAGCACCGGTGGTCAGGGAGTCAGTGGTTGCGGCCTGAAGTTCCTGCTGGGTGGAATACGGGAAGTACTTGCTGGTGGTGTAGCCGTCCACGATCCACTGGACCCGGCCGTCCACGACGGCGGGGTAGGCGTTGCCGTCCACGGTCAGGTACGGCGCAACCTTCTCCACGCGTTCGCGGGGATCGCGGTCGTAGAGGATCTGGGATTCTTCGTTGATCGCGTCCGAGAGCAGGAGCTCGGTGGACTGGAACTTGATGGCGTAGACCAGCTGGTTGAAGAGGTTGCCCACGCTCGGGCCGCCCTCGCCGTCGAACGTGGTCTGGGACTCGGTGTCCGAGTCTCCGGTCTGCGGGCGGTCGATTTCCTGCGGTGCGGACCCTTCGGGCGCTCCGACTACCGAGTAGTCGGGTGAGGATTCGCCGAAGTAGATCCGCGGCTCGTAGTCCCCCAGCACACCGCTGGACGGAATGCCGGATTCCATGAAACTGGGTTTGCCGTCGGCCTGGACGGTGGAGCCGCGGGCGGCAACCACGCCGTAGCCGTGGGTGTACAGGATGTGTTCGTTGACCCAGCCGTCGGGCACGCCGTCGGTGTTCAGCTCACGGACCGCGATCACGGTGTCCTGGATCTCGCCGTCGATGTCGTAACGGTCAACGTTGAGCGTCTCCGGGAACTGGTAGTACTGGCGGAACTGCTGCAGCTGCGAGAAGGCCGGGGACACCACGTTCGGGTCCAGCAGGCGAATGTTGGAGGTGGTGCCGGAATCTTGGGCGAGCGCTCCGGCGTTGGCTTCAACCGTGGCCTTGTACTCGGTGACCTCGGTCTCGTCCAGGCCGTAGGCCTCGCGCGTCAGCTCGATGTTGCGCTGGATGTACGGCTCTTCCTTGCTCAGTTCCGAGGGCTTGACCTGGTACTGCTGGACGATCCACGGGTAGACGCCGCCGGCCACGATGGCCGTAATGATCAGCATGGCCGTACCGATGATCGGCAGGCGCCACCGGCCGATGAAGGCGGACACAATGAACAGCAGGGCCACGATGACCGAGGCCACGGTCAGGATGGTCTTGGTGGGAATGACCGCTTCGACGTCCGTGTACAGGGCGCCGGTCCAGGTGCCGGAGGTGCTGAGCAGGGTGTTGTAGCGGTCCAGCCAGAAGTTGGCAGCCTGCAGGAGCAGGAAGGCCGCGGCGATGACGGCGATGTGGATGCGTGCCTGCCGCGAAGTGAAGATGCCCTTTTCCTCAAGGCGGATGCCGCCGTACAGGTAGTGGGTCAGCAGCCCGGCGATGCCGGAGATGACCACAACGCTGATCAGGAAGCCAACGATGAAGCCCAGGAAGGGCAGGGTGTTGAGGTAGAAGCTGAAGTCCAGGCCGAATTCCGGATCCTGCCGGCCGAACTCGCGGCGGTTCAGGAACAGCAGCACCTGCTGCCACATGGACATGGCCGCCGTGCCGGCAAAGCCGCCGACGACGACGGGGATGCCGATCATCAGGAGCTTGCGGACGGGTTCAAGCTGCGCCTGGTAACGGTTCAGGTTGTCCTGCAGCGCACTGTCGGGTGCATACACGGGCCGCGATGCGTAGGCCGCCCGGATGCTGAAGAAAACGCAGCCGGCCATGATGATGAAGGCACTGAGGAACATCGCGATGCGGGTCAGGTTTTCCTTGACGAAGACCTCGAGGTAGCCCAGCTGGTTGTACCAGAGGACATCCGCATAAACCTGCGAAAAGTACACGAAGCCGATCACAAGGATCGCCACCACGATCAGCGTGGCGATCAGGGGGCTCGGGCCGCGCCGCTTGCCGGGGCTGGTGCCCGTACTGGGGCTTGGTCGGGAGAATGGGCCGTTTGGTCCGGAAGTCACTGTTACCTCATCGTTCGGTGCGTCGGTCCACGGCCCCTGCAACGGGTGCTGCAGGACATTTTTGCTGTCCCCTCCGCAAGTTGCCGTGCTTTCTCATTCTGCCTTGTCTTCCTCGCACGGGGCCACTAACCCCGCCTTTGCGAAAGAACCTTTTCACGATCGTGATGGGCCGCG
This sequence comes from Arthrobacter sp. zg-Y1219, assembly GCF_030125545.1. NCBI lineage: Bacteria > Bacillati > Actinomycetota > Actinomycetes > Micrococcales > Micrococcaceae > Arthrobacter > Arthrobacter sp. zg-Y1219. The sequence goes on from NZ_JASKLY010000008.1 coordinate 108,414, forward strand.
GCCTGGCCCGAGTCCTTTTTCCGGCCGGATCCTGGTCGCTGGCTCATGCAGGCGCCTCGGGTCAGGGTTCCTGGTCCGCGGTGCACTGTGCGAGCTCCGCGGGGCTCGTTCCGCCGGCGAGGGCCTCAACCGCGGTGCGTGCCTCGTCCAGCGTGGCGACGCGTACGACGTCGAGCCCCTCCGGAATGTGCCCGACAACTTCACCGCAGTTGTCCGCCGGAGCCAGGAAGAACTCAGCGCCGGCGTCGGACGCGCCCACCATCTTCTGCTGGATGCCGCCGATGGCTCCGACATTTCCGGCCGAGTCAATGGTTCCGGTTCCGGCAAAGTGCTTGCCCCCGGTCAGTTCCCCGGGGGTCAGCCGGTCAATAATTCCCAGCGCGAACATCATGCCGGCGGACGGGCCTCCAACGTCGTTCAGGGCGATCGTGACCTCGAAGGGGAATTCGAAGCTGGTGGCCAGGAAGATTCCGAGCTGGTAGCTGCCGGTATCGCCGAGCACCGGCGTCACGGTTCCCGTCTGTTCCCGGCCGTCCCGCCGGAACGTTATCTCCACCGGAGCCCCGCCGCTGGCCTGCAGTTCCTCGCGCAGGGAGTCTATTCCGTCGATGTCAGTGCCGCCCACGCTGAGCAGGGTGTCTCCGGCCTCCAGCACCCCGGCGGCGGGCGAACCATCCACCAGTTCGGCCACGGACAGGTCCTCGCTGAAGGGCACGTCCAGTTCGCTCAGCGCCGCCGCGACTGACGCCTCCTGCGAAGAGGTCATGGCGGCCGCGTTCTGTTGGTCGATGTCTTCACCGGTGGTTCCGCGCGGATAGACGAATTCCTGCGGCACGACGGCGTCCTCCGGGTTCAGCCACGCGCCGACGGCTTCCAGGAAACTCATGGCGGTGCCCGGTCCGCCGGCCACGTAGACAGTGGTCAGGTCAAGCTCTCCGTCGGTGGGGTACGTGGGCGCCCCCTCAATCTCGATCAACGGCGCCTCCTCCCCCTCAGCCGTCTCCACGGTGCCCACCGTGTTAAAGGTGGGACCGGGAGATTCCACCACATACGGCGCCGGAAGAAACAGTGCAACGGCTCCCAGCACCAGGGTCAGCGCGCCCGTCACCAGCAGCGCCCGCGAGCGCGGGTCCGGACGGTGTCCCCCGCTGAAGGGTCCGGAAGCTCCGTCCGGCAGCGGCGCCGGAACCGCGGGAAGCCCGCCCTGCCCCGGGTACGGACCCGCGGCCCGGGCGCTGGAAACGGAAGGGTCGTGCGGATGGTCTGAGGGGCGCAAGTGGCCAACCTTTTCTGAAGGTGGGAACCCGAGGCAGCTCGGTAAGGCTGAAACGGCTAACGAGGCTGATACGGCGGATACTGGCCCCAGCTTACGCCCGCGGGCCCTTTCCCCGCGGGCGCCAGCGCGCTTAGGGCTTTGCCATCAGCGAACGAACCGGTGAATACAGGACAGGCGTCCCGGGCTGCCGGTAACGTAAGGAAACCATGGTCCGTGATTCAGCGGCCCGTGGTCCGGAGCAGCCAGGGCCGCCAACCGCGGGCTGCCTGTTCCGCGTTATGCACGTCAATCTTCCACAGGACCGGTGGTATCCATGAGCTCCAACCCTTCCGATCCCGGGGACACGCCCCAGGATCCGCTCTCCGAAATGCTTGCCCGACTGTTCGGCGGAGCCGGCGCCGGCGCCGGCGGCATGGATCCGCAGGAGCTGGCCAAAGCAGCCGGCCTGCCCTCCGATCCCAACGCCATGGCCATGATCTTCCAGCAGGTCCAGGCCATGTTCAGCGCCCCCTCGGAAGGCCCGGTCAACTGGCAGCTTGCCAAGGACAATGCCCGCAGGGTTGCCGCCACGGACAGCGATCCCTCGGTGCTGCCCGCGCAGAGCAAGGAGGTGGACGAGGCGCTGCACGTCGCCCAGCTGTGGCTGGATCCCGTGACCGATTTCGCTTCCATTTCGGCGCTGGGCCAGGCCTGGAGCCGGGCGGAATGGGTGGAAGCCACCATGGATTCCTGGAAGCGGCTCACCGAACCCGTTGCCGTCAGCATCTCCCAGGCGCTGTCGAACGCCATCAGCACCCAGATGCCTGAAGAGATGAAGTCCATGATGGGCGGAGCATCCTCCATGCTCGCCAACATGGGCGGCGCAATGTTTGCCATCCAGCTCGGCCAGGCTGTCGGCGCCCTGTCCAAGGAAGTCGTCAGCTCCACCGACATTGGCCTCCCCCTCGCGGGCGGAACCATGGCGCTGCTGCCGGCCAACGTCGCCAAGTTCGGCGAAGGCCTGGACATCCCGGAAACGGAGATCCGGCTTTACCTGGCCGTCCGCGAAGCTGCGCATGCCCGGCTCTTCACCCACGCTCCCTGGCTGGCGGGACACCTTTTCGGCGCCGTTGACAGCTACGCCCGCGGCATCCACATCGACATTTCCAAGATCGAGGAAGTTGCCCGGGACCTGGATCCGTCCAACCCTGAGTCCATTCAGGAAGCCCTCTCCGGCGGCGTTTTCCAGCCGGAGCGGACGGCGGCGCAGGACGCAGCCCTGGAACGCCTCGAAACAGCGCTTGCCCTGGTGGAGGGCTGGGTCGACGAAGTCACAGCAGCCGCAACGGTCAATCTGCCGTCGGCCGCCGCACTGCGCGAAATGATCCGCCGCCGCCGGGCAAGCGGTGGTCCCGCCGAGCACACCTTCTCCTCGCTGGTGGGCCTGGAGCTGCGTCCGCGCCGGCTCCGGGACGCGGCGACCCTGTGGTCGCAGCTCCGGGAGGAGCGCGGCATCGAGGGCCGCGATTCCGTGTGGGAACACCCGGACCTCATGCCCACGGCCAAGGACCTGGATGATCCGAAGGGCTTCAGCAAGCGGCGTGAGCTGCTGGACGCCTCGGATTCCGACGTCGATGCCGCCCTGGAGCGCCTCCTCAACGGCGGGTTTGATACGCCGGAGCCTGACGCCGCCGACGGCGAGAAGGGAACTGCCGACACCACAACCGACGGCAACGGAACTGACGGCAGCGATACTGCCAACGGCACCGATTCCGAGAACGGGGACGGCAACGAGAACGGTGACGACACCGATCCGGGTGCCGGCGGACAGCCTCGGCCCTAACCGCACCGCTTGACCGCACCAGCGTAAGCCCGCAGCGGGGCCCGCCGCCCATGGGCGGGCGGGGCCCCCGCGGTTAACGGCCGGCCCAAAAAGGGGGGCCGAGGCACA